>NZ_BKNN01000003.1 GCF_008993995.1 Acinetobacter brisouii
ACAGATGCACTGGGAACACAATATTGCGTTGTACCAAAGACAAGTTGCAACTGTTGAACAACATACCAAATGGGTTGATCTCGAAATAGGGCAAGACCAATCACCAGCCATACCACATGTTCAGCAGGGAGTTTTCTCTTTCGGATAGATGCCTTGCCTGTTTCTTTTAAACAAGCTTCGATCCAATTTAAATCAATGAGTTCATTGAAATGTGAGAGTGAGGGTAATGTTTGTTGGAGTGTTAAATCTAAATGATGTGATAAATTCATAAAAAAAATGAGTGTATTTGCATACACTCATTTTTACAGCAATTTGCATTTTTTTGCTTAACTGACTGGCATTAGCTCTGATGAGCCGCTTTTTTCACATCAACTCAAATTATTGAGCTGCTGGAGCTGTAGGCTGAGCAATTACAGTACGACTACCAGTGATCGCTGCAAATACACGACGGTTCATTGCACGACCTTCTTTTGTATTGTTGTCAGCGATCGGTTGATCCCATGCAAAACCTTGAGTACTCAAACGTGATGCATCTACGTTGTATTCATTTACAAGTGCAGATTTAACAGAGTTTGCACGTGCTAAAGATAAACGTTCATTTAACTTACGTGGACCAGTGTTGTCTGTGTGACCTTCAATACGCGCTGTTGCATTTGGATACTCAGAAAGTTTCTCTGCAACTTTTGCAATTTCAGGTTTGTATTGTGGTTTGATGTTTGACTTGTTGGTATCAAAGAACACGCGAAGTTCCATGTTCAAGTCTTCAGTCAACTGTTGAGGTTGTGGTTGAGGCTCAACAACAGGTGGTGGTGTTACAGGCTGTACATCAACAACTGGAGCAGCAGGTTTCAAGTGACCACCAATCACAACGTTCAAACCAGCAAGTGCAGTATAGTTCCAGAAGTCTTCATCGATGTTATAAGTTGCACGTGCTTCAGTACGAAGTGACAATGCATCATTTAAACGCCAAAATGCACCTACACCTGCGTTTGCAAGCGTACCTGCTTCTGAATTACCACGTGTACCACGAGGAACATCTGTAAAGTCATATTTATAATGACCAGCACCAACCAATACATAAGGTTTGATTTTGCTGTCATAGTTTTTAGTGATCAAATCAGAGGTCGCAATAAAGTTACCATTGATTTGTTTTTGTTTGTATTCAGCACCCGGAGCGCCTGTAACACCGTCAACATCACCTTTCACTTGAAGGTATTCAGCTTCAAAGCTTAACCATGGTGTTAATTCAACACCCAATGCTGCGCCGACAGCTAAATCGTCTTGCATTTCGCCTTGGCCAGCTTTTGAGTTAAGTAAATGATCATTTCCATTATTATGTTGAGTATCTTGGAATGTATAACCAAGTAACAATGGCGTAACGGTTACACCAGCATTTGCTGCAACAAATGGAGAAGCAGCAAGCAATGTAGCGAGTGCAATACGATTTAATTTCATGGATATCCTCCAAAGGAATAATGACTTTAATTTCAACCTAAAACGTTCATACACCTGATCAACCGTATATCTTACAATTTAGGTTTAAACCGATGTAGAAATTGAAGAGAATCAGTTACTAAATTCATGCTCGGCATTATTGATAAATTTGTTTACAATTTCCGTTGCATTTCAGTAAAATTTCGCTCAACTTTTATTAACAAATCAAGTATATAAACTACTATATTTTTACAAAATATATAAAAATACAAATTATTTATTAAATAACAATGCTTTAAAAAAGGAACTTGTTGTGACTCAACACCACAAAGGACTAACATTAATTGAGTTAATTATTGTCATCTTAATTATTAGCATCATCTTGATTTCTGCACTTCCTTTCTATAATACATTCCAAGCACGACAAGAATCTCAATTGATCGCGGTTAAATTACGCATGCATCTACAACAAGCAAAAAATAATGCAGTTTTATATCGTAGTAATGTTGTGATTTGCTCAAGCGAAGATCTAAATAGCTGTAGCGATTCTGCTTGGGAAACAGGCTTCATCTCATTTTTGGATATCAATCAAAATCGTAATTTAGAACAAGATGAACGTATCCTAAGTCGCTATTCTACTCAGCTACGTTATGGGAATTTACGTTGGCAAGGCAGCCTAAATATACCTCGTATTATATTTCGCGGTGACACTGGTTTACCACGAGGCTCTATGGGAAGTTTTTATTATTGCAGTACTCACGATGCACAGCATAATAAAATCATTTTAGGTTCAACAGGCATCCCACGAAATGAAATCATGACCAGTTGTTAAGACGTGTCCTCATTTGGCTATGCACCAAATAATATACAAACAATAAAAAACCATAAACTGATGAGAAAAGACCACAACAAAACGAGCAGTCCATTCATATTGATCACCATCTGGGTATTTTTCTACATCTACTCTAAACTCATGCACCATCATCAACTTAAAAATCTAAGAATAAAAAAAGCTGGAACGAATCCAGCTTTTTGATTTCAGCAATTAAGCCCCAGTTTGATAACCCGATTGCGGAACTGCTGTTGAAATTTGGTATGGGTTGGTAAAGTCTTTCAAGCCAGCCGCAGCTTCTTGAATATCCTTCCCTTCTTTCACGACAAAACTATCGAATCCTGAACGTTTTAAGTAGTTCAAGACATCTTTAAAAATATCACCGACTGCACGCAATTCACCTTGATAACCTTGGCGACGTAACAATGCAGCAAATGAATAACCACGACCATCATTAAAACCAGCAAATTCAACAAAAATTGTGTCGAGCTGATCTAATGGATAGCTATGCGTTTCAGGAGAATCATCGACCGTAATATACAACGCTTTTTTGCCTTGTACTTGGCTAAGTTGATCTAACTGCGCTGTGGTCAAAACCACATCACCTTGTGGCACTGAACCATCTTCAGCAATCGCTTGATAACTGTTGTCCTGAATCGTGCCATCTTTAAATAGCACAGGTAAGGCTAAATTAAGCATATGCACGCTCCTTAAATGGTTGAATTCCCACACGGCGGTAAGTTTCAATAAACTCTTCGCCTTCTTGACGTAGGTCAAGATAAGTATTCAAAATTTCTTCCACAATATCAGGGACAACATCGGCTGCAAATGATGGCCCTAAGATGTCACCAATTGAAGCATCATGGTCTGAGTTACCGCCCAAAGTAATTTGGTAGAACTCTGCACCTTTTTTATCAACACCCAAAATCCCGATATTGCCCACGTGGTGGTGACCACACGCATTCATACAACCTGAAATATTTAAGTCTAAATGACCCAAGTTATAGACTGTATCTAAGTCTTCAAAACGGCGGGTAATCGCTTCTGAAATTGGAATTGATTTTGCATTTGCCAATGAACAGAAATCACCACCTGGACAGCAAATAATATCGGTAATATAACCAATATGTGCGCGTGCCATGTCAGCATTTTCCAAAGCTTGCCACAATACAAACAAATCTTTTTGTGGCACGTCAGCGAGAGAAATATTTTGCTCATGCGTCGTACGTAATTCACCAAAGGTATATTGATCAGCTAGATCTGCAATAAAATGCATTTCTTCTGTAGTCATATCACCAGGTGCAACGCCTGCACGTTTCAAGTTAATGGTCACAATACGATAACCTTGCACTTTATGTGCATTGGTATTGACGTTGAACCATTGTTTGAATTTTGGATATTGTGCAAAAATTTCAGTGAAATCTTCGTCAGGCAAATCTTGGTAGTCAAATGGTGTAAACACAGCATCCATTTTTGCCAAGAATTCAGGTTGAATTTTCAGTGGCTCACGCGTATGCGCAAACTCAGCTTCAACTTTTTCAGCAAAGACTTCAGGCGTCATCGCTTTAACCAAGATTTTGATACGTGCTTTATATTTGTTGTCACGGCGACCATGCAAGTTATAAACACGAAGTACCGCATCTAAATATGCAATCAAATCTTCACGTGGCAAGAATTCACGAATCACACTACCAATCACAGGTGTACGACCTAAGCCACCACCAACTTTGATTTTATAGCCGATTTCGCCTGCTTCATTTTTCACGATATAAACACCAATATCATGGAATGACGTTGCAGCACGGTCTTTTTCTTCAAGTGCAGACACTGCAATTTTGAACTTACGTGGCAAGAATGCAAATTCAGGGTGGAATGTACTCCACTGACGAATCAATTCACAGGTTGGGCGTGGGTCTGCAATTTCCCCTGCCACAACACCCGCATATTGGTCGGTTGTGGTGTTACGAATACAGTTACCTGAAGTCTGGATGGCATGCATTTGAACAGTTGCCAACTCAGTCAAGATATCTGGTACATCAACCAGTGCAGGCCAGTTTAACTGGATATTTTGACGAGTCGATACGTGTGCATAACCACGGTCGTATTCTTTGGCAATCTCTGCGATTTTGCGCAGTTGCTTCGAGTTCATCAGACCATAAGGCACGGCAATACGTAACATTGGCGCATAACGCTGTACGTATAAACCATTTTGCAGACGTAGTGGACGATATTCGTCTTCGGTCAGTTTTCCCGCAAGGTAACGTTCTGTTTGATCACGGAATTGTGCAACTCGTTCATTCACCAGTTGCTGATCGAAATCAGTGTATAAATACATGGCGTTCAGCTAGTAAGTTCAATTTAACTGCCATAGCATAAAGGGCTTTAATTCATCAACAAAATGTTTTTTTTACATATTTAATAGCGGTTTTACTGATAAAGCGTTTTCAGCAATAAAAAAGCTGACCTCAGACGAGATCAGCTCTTTTTACAGCGTGTATTTCAAGGCTATTTAGAATGGTGCATCAATGTCTGCAACGCCCACAAGTTTATGATTTACAAATTCTTTAATGCCTAGACCAATCAACTCACGACCATAGCCAGAGTGTGCAACACCACCAAATGGTAAGTCTGCTTTCACCATAGTTGGGTGGTTAATGAATACCATGCCCGTATAGATTTGTTTTGCAACTTCAACACCACGCGCATGGTCTTGAGTAAATACCGAACCACCTAAACCGAATGGCGTGTCGTTGGCAATACGGATTGCATCTGCTTCATCTTTAGCACGGTACAACTGTGTTACTGGGCCAAAAAATTCCCAATGACGTGCTTCATTGTTTTCATGTAAGTTAGTCATCAGAAGCGGCTGGAAGAATGCACCCTGTTCTGGAACTGGCGCACCAATCAGTTCAACTTCAGCACCTGCCGCAATCGCTTGCTCAACTTGTTTTTTCAAGTCATCCGCTGCTTTTTGTGAAGACAATGGCGCAAGTGTAGTTTCAGGATCCATTGGATCGCCTGCTTTGAGTTTTGCTACACCTTCTTTATACAACACCAAGAACTGGTCATAAATCGCATCAACCACAATCAAACGTTTAGACGATACACAGACCTGACCTGCGTTCCAGTGACGACCCATCACCGCCCAATCTACAGTTTTTTGTAGGTCAGCATCTTCAAGTACCACAAAGGCATCTGCACCACCCAACTCTAAAGTAGATTTTTTCAGCGCTTTACCTGCTTCTGCTGCTACGATTGCACCCGCAGCTTCAGAACCAGTTAACGCCACGCCACAAACACGGCGATCGTTGAGAATCACCGCAGTATGTTCATGCGCCAAATATAAGTTTTTAAATGCACCTTGAGGCAAACCTGCTTCAAGCATCAATTCTTCAAACACGTTGGCACTTTGTGGCACATTTGACGCGTGTTTTAACAGAATCGTGTTACCTGCTGACAGTTGTGGCGCAATGATCCGTGCGATTTGATAGAACGGGAAATTCCACGGCTCAACCGCAAGCAATACACCTTGCGGCTCATGGTATAGGGTTGCTTCAACGCCTTGTGCATCCGTTGGGAGTTGTTCTGGTGCTAATAATTTTTCGGCATGCTTTGCATAATATTCTAAAATTTCAGCCGACAAGATGGTTTCAAGCTTCGCTTCAGTAAATAGCTTACCCATTTCAAGAGTTAAGTATTTTGCATATTTATCGGTTTCGTTGCGCAAAATACTGGCTGCTTTATTTAAAATTGCAGCACGTTGTTCAAAACTGGTTTCTTTCCAAGCCAAAAAGGTTGTATACGCTTGATCAATCGCGCCAAGCACTTCTTCCTTGCTTGCAGTTGCAAAAGTTTTTAAGGTTTCACCAGTATATGGATTGACTGTAGCATAAGCCATTTGTTACGTCCTTCTATTATGACCCAGCACTTATATTACGTGGGTAATTCAGTGCAGTTATCTGACCTTAAAGATCAAATTTTAGTAAAACATTGATAAATATAAAAATATACTTAAAGCAAGTTCTTCTATTTTTTAACAAATTTAACGGATCAACTTCGCCTACTTTTTCCCTACTTTTTTACAAAGGAATCGCTGCAAATACAAAAAATGCCCACCGAAGTGAGCATTTTAAAATCATCATGAATCAGTAATACTGATTATTTTGTATCAGGTAAGGCATAAGCCACAAGGTAGTCGCCCATCTTGGTACCAAATGAGCCATGACCGCCTGCCATAATCACAAGGTATTGTTTACCATTGATTTCATAGGTCATCGGTGTTGCCTGTCCACCTGCAGGTAAACGTGCTTCCCACAGCTTATCCCCGTTACTCACATTGTAAGCACGGATATAGTTGTCTTGAGTTGCAGCAACAAACATCACGTTACCTGCAGTTGAAATTGAACCACCCAAACCAGGTACACCAATTTTCAGTGCTGGTAACTGGAACAATTTTGGCAAGCTGTCACGAATCGTACCAATCCGTTTTTTCCAAACCACTTGATGGGTATTTAAGTCCACACCTGCAACATAACCCCATGAAGGCTGCTTACAAGGTAAACCAATTGGTGACAAGAAGGCTTTGATTTCAACACCATAAGGCACACCATACATTGGTTGAACACCTTGTTCAGTCCCTGCACCTTTAGCTGTTTCTTTACGGTTTGGATTTTCAGGAATCAAACGGCTGATAAACGGTAGACCAATCGGGTTCATGACTGCAACCTGACGATCTTGGTTGACAGACATACCACCCCATTCGAACACACCCAAGTTACCAGGGAATACCAATGTGCCATTCACAGATGGTGGTGTATAAATACCATTGTAATTCAATTTCTTGAATTCGATACGACACATCAACTGGTCAAACATGGTTGCACCCCACATGTCTTTATCTGTCAATTTCGCTTGTGGTGCTAAATCGAGATCAGAGAATGGTTGGGTAGCAGAATAACGTTCGCCTTGAGTTTGTGGACCATGTTCAACTGACTGAGGTACAGCACGTTCATGAATCGGTACAATCGCTTTACCTGTACGGCGATCCAAGACGAATACATTACCTGTTTTGGTTAACACATAAATCGCTGGAACTATTTGACCATCTTTGGTTTTCACATCCGCAAGTGATGGCTGAGATGGTACGTCCATATCCCACAAATCGTGATGTGTGGTCTGGAAGTGCCAAATCAATTTACCTGTGGTTGCATTCACCGCCAACATTGAGTTTGCATAACGCTCTTTCAACTCATTACGGTCACCACCCCAAATATCTGGCGTACCTACACCTGTTGGAATATAGACAATATCCAGTTTCGCATCATAAGCCAGTGGTGCCCACGCATTTGGTGAGTTATTCACAAAGTTTGTATTTTGACCTGGTAATGCATTTGGATCTTGTGCACCCGTATCAAATGCCCACAACAATTTACCTGTATTGACATCGTAACCACGAATCACACCTGACGGCTCTTTGTTTGAGTAGTTATCCGTCACAGAACCCGCAATGATAACCGTAGTTCCTGTCACAACTGGAGGTGAAGTTGGGTTATAACCGCCTGCATAAGCGTATGGCATATTAGCTTGAAGATTCACTTCACCATTGTTGCCAAAGTCAGTACAGCGTTGACCGTTGTCTGCATTGATTGCAATTAAACGACCATCGTTGACTGGCAAGAAAACTTTACGCGGGCATTGCGCTGAACTTGAAGTTTTATGCTGCAAACTTGCTGAAAAACCTTGAGTATTGTTGGCATCAAAATAAGACACGCCACGGCAAGTCAAATGCTGAAAGCTTGGATTGGTTTGTAATTTTGGATCGAAGCGCCATTTTTCTTTACCTGTTGCAGGATCAAGTGCGATCAAGAACTGGTGTGTGGTACACATGTACATGTTATTGCCAATTTTGATTGGCGTCACCTGATTGGTGGTTTCACCCGAGTCATTACCCGTTTTCAAATCACCTGTACGGAATGTCCATGCCACTTGTAAATTTTTGACTGTTTTGTCATTAATTTGCGTCAATGGAGAATAACGAACACCACTCTGCGTACGACCATATGCAGGCCAGTCACTTTCAGCAACACCTGAAACCGCTTGTGCTTTCGCAGGTTGCTGATTGGTAATCGTACCGTTAATTTCTTGTGGATCATTAAAGATCGAATACGCCATCACTAAAATGGCAAGTACAAGGGTTGAACCCAATGCAATACGACTCGATTTTACGGACTGAATGCCGCGCGTTGCCGCAGGGAACAGCAATAAAATACCGATTACACCTAAGATGTCATAGCGCGGTACCAATGCCCAGAAGTCAGAACCCACTTCCCATAGCCCCCAAATCGTGGTGGCAAGCATAAGAGCGGCATAAACCAGTAACGAAACCGCAGAATTACGTAATAATAAAATTGCAGAAACCAGTAAAACCAGACCTGCAATCACATAGTAAATAGAAGCGCCCAAGAATGCAGCATATGCACCGCCAGCCAGAAGAATTAAACCAATCAGGGCAATCACAATTGCCATAAAGATTTGAAACCCTGAACGTTGTGAGGGTTGACTCATAAACACACCTCGGAGTTTTTCAAGTCTGCGCCAAAACAAATGCTTTAGAAACACAAAAGCCCAAGGCATTTGCTTTAACCCAGAAACGATGATCTTTTGATTAAACAAGAACACACTGCAATGTAAATGCAAAGCTCAATTTTGTTCATATTTTGCACAAAATTGAGCGCTTGCAGTGCAATAAAGAATTGAAAAGAAAATTAGAATGCGGTGATAAACTTAATCCCACCCACCCAAGCGTTATTGCCATTATTAAGTGCGCCGACATGGCGAACATATTGAATATTTGGTCGAACAGTCAGCCAATTGGTTGCATGAATACCGTAGTACAATTCAGCATTGTATTCATTACTGAAGCCTTCGGCACGCTTATGAATTCGTGCAACACCCAGTGCAATTTCATCTTTAGGACGAGCATCCATTAAGCCTGTATAGCTTACTGCAAGGTTTTGCATATTAGATACTTGACCGTCATCGGGATTACCTGAATCATGATCAAATTCTGTCACGTTAGCCCATACGGTTAAGCCACGACTAACATCACCTTGATGTGCTGTTAATTGTTGTTTCACTGAAATCCAACCACCTTGCTTGTGGTCAATTGCTGTGCCATTTGATGATTTATTGACTGTGCTATACAAATAACCCAGACGATATTCACCAGGAAGATTTTGTGCAGTCAATTTTGGCTGCCACACGATCTCAGCAGGAATCAAAGCACCATCAGAGCCGTCAGTGCCTAAGTTAAAGCCTTTGTTACGATGCAGATTCTCATCGTTGTGCTCAAATGCACCAACTTGCACAAAAAGGTTAGGCTGCAAGTTATACTTCACTCGCACAGCCCATTGGCTTACAGGCCAGTCATACCACTGATCACCAGCCCATTTACCCATTTGAGCGCCACACAGCGCAAGGTTTTGGAAGTCACAAGCAAAGCTATTGAATTCCTCACCCTCACCAAAACGACCCACTTTGATGTCTAGCTTTTGGTCAAAGAATTTTTTCTTAATCCAAAAATCAGTTAGACGCCAAGTTTGTCCACGTCCCCATACTTCTTGAACTGAACTTAATTGTCCGCGTAAAGCATCAGAGGTATGGCTCAAATCACGACCATGACGTTCAGTCACTGTAATTTGGGCTTCTGTGTCTTGCCAACCTAAAATTTTGTTCAAATCCAGATGAGCGCCCAAACTCACCTGACCTGCATATTCTGTACCGTGACTTGAGGTATTTTTTGAATCAAGTACGTTGGCTAACTCTCCTGTATAATCCAAAGAGAAGTCATATCCCTGTTCCTTTAAAGCCGTCCGTTGACCATTCCAGTCCCCCAACATATATGGACTGTCTGCGCTAAAAGCATCAGCCGCATGTGACTGAGCTGCAAGAAAAACCATGAGAGAGCACATGGATACTTGTGAAATAAAAGCAAAGCTACGCAACACTTAAACTCTAAGTTGTTAATCAAAGGTGGTAGGATACTATTATTTTTGTAAAAAATGTTGAAGCTTTTGTTATCGCTCTCTAATCATGAGATTGTTCAATGAATATTCATAATTTAAATACTTAAAAAATTTAATTATTTTTAAACATCAATAAAAATCAATTGTTTATTTTTTGATAATTATTTTTTGAATTTTCTAAAAAAATAATTACTATAAAATAATGCACTATTTTAGCTCGTATTTATCATATTTAAAAATACCAAACATATTGATCAGGTTTTATGCAAAATATGGTTTCCAATTAGATGTCATGAATCGCGTCCAATCTACAAATTAAGCCAAAAACAATGTCATATTCCGCCATTTCAGCGTTAATTCGCAGCAAGTAAAATAGATTCCCCTTTACAGACTATGTAAATTGCCTTAATAATTTTTTATCTTCTTTTAGGTCAATTATTTGTGAATATCAAAGCGATTGAAGGAATCAATGTCAGCCGCGACACGATTAGTATCCATTTCGTGAATGCAGCTTTGACTGGTGTGAAAAGACTGGGCATGGATGTCGAAACTCTCCTTTCACATGTCGGCATCGAAGCTGAATTACTCAAACAACCTAAAGCGCGCGTTTCACCTGAACAGTACACGCGTTTTATTCAAATGCTGTGGATGGTGACCCAAGATGAACATGCCGGTTTCTCAACTGAACAGCGTCGTTTAGGTACTTTTGCCATGATGTGCCAATTGGTCATTCATGCCAAAACTTTAGGACAAGCACTTGAACTTTCAGAACAATTCTATCGCTTATTCCGTGATGACTGGTTTATTGCGATTGAACGCGATAAACATGAAGCCCGTCTTGTTCCACTGATTCCTCGTGAACTTGACCCTGACCACTTCATGACAGAAAGCATGCTCATGATTTGGCATGGTTTAGCATCTTGGCTAATTGACCGCCGTATTTCTTTGGAACGTGTGAATTTTGAATATCCACGTCCTGAACAAGCCGAAGAGTATGACGCATTATTTTTTGCGCCATTGATGCAATTTAATACATCACGGACTGAAATCACCTTTGCTGCTGATTATCTCGATTTACCGATTCGTCAAGATGAAGCAAGTTTGGAAGAATTCTTAAAAGTTGCACCCGCCCAACTTCTAGTGAAATTTAAAAATATCAATTCATTGACCACACGTATTCGTGATGTGCTAAAAAGTCATATTGGCGAAGAAATGCCAACGCTCAACGATGTGGCTTCTATGCTTTATCTTTCACCACAAACTTTGCGTCGCCGCTTGGCTTCTGAGGGCAAAAGCTATCAGGGCGTCAAAGATGCATTACGTCGCGATGCTGCAATTCACTTGCTGTTACAACCTAGCCTGACGCTTGAAGATGTTGCTCAGCAAGTCGGCTTTAGTGAAACCAGTACTTTCCACCGTGCTTTCAAGAAGTGGACAGGCGTAACACCTGGCTTATATCGTCAGCTTCATGGTTCACTTTAATTTCAGCACTCAATCTCAGGCGCAATACCTGAGATTGACAAAATCAAAAATACTACTGAATGATTAGCAGCGACAGCCTGCACGATCTTGGTCGACCAACTCATTTTCTAGCAAGCGTTGTAAACTCTGCTGCTGAATCCCATACATCTGTTTCAGTGCTTCAATCTGCGCCATGATTTTCGTATCAGGTTCTGTCACTTCTTTACGTCTGACCGCCAAAATCATCTTATTTTTACTGGTGTGCTCTAACGCAACAAACTCAAAGACTTTGGTTTCATAACCATAGGCTTCGAGCAATAATGCGCGAATGCTATCGGTCAGCATTTCAGATTGCTGTGCCTGATGAATGCCATATTGCAACATCGGTTTTAATACTTCAGGACTTTTGAGTTGTGGGCGCAACTCTTTATGACAACATGGCGCGCACATAATCACTGAGGCGTTCAGGCGAATACCACAATGAATCGCAAAATCAGTCGCAATATCACAGGCATGTAATGCGATCATCATATCTAAATGTTCAGGTTGATAACTACGGACATCTCCCTGAAAAAATTCAAGCTGATCAAAGTGATTTTTGTCAGCCACTTTCTGGCAAAACTCGACTAAGTTATCGCGCAGCTCTACCCCTGTGATTTTGGGTTGCAGTCCTTGCTTGAGCAAATAATCATACATCGCAAAGGTCAGATACCCTTTTCCAGAGCCAAAATCAACCACATGTAGCGCACGATCTTGAGGGGTAATCTGCTCAATCGCATTCGAAAAAATTTCAATAAATTTATTAATTTGCTTCCATTTTCTTGCCATGCTTGGCACAAGCTGAGCTTTCTGATCGGTAATACCTAAATCTTGCAAATATGCACCATCTTGATCGATATAGCGCTGCTTTTCTCGGTTATGCGTGTGTTGTGCCGCTGCAACTTGTTTATTTTGACTGCGCGTTAAAATCACTTTCTTCTTGGTTCTTTTCAGTTGCAGCTCCTCACCGTCGATGAACAAATTGGCTTGTTTACAATTTGAAAGAAGCGATTCAACACAGGCATATGCTTCTGCAAAATCATAATTCTTGGTGACATCTTGAGTTTTATACTGATATACCGCACTCAATTTTTGCTGTTGCTGAATCTCGACAACCCGAAAACTGATTTTATCCAACTCGGCAATTTCACCCTGATACTGACTCAATACCAAACGCTGAAACTGATGATCATTAAATGCTGTCTGTAATTGGGCAAGCCATTGTTGTTCCTGTTCAGAACGCTGAGTCAGTGTGGACATAATCACAACCTAAAGAAATTTACAAATCCATTTTAATTGTTCTTACCTTAAATGCAAAATTGAATTAATATACAAGTGTATTTTTAATAAAAGTTCAATTTTAAGCATGCCTCAAATCACCACTTATGATTCCACAGAAGAACGCTTCAATGTTATTACTCATGGAATCGGTGCTGTTATTGCAATGATTGCCAGTGCGTTATTGCTCTACAAAAGTTCCTTTCTAGCAGCCAGTGAATGGTTCAGTTTATGGGTTTATGCTTTTAGCCTGATGATGATGCTGGCTTGCTCGACCCTATATCATTGGGCTAAAACTGAAGCAAAACGTCATTGGTATAAAAAGCTCGATCACACTGCTATTTATTATTTAATTGCAGGGACTTACACACCTTTTTTATATTTAAATATTCCGACTGCCAAAGCACATTATTTACTGATCGCATTATGGGTGATTGCCGCGATGGGTACTGTGTTTAAACTTTGTTTTGCACACCGTTTTGCCAAAATTTCCTTGGCAGCCTACTTATTAATGGGATGGTTTGCTGTGCTGATGATGGATGATATGCAACAGTATCTCCCACAAGGCTGTCTTCGACTATTAGTCATCGGTGGTCTCGCCTACACGGTAGGTGCATTGTTTTATGCCCTAAAAAAGGTAAGATATACCCATGTTATTTGGCATATTTTTGTACTGATCGGCGCAGGATCACATTTCTTGGCTGTTTATCTGTACGCTTTTTCTTAACACCTGTCTTTTATTCGTAGTAACCCTGCTTAAAAGTGTGGTGTGCTCCGTATTTTTTTTAAAAAACTATGCTTTTTTTTAAAAAGATTACGCTGTTAAACATCTCTGTTTTTAGGTCAAGGTTTAATTATGGCGTCATCGAATTCAACAACATTAGAAAATCAGGCGGTACCTGTCAATTCTAAAACTCGTGTGTTACTTGCGAGTCTAGTGGGTACAACCATTGAATTTTTTGATTTTTATATTTACGCAACGGCTGCGGTCATTATCTTTCCTCATCTGTTTTTCCCAGCAGGAGATAAAGGCGTAGCGACGATTCAATCACTTGCGACTTTTGCAATTGCTTTTATCGCACGCCCAATTGGTGCAGCCGTCTTTGGGCATTTAGGTGATCGTATTGGGCGAAAAGCCACGCTTGTAGCAGCATTATTAACTATGGGTTTATCGACCGTATGTATTGGGCTACTTCCAACCTATGCGCAAATTGGATTAATTGCCCCCTTATTGCTTGCTTTGTGTCGCTTAGGTCAAGGACTAGGCTTAGGCGGTGAATGGAGTGGTGCAGTTTTACTGGCAACAGAAAATGCCCCTGAAGGCAAACGTGCTTGGTATGGCATGTTCCCACAGCTTGGTGCACCCGTTGGTTTTATTTTAGCGACAGGCACATTTTTACTGCTGAGTACCTGTATGTCGAATGAAGCTTTCATGCAGTGGGGTTGGCGGATTCCGTTTATTTCAAGCTCGATTTTAGTGATCGTTGGCTTATACATCCGTCTGAAATTACATGAAACTCCTGCTTTTCAAAAAGTTTTGGACAAGCAAAAAGAAGTCAACATTCCTGTCAAAGAAGTCTTTACCAAACATTTCAAGTCCCTTATTTTAGGAACAATTGCAGCGATTTGTACTTTTGTGGTGTTCTATCTGACCACTGTTTTTGCCTTACAGTGGGGAACAAACGAGCTTGGCTACTCACGTAATCAATTTCTTGAGATTCAGCTTTTTGCAACACTTTGCTTTGCAGGGACAATCCCACTCTCTGCGATCTTGGCTGAAAAATTCGGACGCAAAACAACATCAATTACTGTTTGTCTTATTGCGGCTGTGTTTGGTATTTTCTTTGCGCCGTTACTTGCTTCAGGAAGCTTGTTTGCCGTATTCATCTTTTTATGTATCGGCTTAAGCATCATGGGGCTCACCTATGGTCCAATTGGAACCGTACTTTCTGAACAATTTCCAATTTCGGTACGCTATACAGGCTCAGCACTAACGTTCAATTTAGCTGGCATTTTAGGTGCATCATTTGCCCCTCTGATTGCGACGGAACTAGCAAAAAATTATGGCTTAGCAACAGTAGGTTATTACTTATCTGCCGCTGCGATTCTCTCTTTACTGGCATTTTTATGTATTCGAGAAACCAAAGACCTTAATGTCAACGATCAGGTCTGATCTGTATTCACACCCATAAAAAAAACCAGCAACTTTGCTGGTTTTTTTAAAATTTCGATTTATAGACCAATCAATAATGTTCTAGCAACTTCACTCATCAACACTTCAGCTACATATAATGCCAAAAATGCTAAAATTGGAGATAAGTCAATCATTCCCATATTGGGTAAAATACGACGGAATGGTGCAAGTAACGGTTCTGCCAACTCATTCACCACCTCAATATAAGGTGAGTTAGATTGAGTAAATAAACTCACCCACCCCAAAATAATCGTGGCAAAAATTAAATAACGGCAGAATGTAATTAAATCTTGAATCATGGTAATAAAAGTCAAAACCACTAGATGCAATGCACCGTGTGGCAATATCCCTGCCAAATATGCACTTCCTACAATCTTGAGCAAATATAAAATAACCAATAAAACCAACGCAGCCGAATTTACTCGCCCTTTTGCTAAATTGGGGAAAATACGACTGAATATATCTACAGCTTTAGTGGCTTTAAACGTAGATAACACTACAGGGTTATATGGCGTTACCATCGCTAATTGCATTAAGAATCTCAAGAATACCAGCAAGATTGCGACATTCATCAAAATACCAAATAGCGTCGAAGTCATTCCCATCGGCTACTTTTCCTACCTTTATTTCTTAATACTGTCACTGAGTTCTTGAGCGAGTTCTTGACTGCGTTTCTGAGCAGCAGCTAAAGCTGCCTGCACATTTTGTGAAATCTGCGCACGATCAAAGACTTCTAGTGCTGCCTGCGTTGTACCATTAGGTGAAGTCACATTTTTACGCAATTCAGCAGGTGTTTTGTCACTACTAATAGCCATTTGTGCTGCGCCTAACGCTGTTTGTAAGGTCAATGCTGTCGCAACTTTTTCATCTAAACCCAAGTTTTTACCTGCACGAATCATACTTTCCATCAAATAGAAAAAGTATGCAGGTCCAGAACCAGATACAGCCGTAACCGCATCAATCTGTGCTTCAGTATTCACCCAAAGCCCCAAACCTGTTGCAGCTAAAATCTTTGTGGTTAGATTGCGGTCTTCCTGACTGACGGAAGCATCGGCATACATGCCATGTGCTCCTGTTTGTACCAATGCGGGTGTATTCGGCATCACACGCACAATACGCTGTGTGCCTGTCAAAGCTGCAATCGTATCAATCGTAACACCCGCAACAATCGAAATAATCAGCTTATCTGTAAATAAACCCTGTAATGGTTGCAGTACGCTTGCCAGCACTTGAGGCTTCACTGCCAGAACAACAACATCTGCATTTTCAATCGCTTTTGCATTATCAGTAAAAACACCGATATTTTTTTCCTGTAAAATTGAGCGAATTTGCTCAACAGGATCTGCAACTTGAATTTGACTTTCTGAAAGTCCGCGTGAAATTAGCCCGCCAATCAAGGCTTGAGCCATATTTCCGCCACCAATAAAACTGATATTGCAATTTAAAGCGCTGTTCATGCTCATACTCAACAATGTTTTTAGTGCTCATGAATAAGTTTCGGCTGCCATCCGCCATACTGACAATAACGCGACTGTGCAAGCCAAAACCCTTGAGGGGTAAATACTCCTAGAATAACATCATCTTTTAGCAAAATTTGCACTCGATGACGTAACCAAGGAAAAATTTGTGCATCTTGTAATGCCTTTTTCAGCGGCCATGCGCCAACTCGTCCCTGCAAATGTACCTTTTCTCCACCTTGACGCATATGCAGCAAGCAAGTCGTATTCAGCAATTCAGCAGACAAACCATATTCACATTCCGCATACTGATATTGCCCCGAAACAAGCACTATAGGTTGGTGTTTATGCAACGTAATTGTTTGCTGCATGGGAAGATGATCAGTTTGCTTACACAAATATTCCTGTGCTGTTAAGCGATAGATCACGTTCTGAAAACGAACATAATAATAAGGCTTGATATACAAACAGGCTTGAGCATCGGCTTTTGACTGAATGACTTCACGTTGCAAACGCTCCACAGCATCCAAACTTGGACGATAAGTCAGTTCACCTTTCATCCATACAGACAATAACTGTCGTTGTCGTGCCGTAGTTAATTGCGCTAATACACTCAAGCTTAAATGAGAGCCATCCCCACACTTTTTCCAATCCTGCTGAACTACGTCTTGCAAAATATCATCCGCATCTTGCATGAGTTGAGCATTACGTGCCAGCGCAGATTGCATCTGAGGGAAGCGTTGTTGTAAGACCTCCCACAGTTCTGTTCGACACCATGCCCGATCATAATGTGGGTCTGCATTGGTTGGATCAGTCACATAACTCAACTGTAAATCATGTGTCCACTGTTCAATCTGCTCACGAGGAAGATCAAGTAAAGGACGCCAAATGGTCAAATCATCACGAATATCAACTCGGCGCATTGCCGCCAAACCGCCAACACCTGCACCAGACAACAAGCGCAATAAGACCGTTTCAGCCTGATCCTGCTGATGATGGGCCAGTACTAAAACTTCATTGGGTTGCTTATGCTGTAAAAATGCTGCGTAACGCGCATTGCGCGCTTGTTGCTCAAGATTACCCGAAGCTACATCAACACACTGAACCACACATGTTATATCAAGCTGTCGACAAAAATCTGTCACAACTTTAGCCCAAGTTGCACTCGGTTCTTGCAATTGATGGTCAATATAGATAGCGCGAACGCGCTGAGGAAAAAGCGAGTGCAGTAAATATAACAGCAGCATGGAATCCATGCCGCCGCTACATCCGATCAGAAAATTTCGATCTGAAAAATGCTGGTCAGCATCTATTAAGATGCTAGACCTAAGTTGTTGCTGCCAAATTTCATTAAACGTTGATAACGAGCTTCGCATCGTGCTTCAGCATCCATCGATTGTAATTCCGCTAATGCCTCTTTAAGCACTTCACGTAAGCTATCCATGACTTGTTCAGGGTTTAGGTGTGCACCTTCACCTTCATCAACGATATGTTCAACAATACCAATTTTTTGTAGTTTTTCAGCAGTTAATGCTAGAGCTTCACTTGCTTGCTCTGCTTTTTCTGCAGTTTTCCACAAAATAGATGCACAACCTTCAGGTGAAATCACTGAATAGATACTATGTGACAACATGATCACACGGTCAGCAACGCCAATACCCAACGCACCACCAGAACCACCTTCACCCAATACAGTGGCAATCACAGGTACTTTCAAACGAGAAAGTTGTGCAAGGCTTGTTGCAATCGCTTCTGCTTGACCACGCTCTTCAGCGCCTACACCTGGGTATGCACCCATGGTATCGATAAAGGTAAATACAGGTAAGTTAAAACGCTCAGCAAGGTCAAGTAAACGCTGTGATTTACGATAACCCTCAGGATTACACATCCCGAAGTTATGCTGTAAACGCTCACGAGTCGTACGACCACGATGTTGACCAACCACCATTACAGGTTGACCTTCAAAGCGCGCCAAACCACCAATCATTGCACCATCGTCACCGAAAACACGGTCACCATGCAACGTATCAAATTCATCAAACAATTCACTTGCATAGTCTAAAAACTGTGGACGCTCAGGATGACGTGCAATTTGTACAGTTTTCCATGCTTGAGATTGAGCAGATTTATTTTTCATAGGTCGAATATTATCCTTGAATTAACCAAATCGAGTTAATCGATAAATTTTTCCGACTGAATGATCAAATCAATGTCCCAATGCTTAAATTGCTCTTGCTCATCGTGCAAATCGGCAACCAGTAATGGCCATTGTTTCGCATCGCCAGAAACAGTTAATTGCCATTGTTGCGCATCCACGACCTCTAATTCAATGGCAGGAAGCATCTGATCACTACGACTATGATTGAGTAAAACTGCCAGTCTCAGCATTAAACAAAGATAGACCAATGACTGCCCACCGACTTTTAAAACATCCATTTTGGTTTCATTTCGCAACTTACGGCGATGGTGTGCCACGAGATGAGAGAGATGATTTTGATCAATTTGCGAGAAGCCCGGAATGTCAGAATGTTGCAGTAAATATGCCCCATGACGATGATAACCACCGTGACTAATGGCTAAACCAATCTCATGTAAATACGCCGAACGACGAAGTAAGTCACTGTCTTCATTGGTTAATTTTAGTTTATCAGCCACAGAATCAAACAAGAACTGTGCTGTTTTTACCACACGTTCTGCCTGTTTTGGATCTGCATTATAACGACCAATTAAAGCTTGTACACTCCGATCACGGATGTCCTCATGTTTGAAACGACCTAACAAGTCATACATCACACCTTCACGCAATGCACCATCTGAATACATCAAGCGGTCAATGTCCAAAACTTCAAAGACAGCATATAAAATCGCAACCCCAGCTGGCAAAACTGCTCGACGATCTTCTTTTAGACCTTCAAACTCCATTTCAGAAACATGCTTATATTTAAGCAATTTATCTTTGAGTTTTTCCAAGCCTTCACGCGTAACACTTTCTTGTTCATCGCTCCAGCCCATATTCACCATAATTTGACGACAGGCTTTGATCGTGCCGCTTGAACCTACAACCGTATCCCAACCTTCAGATTTATAGCTGTTGGCAATTGCTGAGAGTTCTTTGCAAGCAGCCACAAAGGCTTTATTGAAATTTTTATAATTAATTTCGCCATCTTCAAAATATTTCTTGGTAAATGCCACACAGCCCATTTGTAAGGACTCTGTATAAAGTGGCTCAAATTCTTCACCAATAATAAATTCAGTCGAACCACCACCAATATCGACCACAAGACGACGCCCACCATTCGCCATAGTATGTGACACACCTAAATAAATTAGACGTGCTTCTTCACGACCCGCAATAATTTCAATCGGTTTAGGTAAAATTTCAGCAGCTTGCTGAATAAAGTCATGTCCATTTTTGGCTTGGCGTAAAGCATTGGTTGCGACAATTCGCAAACGATTTGGCTGCACCGAACTTAAACGACCAACAAAACGTGCTAGACATGCTAAGCCACGCTGCTGCGCGGCTTCGGTTAAATTCTTATTTTCATCCAATCCAGCAGCAAGCTGTACCTTTTCCGACATTGAAACAACTTTCTTCACCTCACCGTGGTCTACACGGGCAATCGCTAAATGAAAGCTGTTTGACCCCATATCAATTGCAGCGAGCAATTCTTCATCAATCAGAAAATCAGACATTGTGCATTACAAATCAAACTTAATTGTTGCCTAGAGTAATTCACTCATTGCAAATTGAAAAGCGCTTTACCCACTGAACCACCAGTTTTTCTCTAGATTTTCATGATTATTGCCATCATCGATAAAATCTATCGTGATGTTCCATTAGACAAAAAATCGGCAAGCCTTGAAAATAGCATCATTCATCAGACTATGATGTTGAAAATAGCTGTGTAATACTTATATATCAATATAAATAAAGACAGTGATTGACAACTGATCATATTGGAGCATTTCTATGTCTAACCTT
Source organism: Acinetobacter brisouii (assembly GCF_008993995.1). GTDB lineage: Bacteria > Pseudomonadota > Gammaproteobacteria > Pseudomonadales > Moraxellaceae > Acinetobacter > Acinetobacter brisouii_A. Next base: position 20,702 of record NZ_BKNN01000003.1, read on the forward strand.
GTTAATACCACAGACGCAGATTTCAAAACTGACGTTCTAGATTCTGAAACCCCTGTACTTGTCGATTTTTGGGCAGGTTGGTGTGGTCCTTGTAAAGCGATTGCTCCTGTTCTAGAAGATTTATCTCGCGAATACGAAGGTAAAGTAAAAGTCGTTAAAGTTGACGTTACGAGCTGTGAAGCAACTGCTGTGAACTACAACATCCGCAACATTCCAGCTTTACTATTGTTTAAAAATGGTGAAGTTGTTGCTCAACAAGTCGGTGCTGTACCTCGTTCACGCCTAGTAGCGTTTATCGACGAAAATATCTAATCGCAAAAATCCGACAAAATACGCAAAAAAAGGCGTATTTTGTTTGGGGAAAATTGACAATTTCTTGGATGTCACTTATATTCTTATTGCTCAAGGAAGGCAAAGCCTTAAGCAAGTCCTTTCTTGCAACACAACACAAAAGATCGCCGCTCGGCACTGCAATTGTTTACTTTGATCTTCGAACAATGAACTAATCAGATCTCTGCGTTTATTGTGCAGTTTTCATTGCATGCGGCTGACTCTTGCATTTATTTCCAAATCGTTACTCTAGATGTTCTTACATCGACACACACTGACCACCTATGAATTTAACTGAACTCAAGAAAAAACCGATTGGCGAACTCATTAAAATTGCTGAGTTTATGGGCCTTGAGGGGATGGCACGTAACCGTAAACAAGACATTATTTTCGCGATTTTAAAACGTCACGCCATGAACGGTGAAGAAATCTTTGGCGATGGTGTTTTAGAAATTTTGTCTGATGGTTTTGGTTTTTTACGTTCAGCAGCAGGCTCTTATCTTGCTGGTCCTGACGATATTTATGTTAGCCCATCTCAAATTCGTCGCTTTAACTTACGTACAGGCGACACAATCGCGGGAACAATTCGCCCACCCAAAGAAGGCGAACGCTATTTTGCATTATTAAAAGTTAATCAAATTAACTACGATACGCCTGAAAACTCGCGTAACAAGATTTTATTCGAGAACTTAACACCATTGTTTCCAACTGAACAATTGATCATGGAACTTGGTAACGGTACAACTGAAGACCTTACAGCTCGTGTTGTTGACTTAATTGCCCCAATCGGCAAAGGTCAACGTTCGATTATCGTCGCGCCGCCAAAAGCGGGTAAAACCATGTTGCTTCAGAACATTGCTCAGTCAATTGTTCGTAACAACCCAGAAGTTTTCCTGATTGTCCTTCTGATTGATGAACGCCCTGAAGAAGTAACCGAAATGGAACGCACCGTGCGTGGTGAAGTTGTCGCTTCAACATTTGACGAATCTCCAGCTCGTCACGTTCAAGTTGCTGAAATGGTGATCGAAAAAGCGAAACGTTTAGTTGAGCATAAAAAAGATGTCGTCATTTTGCTCGATTCGATTACACGTTTGGCACGTGCCTATAACACAGTTATTCCATCTTCAGGCAAAGTTTTGACAGGTGGTGTAGATGCTCATGCACTTGAACGTCCAAAACGTTTCTTTGGTGCTGCACGTAACATTGAAGAAGGTGGTTCACTGACTATTATCTCAACTGCATTGATTGAAACAGGCAGTAAGATGGATGACGTGATCTATGAAGAATTCAAAGGTACAGGTAACCAAGAAATTACTCTAGATCGCCGCATTGCCGAAAAACGCGTCTTCCCTGCCATGAACCTGAAAAAATCAGGAACTCGTCGTGAAGAACGTCTAATGAGCGAAGATAATTTACGTAAAGTTTGGATCTTACGTAAACTGCTTCATCCAATGGATGAACTAGCAGCAATGGAATTCTTGTTAGACCGTATGAAAGAAACCAAAACCAATGATGACTTTTTTGAGCAAATGAAGCGCAAACAATAATTCAATCGGTTATTTTCAAGCCACTAACGCTTTTAGTGGCTTGAAGTTGACAACCTTTACATATCTTCACAATCTTTTCACTTATTTGTTAGCATATATTTTTTCTCATTTTTTCATTCATTTCGTATCAAAAAAAAGTCTGTGCTTTTTTCAATAGTTACTCCATCATTTATCTAAATGTAATTTGATTTTTTATTGTTATTTTCTGTTAAGAAACTGGTTAAAAATCTCGTTTTTTTGCGTTTTTTTTTCATTCAGTAGTAGTAATTCAATATGTGCAGTGATAGCATATTGTCATGCCAGCAAACTTGCTCCATGCGTTGTTACCTATCGAACGTATAGGGATAATTAAAGCACAAACAAGTTTGCTTAGGTTTTTTTTGTCTCTAATTTATGAGAGTGATGCCATGTTATTCAAAAAAATTGCTATCGCAGCTGCTGTTGTTACAACTTTAGCTTTCGTTGGTTGTGCTAAGAAAACTCAAGAAGCTGCTCCTGCTTCTGCTGCTGCATCTGAAGCTACTGCTGCTGCTTCTGAAGCTACTACTGCTGCATCTGAAGCTACTGCTGCTGCATCTGAAGCTACTGCTGCTGCATCTGATGCTGCTCCAGTTGCATCTGAAGCTGCTGCATCTGAAGCTGCTCACTAATTCTTCTGAATTTAGTGAAAAAAGAGAGAGTCTAACGACTCTCTTTTTTTTGCTCAATTTTGCTAGCTGTTTAATTCAATTGGACAAAGCTGTTGACTCAAGACACCTTGTAGCAATCCTTTTAAGCGCTGTAATTGCTGCAACTTATCATCAATCTCTTTTAACTTGCCTTGCAAAGATTCCTGTAACTGCTCAACCGAAAGCTGTTGTTGTAGTGACAATATTCCAATCAGTTCTGCAATTTCATTGAGTTGAAATCCCAGTGATTTCGCCAACTGAATCAATTCCAAACGAAAAACCATTTGTTCAGTGTAATGTCGATAGCCATTCTCGGCTCTTTGGGACTCGATTAACCCCAATTTTTCATAAAAGCGCAGTGTATCTCGACTTAGACCAACACGTTTACTTAATGCATGAATCAGCATGATTATTCTTCTTGACCTTAGAGTGTACTCCACAGTTTAGGTTAAATCGCAAAACAACCCTACAGGAAAAATTATGGCGATTTTAGTTACAGGCGCAACAGGCTTTTTAGGACGATTCGTCGTTTTAAAGCTGCTACAACAAAAACAAGATATCGTTACCCTACTACGCAATCCAGAACAGCAAATGCCAGCTCTATGTGGATGGCTACAAGAGAAAGGCTGTGAAACTGCACATTTAAGCTGTATTCAGGGTGACTTATCACAAACAGATTTGGCAATATCTAGCTTAGATTGGCAGCATTTAGCTCAAGTGGATACCTTAATTCATACGGGTGTTCTATTTGGATGGAATTTAACTACAACACAAGCTCAAAAGACCAATGTTGATGGCAGTTTAGCCCTTATCCAATTGCTAAAAGAACACACACAGCTACAACGCATCATTCTCATTTCTGGTTATATGCTGACATTGAAAACCCACTTACAAAAATGTGGCGTCAACTTGATAAACCCATTACAAACCAACTGGCAACAGATATACAAAAAACGAGGAAGCTATGAAGCTTCAAAAATTGAGGCGCATTTTCGTAGCCTAGCCCTTGCTCAGCAACTTCAACTTGATTGGACAGTAATTCATCCAGCAACGCTAATTGGTGCGTTTGGCACAGGGGAAATAGCAGAGCAGCAAGTATTCACCCAGATTGTTCAACAGATTGCACAAGGCAAAATGCTTGCACTGCCTGGGTCAGCCCAACATATTTTACCGTGGGTCAGTGTAGATGATGTGGTTGCCTGTATTGCACAATGCCTAAAAGACCCATCCAGTTATCGGCAAGAGTTTTTACTTGCACATCCACAGCATTTATCATTTCACAATGCCGTTAGATTAATTGCTCAGCAGCTTAAGATCCAACCGCCTCGCTTTTGCATACCATTGCCGATTCTCGCCACATTACTCAAATGGCAAGCTCTCGCTCAACGCTTGAATCTATCTCGGGAAATGCTCGATTTTACGTACCGAAGCACTGGATCAATCCTATCCTTGCCATACAACACAAACATCATTAGAAGAACAACTGAAACTAAGCACGACTTGGGTACAGCAGCATTATTTATAAAAAAATAAAGGGATGATTAAATCATCCCTTTACTCATTCAAGATTAATTCAATTAATCTTGATCAGATTCATTTCCAACACGTTGACGGAACTTTTGACCCGCACGGAAAGTCACTACACGGCGTGCAGAAATCGGAATTTCTTCGCCAGTTTTCGGATTACGACCAGGGCGTTGACGCTTGTCACGTAGTTCAAAGTTTCCAAACCCCGAAAGTTTTACTTGTTCGCCTGCAATTAATGCTTGGCTAATTTCATCAAAGAATAGCTCAACCATTTGTTTTGCTTCACGACGGTTTAGATTCGTAAGCTCACTCAAATGATCTGCCATTTCTGCTTTTGTTAATGCTGTCATGACGCCCTCAATGTTGCTTGATAAGTGTTTTGCAACACTTCAATGATGTGATCCATACCTGACTTAATTTCAGCATCTTCTAGTGTTCTCGATGGATGTTGCCACAACAGAGCAAATGCCAACGAACGCTTACCATCTTCAACACCTTGTCCAGTGTAGACATCGAACAACCATGTTGAATCAAGCAGCTCTCCACCAGTTTGTTGAATTAACTGCTGAATCTCTTTTACCTCAATCTTATCATCAATTAAAAGCGCAATATCACGTCTAACCGACGGAAAACGTGATAATTCTGTAAAATTAGATACATAAGATTGCAAAATAGCCGTTTGATCGAGTTCAGCCACCCAAGTTGTGCCTAAATCCAACTCATTTTCCAATGATGGATGCAAACGACCCAAGTAACCAATTGACTGACCATCGACCACGATTTCAGCAGATTGTCCTGGGTGTAACCACTCACGAGACGAACGTTGGTATTCAACCCTAATACGTCCAGCCGCAAGAATTTGCTCAACCTCACCTTTCAGGTCGAAGAAATCCATTGGCTGAGTTTTCACATGCCACTGTTCTGGCGTACGTGAACCCACCGCAATTAACGCTAATGTTGGAATTTGTTTTAATTCATCAATATTAGATGCATTTTGATAATCAAAACGCAAGCCAAGCTCGAAGAAACGCACACGGTTTTGCTGACGGTTCAAGTTGTACTGAACACAAGGAATCAAGCTCGACAACAATGTGCTACGCATCACAGCCAAGTCGCTTGAAATTGGGTTTGCCAATGCCAGCGGTTGAACATTTGGATTAAGCTGTTTTTCCAGTTTCAAGTCAGCAAAACTAAAACTAATCGCTTCTTGATAACCCAAAGTCGCCACAGTTTGACGCAATTGAGCCAATTCAAAACGATCTTGGTATTTCGCAAGTTGTACATCAATTTTAGGCAAGCTGATTTGAATGTTGTCATAGCCGTGAATACGTGCCACTTCTTCAATCAAATCTTGGTAAATCGCCATGTCATAACGATGCGATGGTGGTACAACTGACCATTCACCCTGTGCTTTCACTGTAACTGCACAGCCTAGACGCGTTAAAGCATCGGTAATAAAGTCACTTGCTACAGAATAACCCAACAATTGATCAACCTGAGCTTGGTTCAATTCAATCGCTTCACGTTTTGGCAATAGTGCTACTTGCTCAGCCACAGTGACAGGGCCAAATTCACCACCTGCAAGCTGTTGAATCAATTGTGAAGCACGATTCATCGCCAAGATTGGTAATTCAAAGTCTACGCCACGTTCAAAACGCTGAGATGAATCGGTATGTAAACCAAAACGGCGCGCACGTCCTGCAATGGCAAGTGGGCTAAAGAAAGCACTTTCAAGGAAAATATCTTGAGTGTCATCGGTCACGCTTGACGCCAAACCACCCATGATGCCTGCAATTGCCAAAGTTTTTGCATCATCTGCAATGACCATGACATCTTCATTCAACTCAACTTCTTGTTCATTCAACAATTGAAGTTTTTCTTGAGCTGTGGCTTGACGAACCTGTACCGCACCTTCAAGTTTAGCCAAGTCAAACGCATGCATTGGCTGACCCAATTCAAGCAAGACATAATTAGTGATGTCGACCAAGATGCTATGCGTACGCACACCTGAACGTGTTAAAGCCTGTTCCATCCATTCTGGAGTTGCCGCTTTCACGTTAACATTTTTAATCACACGACCCAAATAACGTGGTGCACCCTGAGTGGTGACAACAACCGCTTTTTCATCTGCAATGGTTGCTGCAACAGGCTTGATCTCAGGTTGAGTCACTGCCAACTGGTTAATCACCGCAATTTCACGGGCAATGCCACGAATACTGAAACAGTCACCACGGTTTGGCGTGATTGAAATATCAATAACATTGTCATCAAGTTTCAAATATTCACGAATGTTGACACCAATCGGGGCATCTTCAGGAAGCTCTAGCAAACCATCAATTTTATCTTCAAGGTCAATTTCTGAAGCACCACACAACATGCCATGTGATTCAATGCCACGAAGCTTGCCTTTTTTGATTTTAAAATCACCTGGCAAGACAGCACCTACAGTTGCAACAGGGGCTTTCATACCTACACGCACGTTTGGCGCACCACATACGATTTGCAATGGCTCGCCCGAACCGATGTTCACAGTAGTCACACGTAAACGATCCGCATCTGGGTGTTGTTCTACAGTCAGGACTTCACCAACGACAACGCCCGTAAATGCTTTGGCTACAGGTGCAAGTTCATCGACTTCCAAACCCAGCATGGTGAGCTGATCAGACAATGTATCGCTATCAATTGCTGGGTTGACCCACGTACGCAACCAATTTTCGCTAATTTTCATTTCGTAAAAAACCTATATATCTACAATCTTTCACCCTCACTAGCCCAACTTCCACAAGGTCAGAACATTCCATTCTTTTGTATGGAATCCCTCTCTTTTTTTAAAGGAGAGGCTAGGAGAGGATTTTAAAAAAATCTGTTTTAAGCAAATTGGCGTAAGAAACGCACATCATTTTGGTAGAACATACGCAAGTCATTGATGCCATAACGCAACATCGCAAAACGCTCTACACCCAAACCAAAGGCAAAACCTTTATATTTTTCAGGATCAATCCCTGCTGCGCTCAGCACATTTGGGTGCACCATGCCACAACCCAACACTTCTAACCAACGACCACGCTCATCCATAATGTCTACTTCGGCACTTGGCTCAGTGAATGGGAAGTAAGATGGACGGAAACGCACTTTCAAATCTTTTTCAAAGAATTCATTCAGCAAGTTAACCAACAAGCCTTTCAATTCAGCAAAACTGGTGTTTTCAGCCACATATAAACCTTCGATTTGATGGAACATTGGCGAGTGAGTTTGGTCAGAGTCACAGCGGTAAACACGACCGGGACACACGATACGAATCGGCGGCTGCGACGTTTCCATGGTACGGATTTGCACACCAGAAGTATGGGTACGTAGCAAATGCGATGCATCAAAATAGAAAGTATCGTGCATGGCACGTGCAGGGTGATGCCCCGGAATGTTCAGTGCTTCAAAGTTATGATAATCGTCTTCAACTTCTGGGCCAGTTGCAACTGTAAAACCAGCTTTGGTAAAGAACTGACAAATACGTTCTTGAACCTGAGTCACAGGATGAAGACTTCCCATGCTTTGACCACGACCCGGCAAGGTAATGTCGATAGTTTCACTGGCCAATTTAGCATTCAGTGCTTGTTGTTGTAATACAGTTTGGCGCTCAGTCAAAGCATTGTTGATTGCTTCACGAACTGCGTGAATTTTTGCACCTTCAACTTTACGTTGTTCAGGATCCATTTTCCCTAAGGATTTTGACTGCTCTGCAAGCTGACTCTTTTTACCTGTAAACTGCACTCGTACTTGGTCAAGTGTAGCAAGATCTTGAGCTGCAGCAATTGCATCCAGCGCTTCAGTGGTCAGGGCTTCCAGTGACATAATTTCTCTCAAAGCATCGATGTTAAAAAATAAATTAAACTTGTCATTCTAACAGCTTTTGTGCGTGTTGATGAGACTTACACACGATGAAAATTCTAATACCATCCTGATTTGTAAAAAGTATAAGATATTGTGATCGCAATACTGAGAAACACTATGGCACTCGACCCAATTTGGAAACAACAACTGACTTTAGTGACTTATGGCAATGAATATTTGTCTCATGGTCTGAGTGTGCAACAGTGGCGAGAGCTTCCCATTTTTGATGAGCATGTTTTTGCGTTTCGTGATTTGATGTCACAGCATTTGCTTGCCCAGCATTTTCAAATTTGGCTAGAACATCTGAAAAAACAGGGAGCAACTCGCCTGAGCCTACATGCTTCAAGCATGCTCAACGATGAAAAAAATCCAAATCCAAACATTGAATTACTTCCCTATTCGCATTTTATTGTCAGCCATCATGACAAGAAAAAAACCGCGTGGGTCTTTGGCAATGAACTGGCTGAATGGTTGAATACCGAACAGGAATTTGTGATTCCAGATGCTCAGAAAAGCTCAACTCGCCAAGAAACGTTATGGAATTTTGAGCTCAATAGCAAACTCTACAAAAAAATTCAGGCTGATTTACAAGCCCCTGAATGGGAGCGCATTCAGCAATATCTGACTCAGGAATTGTTTAACACAACTTATGCGCAAAATGTACTGCAACAACGCTTCATTGAACAACATTACACAGGCTTTAACCTGACTCAACCACAAAAGATTAATCTTGATGCTGAAGCAAAATCCGCGCTCCTCCCTGCACAATATCAAGCAACCCTAAGCAATGAATTATTACTAAAACTTGAAGCGCTTGAACTTGATTTAGCTGAACAGGCTAAAATTCAAAGTGAAGAAAATCAAGCTTTTGCATCTGTCGATGAACAACGTGCATTAAAACATTTCTCGACAAAACTGGACGATTTATTCAGCAAATTTATTGTTAAAACCGCAAATCATTATCAGACCGCACAGCGTAAAATCATCGAACCTGAAACACCATTTGAAACATCTGCAGCGATACCTCAAGCTCAAAGTTATGCCAATCTAAATTTGAATAAATCTACAGCGACAGAGCCTCACAAGCATCAGATTTCCAATAAAAATGTTGCCGCTTTAGTGATCATCACCGTCTTGATTTGCGCTTTGGCATATTATTTTGGTTTTTAAAATATCAATCCGATGGGAATATCTACAGGATTGACCCATCTTTTTTCATGTATTAACCTCTTTTTAATTTTAAACAATTATAAATATATATTTTCAATGCTTTCTAAGTGGCGATTAAGGATAAAACCATGAAGATCAATCTCCGTATTTTAAGCAGTTTGAGCTTAGTGATCGGATTAAGCTTACCCATCGTAAGTTGGGCACAAACTGAACCTGCCAACAATACCCATGAAGTTAATCAACGACTTGATTTTCTGTATGGTGAACATGCGTCTTATCAAAAATTTCTAAAAGATTTTCAAGCCGCTACGCAAGAACGAGAAAAAACCAAAGTCGCAAGCATGATTCATTACCCGATCAAAATTAATCTAGAAGGTAAAAAGATCACTTTTAAATCTGCTCAAGAGCTGCTGAAACGTTATGATGACATTTTCGACCCAATGTTGGTCAACGTGATTCAAGCGCAAAAATATGAAAATGTGTTCGCCAATACACAGGGCATCATGATTGGTGAAAGTGGAGAACTTTGGTTTTCAGGATTTTGCTTAGATAAAAGTTGCAAGAAAGTCAGCATTAAAATTATTGCGATTAATAAATAGATTTGAATGGCGCAGTTTCCAAACTGCGCCATTCAATTGATCAGATCGACTGTAAATGTGTTCTTGCCTGCATCAGTGCAAAACCAAGTAGGTTTAAACCCTGCCATTTTTCTGGATATTCAGCTTTTTCATCGTCTTGTGCCAAGCCAATCCCCCAAATCTTGTCAACGAGTGATGCTTCAACCAAAACCCGCTCACCTGTTGCCAACAAGAAATCTTTTAGCGCAGCGTGCTGAGAGAATTTAGCAATACTTCCCTGCACGACAATCTCAAAACGATGCGCCAACCAAACAGTTTCATCGTAGTCTTTGACCAAACGACCCAGTTTTTTGGCCTGATTCGGGTGTCCCGATGCCAAAATTTTTTCAAAAACCACATCATCTGCAAATAATTTGGCTTTTTGCGCCATCATATAATGCTCTGCGGTTGCATAATGAATACCATCAAGCTCAAATGCACTCGGATACCACTGGCTCAAACAGCTTTTATCAACAATCTTTGGATCTTTGGATGTATGTCCCCAAAAGCAGAGATATTTAAATTTTTTCCCTTGTTGTCGGGATTGTATTAATTGTTCTAAAAAACCATGATCATTCATTTTGTTTATTCTCATTTTAGACGAACCCAAAGAAACTCAGGTTGAACTTATATTCTGATTATTTTAACCAATAAAAAAGACCGCAAATGCGGTCTTTTTTGAATCTCTAAGCTTATGCAGCTAAAGCACCTTTAGCTTTTTCAGCTAAAGCAGCGAAAGCAACTGCATCATGCATAGCGATGTCAGCTAACACGCGACGGTCGATGATCACTTGAGCTTTTTTCAAGCCATCGATCATGCGGCTGTAAGACAAGCCGTTTTGACGAGCACCAGCGTTGATACGCGCAATCCATAGAGCACGGAATTGACGTTTTTTCTGACGACGGTCACGGTAAGCGTATTGACCAGCTTTGATTACCGCTTGGAACGCTACGCGATAAACGCGTGAACGAGCACCATAGTAACCTTTAGCACGAGCGAGAATTTTTTTGTGACGACGATGAGCCACTACACCACGTTTTACACGAGCCATTTATAAATCTCCTTAGATGTATGGGCACATACGACGAACTGAAGCAACGTCACTCACGTGAACCATTACACAGCCGCGCAACTGACGAATACGCTTAGCAGATTTTTTGGTCAAAATGTGGCGTTTGAACGCTTGTTTACGCTTGAAACCGTTAGCAGTCGCTTTGAAACGTTTAGCTGCACCACGGCGAGTTTTTAACTTAGCCATAACAACCTCTTTAAGCACCTGTTCGGCACGTTTGCACCATTGCAATAACGACCTGCAGGTAAGGAAGGCGGTATTTTATAGCAACTCTGCTCAAAACAAAAGCATTTCCCTCGCTAATTTTGTCAATGATCTTGCAATTCTTTCAGCACAAGCGGCCATAGGTTTTGGTGGCTCCGTTTAAACCATGCCATGTGTCCAATTTCTTGATGTTGCCATTCATTTGGTGCCAATTCGATACGCTTCTTTTGAGCATTCGGATATAACCGCAACAGGTCTTCTACATTGGTTTTCGTCGCAATTTCATCATCTATTGCATGGATTGCAGTCATCGGAATTTGAATCTTGTCATGAAAGTCATGAAAAATACTTTTCCCCAACGCATTTTCAATATATCCCGCTTGGCTACAGAACTCTCGCCACTGCCGTGCAACCGCTTTGGGTAGATTTTCACCCATACCAATCCATCGGCTTGCGCCATAACCAAATAACTGGCTTGAAAATGGAAACAATACGTTAAACATCACAGGAGCGAACCACTTGGTTTGACCGCTTAAGCCTTTGACATAACCTGTTGAGCCTGCCACAGCCACAAGCTTTGCCACCCGATGGTAATTAGGTACAACACCGAGCAATTGCCCACCTGCACTGTGCCCAATCATCAAAACTTGTGATTTCTGGGTTCGTTGCAGCAAGTAATCAATTGCCGCAGGAATATCCAGCATGCCCCAATCTTGAATACTGGCTTGAGAGTCTTTGAGTTTTCCATGTAAAGATTCCCCGATCCCACGAAAATCAAAACATAAAACATCATAACCCTGTTCAAATAACCAAGTTGCAAACGCTTGATAAAATCGCTGACGAATACCTGTTGCAGGACAGATCAGAATGGGTAAAGTCGGCACAGATGATTGATGTTGATAGAAAGATCCTGTCAAGCAATAACCATCTCGGCAATACAGATGAACTTTTTCAGGTTGGATCATCAGCGTGTACTCTATTCATGAAAATTCACTATAAAATATCCAAGCGTCAAATAACTAATTCAAAACTTGTGCCACTCAGTCACCTTATTTTTATGATTAATTTATCTTAAAAATTTATAAGATTTTACACCATATTCAATAAGTAAAATCTCAAATTACGAGAGTAATATTGATTAAATCTCGCTATACTTGAATTCTTTACTCAACTTACTTTCTAAGATCATGCACACAAAACAGGATGCTTTTGCTGCACTTCGCTATCGTGATTTCACTATTATTACCATAAATCAACTTTGTCTTACTTACGCTTGGCATTCTCATTCAGGAAGTGATTGTCGGGTACAGCCTCTACCAAATTACCAAAGACCCGCTGACCCTCGGGATGATCGGTCTAGCGGAAGCAATCCCATTTATTACCCTGTCTTTATGGGGTGGTTATTTTGCTGACAAATTCAATAAACAGACCATTATGAAAATCTGTTTATTTTTCTCCTTCCCATTACCTTTGGTTTTGTGGACATTATTTTACCGTTTTGATTCAAATCAACTTTCTATTGAACTACTCAAATGGGGAATCTACAGCGTTATTTTCTGTTTTGGGGTTATTCGTGGTTTTTACTCTCCTGCTGCAACGTCACTCAAACCGTTTCTTATTCCTCGTGAGTTATATACCAATGGTGCAACTTGGACGACCATTGGTTGGCAAAGCGGTGTCATCTTAGGCCCAATGCTCGGCGGTTTCATGTTGGCAGGTTTAGGTCGTGAAACCAGTTTACTGAGTGTTGCGCTACTGATGTTTATTTGCTTCTGCTTGGTTAATATTCTGCAAAAACGTGAATTTCCTGCCATGGAAAAAGCAGATCTTTGGTCAAGTATGCAAGAAGGTTTCCGCTTTATCTGGAATACCAAAATTGTCCTTTGGGCGATTTCACTGGATTTGGTCTCCGTTTTATTTGGTGGCGTGGTGGCACTCTTACCCATTTTTGCATCTGATATTTTAAAAACAGGGCCTGAAGGTTTGGGTTTATTACGTGCTGCGCCATCAATTGGCGCACTCTTCACCATGATTATTTTAACCCGCTTTCCACCAACACAACACGCTTGGCGTAATATGTTGCTGGCTGTTGCAGGATTTGGGGTATTCACCTTAATCTTTGCATTCTCAAATTATATGTGGCTCTCATTATTCGCACTCATGATGACGGGTGCATGTGACAGTATTTCCGTGGTCATTCGCCAAACCATTTTGCAACTCTATCCACCTGAAAATATGCGAGGTCGTGTTGCTGCGGTGAATGGTATGTTTGTATCGAGCAGTAATGAACTCGGTGCTTTTGAATCAGGATTGACTGCAAAATATATGGGAACCATTACTGCCACCATTTTTGGCGGCTGCATGACGCTCGGTGTTGTGGTCTTAAGCTGGATCAAGACCAGTGAGCTTTTTGGTGTCGATATTAATCAAGGGCATGATGAACAAAAAGCCCTTTCAGATGAAGCATGAAGCATAAACCATAAAAAATGACCTCTGATGAGGTCATTTTTTTGATGCTACACCGCTAGATTTATAGTGTAATGGCTAAGGCACGCTGTACCGCAGGTCGGTCATTCATACGCTGCATATACGCTTGAACGTTTGGAAAGTCATCTAATGCAATATCTTGCCATTCATAACGACGCAACCATGGGAAAATTGCCATATCTGCAATTGAATATTCACCTGCAACATAGTCCTGACCAATCAACTGTTTCTCTAACACACCATATAAACGCTTGCTTTCATTGACATAACGGTCGATAGCATATGGAATTTTTTCTTTTGCAAAACGATTAAAGTGATGATTTTGTCCCAACATTGGGCCTAAGCCCCCCATTTGCCACATGAGCCATTGTTCTACTTCAACCCTTTGCTGCTCATCGCTTGGGTAAAATAAACCTGTTTTTCGACCTAAATATTGCAGAATTGCGCCCGACTCAAATACAGAAATTGGCTCACCCTGTGGGCCATTTTGATCAACAATTGCTGGAATTTTATTATTTGGTGAAATTTTTAAGAAATCTGGCTGAAACTGATCATCTTCTGAAATATTAATTGGGAAAAGTTGATATTCAAGCCCCATTTCTTCTAGTGCAATCGTTATCTTATGCCCATTGGGTGTACCCCAATAATAGAGATCAATCATTTGAATTCCTTTGCCTATTTGAGTAAATCAGTATTCATGCGTTTGTTATAGCATGTTTTAAGCAGCGTTCTAAAACATTTAAACTGATAAAAACCTTCAATTTTTCAAGATAAAAATCAATTTAAAAAATCATATCATGAGAATCTTAAAATTTTATTTTAATCTTAATTCCGTCATTCTATTCATGCGTTCCTTTGCATAAAAAAAGCACCACTCAAATGAGCAGTGCTTTTTTACGTCAAATCAGACAATTACTTTTTCTTTTTCGGTCCAAGTAACATGCCCATTTGGCGACCTTCCATTTTTGGCGCTTGTTCAACGACACCAATCTCAGCAACGTCAGCTTCAATTTTTTGCAATTGAGCTAGACCCAATTGTTGGTGAGCCATTTCACGACCACGGAAACGTAAAGTAATTTTAACTTTGTTCCCTTCTTCCAAGAAACGAATAATCGCACGCAATTTAACTTGATAATCACCTACATCCGTTGCAGGACGTAATTTGATTTCTTTCACTTGCACTTGATGCTGTTTTTTCTTCGCATCTTTCTGCTTTTGCTTCAGATCAAACAAGTGCTTGTTGAAATCCATGATTTTACAAACAGGTGGCTCTGCATTAGCAACGATCTCAACAAGGTCAAGATCAGCATCTTCTGCAGCTCGCAATGCTTCATTTAATGAAACAATCCCTTTTTGTTCACCTTCAGCATCAATGAGCCGTACCTCTTTGGCACGAATCTCAGTGTTCAATGCTGGACGATTGCTTTTACCACCTTGTTGTTGGTTACGATCAGGCTGTTTAATCTTTCTTACTCCACAATGTACCGGCCGCGTTCGGCTACGGCAGATTTCACCAAGTCAATGAAAGCATCAATTGACATAGTACCTAAATTTTTTCCTGAGCGGGTACGGACATTGACAGTACCTTCTTCAACTTCACGATCGCCGAGTACCAAAAGGTACGGAATACGCTCAAGTGTACGCTCACGAATCTTAAAGCCGATTTTCTCATTTCTCAAGTCTGAAATGGCACGTAAACCATTTTCTTTGAGTTTTGCCACAACTTGTTCACACGCTTCTGCTTGAGAATCGGTAATGTTCATGACACATGCCTGAACTGGAGATAACCAAGGTGGCATGAAACCAGCGTAGTGTTCAATAAGTATACCAATAAAACGCTCAAAACTGCCAAGAA
Organism: Acinetobacter brisouii; assembly: GCF_008993995.1. GTDB lineage: Bacteria > Pseudomonadota > Gammaproteobacteria > Pseudomonadales > Moraxellaceae > Acinetobacter > Acinetobacter brisouii_A. The sequence continues at coordinate 36,068 of NZ_BKNN01000003.1, forward strand.
TTGCACGGTGCAACATCACAGGTTGATCACGTTCATTGTCTTCAGTCACAAAAGAGGCATCGAGACGTTCAGGCAAGTTAAAGTCACATTGAATTGTACCGCACTGCCATACACGACCTAAGCAGTCTCTCAATGAGAATTCAATTTTTGGCCCATAGAATGCGCCTTCACCCGGTTGTAATTCCCAAGCCAGACCCGCTGCATCCAAAGCATCAGCTAAAGATTTTTCAGCCATATCCCAAAGTGCATCATCACCCACACGTTTCTCTGGACGTGTAGACAACTTCATTTGCACTTCTTCAAAACCGAAGTCTTTATACACATCTAAAGTCAGTTGAATGAAGTCAGCAACTTCCTGACCAATTTGTTCTTTGGTACAGAAAATATGTGCGTCATCTTGAGTAAAGCCACGTACACGCATAATGCCGTGCAATGAACCCGATGGCTCGTTACGGTGACATGAACCAAATTCGGCCAAGCGAATTGGTAAATCACGGTAAGATTTTAAACCTTGGTTAAATACTTGCACGTGACATGGGCAGTTCATTGGTTTTACGGCATAGTTACGACTTTCTGAATGTGTCGTAAACATGTTGTCCGCATAGTTTGCGGCGTGACCTGATTTTTCCCACAAAGTAAAATCAACGATTTGTGGTGTTTTAATCTCAAGGTAGCCATTGTCCTGCTGAACTTTACGCATGTATTGTTCAAGCATTTGGTAAATGGTCCAGCCATTTGGATGCCAGAACACCATACCCGGTGCTTCTTCCTGCATATGGAACAAGTCTAACGCTTTACCAATTTTACGGTGGTCACGCTTTTCAGCTTCTTCAATACGCTTGATATAAGCAGCAAGCTGTTTCTTGTCCGCCCAAGCCGTACCGTAGATACGTTGTAACTGTTCATTCTTCGCATCACCGCGCCAGTAAGCACCAGAGATTTTAGTCAGCTTGAATGATTTTAAGAATTTTGTGTTTGGTACGTGTGGGCCACGGCACATGTCCAAATAGTCTTGATGATAGTACAAGCCCATTTGGGTTTCTTCAGGCATGTCCGCAATCAAGCGTAATTTGTATTCTTCACCACGTGCAGTAAATTCTGCGATCACTTCATCACGTGGGGTCATTTTTTTAATGACATCATAGTCTTGATCGATGAGCTTTTTCATACGCTCTTCGATGGCAGCCATATCATCTAAGGTAAATGGACGTGGCATCCAGATGTCATAGTAGAAACCTTCTTCAATGACAGGACCAATCACCATTTTTGCTTCTGGGAAAAGCTGCTTCACTGCATGACCAACCAAGTGCGCACATGAGTGACGAATGATTTCAACACCTTCGTCATCTTTAGGCGTGATAATTTGCAGCGTTGCATCTTCGGTAATTAGGTCACACGCATCGACCAAGCGACCATTTACACGGCCTGCAACAGTGTTTTTTGCAAGTCCAGGTCCGATACTTAGAGCGACATCCATAACGGATACAGCTTGATCAAAAGTTTTTTGATCGCCATTTGGCAATGTGATAATTGGCATAGATAAATCCTTAAGGAGTGATGCCCCGCACAATAGAGCATGTCACCGCGAGATTAAAATCGAGGAAAACCTCAAAATAAAAACGGTGGCTAAAAAAGTCCACTATGATTCTACACGTCTTGTGCTATTTAAGAAACCTTTGTATTTCAATCTATAATTTTTTTAAACCATATCAATCTTCAGGCATAAAACAAAACCTTCCAACAAGCACAATTAAGACTAAAGCAGGGCTAATTTTTAGGGCAGATTTCATCTAATGTGTATGCAAAATAGTCAAAACGATAGAACAACAACACGACAGGAGCAATTGACATGGCAGTCAGTGCATATGATGAATTACCCAAAAATGCAGCCAACTTTGTTGCATTATCGCCATTACGCTATTTGGAGCGGGCAGCCCATATCTACCCACATCAGGCCGCAATGATTCATGGATCACGGCAGATTACTTGGCGTGAAAAATATACCCGCTGTCGTCAGTTTGCGCATCAGCTTAATCAACTGGGTATTGGCAAAAATGATACGGTTTCCGTGCTGTTGCCCAATATTCCCGCCATGATTGAAGCGCATTTTGCCGTTCCCATGGCAGGCGCTGTGCTGAATACCTTAAATACTCGTCTTGATGCCAAAACACTGGCTTTTATGTTGGATCATGCTGAAACCAAGCTGTTACTGGTCGATAGTGAATTTTCGGCTCTCGCACAGGACGCTTTGGCTTTGGTTCAGCATCAAATTCAAGTGATTGATGTACATGATGCTGAATATGATGGTGCTGTAAAAGATATTGGTTTTATTGAATATGAAACTTGGCTCGCACAGGGAGATGCCGATTTTGAATGGCATTTACCTAACGATGAATGGGATGCAATTAGCTTAAATTACACCTCAGGCACGACAGGCAACCCGAAAGGCGTGGTTTATCATCATCGTGGGGCTTACATTAATGCCGCCAGTAATATCATTGCCAGCGGCATGATTCCACGTGCCAAATATTTATGGACACTGCCACTCTTTCACTGCAATGGTTGGTGTTTTGCATGGACGATGGCAGCCAATGGCGGAACCAACATTTGTTTACGCAAAGTCGATCCAGAACTGGTCTTTAACCTGATTGCCGAGCATAAAGTCGATTATTTCTGTGGCGCGCCGATTGTGCTATCTCTACTCATCAACACACCAAAAGACAAACAGGCTCATTTTGACCATCGTGTTGAAGTGATGGTCGCTGGCGCTGCACCGCCTGCTGCGATTATTGAAGGCATGCGTCATCTTGGGATTAATGTCACCCATGTCTATGGCTTGACCGAAACCTATGGCCCTTCTGCGCTCTGTGCATCACAGGCAGGCTGGAGTGAACTCTCCATTCAAGAACAAGCTCAGCTTCACTCTCGTCAAGGTGTTCCCTATCCACTGCAAGACGGCATGAAAGTGATTGACCCTGAAAGCATGCAACCTGTCCCGCACGATGGTCAGACCATGGGTGAAATTATGTTCCGTGGCAATATTGTGATGAAAGGCTACCTTAAAAATCCAAAAGCCACAGAAGAAGCCTTTGCAGGTGGATGGTTTCACACGGGTGATCTGGCCGTCTGTCAGCCCGATGGCTATGCCAAAATCATGGATCGCTCTAAAGACCTGATTATTTCTGGTGGGGAAAATATTTCATCGCTTGAGATTGAAGAAGTGCTGTATCGGCACCCTGCTGTTTTAACAGCAGCAGTCGTGGCTAAACCTGACCCTTACTGGCAAGAAGTTCCTTGTGCTTTTATTGAACTCAAAACAGGTCATGAACTCAGTGCCGAGCAACTGATTGAGTACTGCAAACAGCATCTGGCACGTTATAAGTTACCCAAAGATATTGTGATGACCGAAATTCCAAAAACTTCAACAGGAAAATTGCAGAAATTTATTTTAAGAGAATGGGCAAAACAGCGTGCTGAACAGCAAACAGACTAAGTTTCACTCAAAAAATAAGCGACCTTGATGGTCGCTTACTTTTATCTTGATTTGCCTTGATCAGATAACAAACCAATTTGTTGGACATAGTTCAACAATTTTTGACGAGAAACTTCAAGCTCCTCTTCGGTTGCTTCAAGTTTTTTATCACGATGAATGCGCAAAATATGTTGACGCAACGTATGTTTATCGGTTGCGTTAAACTGTTTGCTAAATTCGTGAATGGCACTATCACCCTGCTCAATCATACGATCCACCCAGCGCTGCAATTGTGCCTGTTTTTTTGCACCTTGCTGCGGGGTCAGATACGATAAAATCAAACTCTCATCTTCATTACGAAGTAGTTTACCAATACGTTGAAATTGACGGCGGCGCGCTTCAAATGAGCTAATCGCCTGTACATCAAGCAACGCTTCAATTAAACGCTCTTCAACTGGAAGTTGTTGAATTTGCTTAGTTGAAAGCGCTGCCAATTGTTCACCCAAAGCTGCCATACGTTGTACGGCTTTCTTTTGTTCAGTTTTACTCGCACGACCTTCTAAAGATTCAAAATCTTCTTCGGTATAGCGTTGTTGCGGTCGTCGTGCCACGTTTAATCTGCCTCATAAAATTTTGCTGCGAAAAGAGCCAGAACTTCGTCCAAGGCTTTCTCTTCATCTGGTCCGTCTACCACAAGTCGTAATGTTGTCCCTTTCCCAGCACCAAGCATCAGCAATGCCATGATGTTCTTTGCATCGATCAGCTTATCACCCTTACCAATTTGAATCGAAGAGCGAAATTTGGTGGTCACTTCAATTAATTTGCCAGAGGCACGTGCATGTAAACCAAGTTTGTTAATTACATCTACTGTCGTGTCAATCATGACCAATGCTTCATTTCTCTATGTAAGACCTGAATAGACCAGTTCGCCTTCAATGCTTTTCTAAGTCTATCCACCATATAAACTGAGCGGTGCTGCCCACCCGTACATCCAATGGAGACGGTAATATAATGTCTATGCCCTTCTGCAAAGGCAGGAAGCCATTTCTCTAAAAATTGATGAATATCATCAAACATGGCATTGGTTTGATCACTTGCGCCTAAAAATCTTTGAATCGGTGCATCAAGACCAGAGAATTTACGCAATTCTAAATCCCAATGCGGGTTTGGCAAGTGCCGTACGTCGAAAACATAGTCCGCATCAAGTGGAATGCCATGTTTATAACCAAATGATTGCAAAATCACAATCATATCTTCTGACTGTCCAAGTTTGGACAACAAGGTATGCTTTAAATCATGCACACTTTTGTCTGTGGTATCAATATTTACCGTTGCCCGAAACTGTATAGGCAACAACAGACTTTTTTCTGCTTCAATACATTCAAGCAGAGTTTTATAGCGCGATGCAAGAGGATGCGGACGACGTGAAGCACTAAAACGAGAAATCAAGCCTTGATCTTGTGTGGTTAAATAAATGACATCGACCACACCATGTTTTTGCAACTGTTCAAAAACATGATCAAATTCTTGGAAATCTGCCTGAGTACTACGCACATCGACACCAAGTGCCAACTGCTCTAGGTTATTTTCATGATCCAGTTTTGCCACAATTTCGGGAAGCAGCGCCAACGGCAAATTATCAATACAGTAATAACCCAGATCTTCTAGCACCTGTAGCGCTGATGATTTTCCTGAACCTGACTGACCTGTGACAATTAAAATACGTTTCATGACACTGCTTTCCTCATTGCGTTTAAACAATGTTATCCAACAAATTTGACAACTAAATTATCAATTAAGCGTGTTGTACCCAGTTTTGCTGCAATAAAAATGACAGTGTCTTGCTGAAAACCCTGAACTGCTTGCAAACTTGGGCTACGTGCTTCTACATAATCCACAACAAAACCTGCGCTTGTCAGTTGAGTTTTGATTTCAGCCAAAACTATCTGTAAATCCACACCATTCAATAAAGCCTGCTCTGCGGTCTTTAAACTTTGGTAAATGGTTGGAGCAACAGCACGTTGTTCAGGTGTCAAATAACCATTACGTGAACTCAGCGCCAAACCATCGGCTGCGCGGGTAATCGGTACGCCAATCACTTCGATTGGGAAACTTAAGTCTTGTACGAACTGACGAATCACTGCGAGTTGCTGAAAATCTTTTTGACCAAAAAATGCCAAATTTGGCTGAACAATATTAAATAATTTGCTCACCACAACTGCAACACCATCGAAATGCCCAGGGCGTGATGCACCGCATAAATCTTCTGTAATGCCTGAGACACTGATATTGGTCAAACGCGGCTGTTTGCCATACATTTGCTCAACACTTGGTGCGAAAATAATGTCACAACCGACATCAGCCAGTAACTGACTGTCTTTATCTAGCGTTCTTGGATAATTGGCATAATCTTCATTCGGTCCAAACTGAATTGGATTCACAAAAATACTCACTACAACCACGTCACAAAGTTTCTTGGCTTCACGAACCAAATTAAGGTGACCTTCGTGCAGATTCCCCATGGTCGGGACAAAACCAACGCGTTTTTTGGCTGTACGTGCTGGACTAAGTGCGGCATTTAGCCCCTGAATTGTCGTTTCAGTTTTCATGATTACAACTCAACTTGGAAAGTATGTTCAATGCTTGGAAAACTCTGATCGAGTACAGCATCATGATATGCTTTTAAGGCATCAACAATGGCATGTTCGCCTGCTTGTTCCACCATAAAGTTACGGACAAATTTGGCAACTTTGCCAAAGGTTAGTCCTAACATATCTTGCACTACAAGGACTTGACCATCTGTGTCTTTTCCTGCCCCAATCCCAATCACAGGAATATGCGGGAACATTTCAGCAACTTCTTGACCCAACTGTGCAGGAACACATTCAAGTAGCAATATTGCAGCACCTGCATCGACCAAAGCTTGGCAATCTTCAATCAACTGATCGGCAGCATCACGAGTTCTGGCTTGTAATTTATAGCCACCAAAGACATGTACAGATTGAGGTGTTAGACCCAAATGCATACACACAGGAATACCATTGCGGGTTAAATTTTTAACGGTGTCCGCAAGCCAAGCACCGCCTTCAATTTTAACCATTTGCGCACCTGCCTGCATCACGGTACGGGCATTTTGCAAAGCATCATTTAAGGTTGCGTAACTCATAAATGGCAAATCAGTCATAATAAACGCATGCTGATTGGCACGGCGTACTGCCGCTGTATGATATGCCATATCCGCAACTGTCACAGGTAAAGTTGAATCATGACCTTGAATGGTCATCCCCAAAGAGTCACCAATCAAAATGCTATCGATTTGAGCGACTTCCATCGCTTTTGCCATACTTGCATCATAGCAAGTCAGACAAGAAAATCGTTTTCCCTGTGCTTTTCGTTGTCGTAAATCATGGAGACTAATCATCAGCGTCCTCTTGTTCATCCTGACGTTGATTCTGCAAAGCCACATTCACCCAATCCTTGCCAAGCATCGGGGTTAGTCCTGATGAATGAACAAGTTCGAGTTGTTTGAGTGGCTGAGAATCAACTGTTAACTCTACATCTAAGTCTAATAGTGGGATCACCACAAAATCACGCAATAACACCCCTACATGCGGTACAGTGAGGCGTTCATGTTGAATTTTTTCTTGACCATATAACAGCAAGTCCAAATCTAGAGTCCGTTCACCCCAACGGCGTAAACGGACTCGACCTGCTTCTTGTTCAAACTGTTGTAATTGATCAAGCAATGCTAAAGGCGCTAAATCAGTGTTTAATTCAGCAACGGCATTTAAATAATCGGGTTGGTCTTGTGGACCCATCGGGGGCGTACTGTAGAGCTGAGATACTCGTACCTCGCCCAATCTTGCAAGCTTAGTCACAGCTTCTCGCAGAATGTGCAGCGAATCACCCAAGTTACTCCCTAAGCCAATATAACTTTTGACTGTCATTGTGTTGGCCCGAAAATCACTTGGCTTAAATCCCGCTGTACACGTTTACGTTTTAAAATCGGGTGATTGGCATCAATACTGTCACCACTCTGTGCACTGAATGCAACAGCAGGCGAAGTCACAGGTGCAGACGATTTTTGACGTGAACGACGACTACGAGTTGGCGCTTCTGTGACCAGTGGCGCAATGCTACTTGAGTCTACTTCTGGCTCTTCAATGCGGACTTTACTTTGACTACGGCGAGTTTTGGCGCGTTGACGATTATATTGCGCGATCGCCGCTTCTTTTTCGTCAGTGGTCATGTCCTGATAAGCTTCCCACCACTGCCCCATGCCTTGCGTATTTTCATCACCAGACTTTTCACGCAACAGCAAGAAGTCAAAGCCCGCACGGAAACGTGCATGCCCTGCCAATACTTCAATTTGCTGAGGTTTAGGGTTCAACAAACGGGTTTGCATTTCCCAGACTTCACGAATAAAAGTCTCAGCAAAACGCGGAATAATCGTCCGTGTTGACTGACGTTTCAGCACATCCAAGCCTGCTTGAGCACGTGCTTCAGCTGCCACCACACCTTTTGCAGCATAAAAATCTGTACGTTCTAAAAAGTTATTCCACAACAACACTGCATAGAAAAATGCAGGGTTGATGGTTTTACCAATTTGAATACGTTGATCGGTATTTCGGGCAGCTAGCGCAATAAATTTGCTGACTTCTGGACGAACTTCAGCAAACAATTGTTTCCACACACCAAAATCAATCAGTAACGACAATACATGTTGCAAATGCCCCATGGTAAAGAGTTTCTGAGACTCATCATAAAGGCGATGCGGAGAGATATCGCGTAACAGCTGTGTCATTTCAGGCGTAAACACGTCTAAAATTTCGGGTGCAATACTGAAATTCAGCTTAGCAGCAAAGCGCAATGTCCGCAGCATGCGCACAGGGTCTTCTTCAAAACGGGTTTTTGGATCACCAAGTAAACGCAAGGTTCTGCTTTTTACATCATCAATTGCATTGCAAAAATCTAAAATCACCCCTTGGCGTGGTTGATAGTACATCGCATTAATTGAGAAATCGCGGCGGACAAAGTCCTGCTCAATCGTTCCCCAATTGTTGTCACGTAAAATCATGCCCTGTGCACTAGTCACTGCTTTTTTCGGAGGTGCACGGAAAGTGGCAACTTCAATCAGATCACGTCCAATATACACATGAGCCAATTCAAAACGACGCCCAATAATGCGGCAACGACGCCCAAACACTTCTTTAACCTGCGCTGGTGTAGCGTTAGTTACCGCATCGAAATCTTTTGGCTGTAGTCCGAGCATAAGATCTCGAACCCCACCACCAACGATATATGCCTGATAACCTGCTTTGGTGAGAGCATCAATAACTTCTACAATGGAAGAAGGTAATTGTTTGATGGATAAACCATATTTTGACGCGCGTAAGGTATGCAAAAGACGCTTTCTCCTACGTCTGGAGTTAATATTTTCAATCGTTGCTAATCATAGTGCATCAACCTACAAAGGGCAATTTGATTCTGCATCGTTGCCGTAATCTATTTCACGCCAGATATGTCTATTTTTCAAACCCTACAAAGCTAAATTTGACCGATTTTTCTCTAACAGTTTATCGCCAATTCCTTTGACATTTTTTAATTCATCAATGCTTTTGAATTTTCCATTTTTCTCACGATACTCAACAATCGCCTGTGCCTTCTTTTCTCCAATGCCATTGAGTTTATCTTGCAATTCTGTAGCACTGGCTTGGTTTAAGCTGACTTTATTGGTTTTTGATGTCGAGCTTGAACTCTGTGCCTGATTTTGAAAAACAGCATGTTGTTTATTTTTCCACTGCATATAGCGTTGGTCATAATCCTGTGCATTATTTGCCCACACAGGTGTCGCAATAACCAGTCCAATCAATAGTTTGCTGAGTTTTTTTATCATGTTTAAACCTATAATTGTTGTTTTGCTTGCTCCCAAAGTTGATCCATTTCGGTCAGGTTCATATCATCAACTGAGCGACCTTGTTGCCGAGCCTGATCTTCAATAAAAGCAAACCGTGTTCTAAATTTATGAATTGTGGAAAGTAAAGCCTCTTCTCCTGAGAGCTCTAGTTTACGACCAACATTAATTAAAGAGAATAAACAATCACCAAATTCGGCCTGTATTTCATCGGGATTTTGTTGTTGTATTGCCTGTTCTAGTTCAGCAATTTCTTCATGAACCTTTGCCATGGCATCTTGAACATTGGCAAAATCAAAACCGATCTTGGCAGCCTGTTTTTGAATTTGTTCAGCTTGCATAATCGCTGGCCCATGCTTGATCTGATCTAAATAAGATTTGGGCTGTCCCTGTTTTTCTTGTTGCTTAATCTGTTGCCAAAGTTCCGATACCTGCTCAGGGCTTAAGTTGGCATACTGCTCAGCCTGAAACACATGTGGATGACGGCGAATCAATTTTTCGGTAATCGCCTGCACCACATCATCAAAATTAAATGCTTGCTGCTCAGCATACATTTGCGACTGAAACACCACTTGTAAAAGCAAATCTCCAAGCTCATTGCGAATTTCAGCAAGATTCCCCTGACGGATTGCATCTTCAACCTCATAGACTTCTTCAATTGCATAGCGGGTTAAGCTTTGAGGGGTTTGCGCCTTATCCCACGGACATTGTTCACGCAGTTGTTGCATCACTTCTAGAAGTTGTTGAATAGGCATGATTTTTCCAAAAATAAAAAATTTAGCAAGAAAAAAGCCAACATCGAAGTTGGCTTTTTTAGACAAGATTAATTTTAGCTACCTTGTACCAAACGACGGGCGCTAATAATGCCGGGTTGCTGCTCCAAACGGGCAAGCAAGCGTGAAAGTTGAGCTAAACCTTTGACTTCAATCAATAATTTCATATTTGCAATACCATCGGCTTCTGAAATGGTATTCACTTGGCGAATATTGATTTGATCTGCAAAAATCACTTGAGTGAGGTCACGCAACAAACCACGACGGTCATAAGCTTCAACAACAATTTGCACGCTTTGACCACGAGTAGGTTGCAACTCCCAATCTGCATCGACAGCACGTTCAGGTTCTTGAGTAATCATACGCACGTAATCTGGACATTTCACCTTATGAATACTCACGCCACGATTCAGCGTGATATAGCCACCAATTGGTTCACCATGTACAGGCTGACAGCACTGGGCAATATGCAGTTCGACATTGTCTAGACCATCAATCAGAATTCCATGTGCCGATAAGGTATGACTCGCACGGGGATTCAGCGCAGGTTTTAAAACCAGTTCAGGCTCATCCTGATCCAGTTTCATGTGACGATTGACCTGATTCATCAAGGCATGCAAGCTAATATCACCACTCACCAGACCAATCAGAATGTCATCACCCGACTTGACATTAAAATGACCACAATAGTCATTTAAATCAATACTTTTTGGATGAATTGCCAGACGTTGCAGCTCTTTGGTGAGTAACTCACGCCCAACTTCCAAGTTTTTACTGCGATCTTGCTGTCTAAACCAGTGACGCAACTTATCACGTGCACGGGCAGTTTTAATATAACCTAGAGAACTTACCAACCAGTCACGGTTTGGCTCACGGTCTTTCTTGGTTAAAATCTCAACCTGTTCACCTGTTTTTAAGGCATAAGTTAAAGGGACATAACGCTGATTAACCCGTGAGGCATAACAGTGGTTGCCCACTTGGGTATGTACATGGTAAGCAAAGTCTAAAACCGTAGAACCCCGTGGTAACTCTTTAATGTCGCCATCTCGGCTAAAGACATAGATTTTTTCAAAGTCATCAAAGTCTTGTAACTTGTCAAAATCATCTTCATCTTTAGGATGCGCACTGGTTTCGTTACGTTCCTGATAATGCTCAAGTACCGCACGTAACGAATGCAACCGATGATTGAACGAAAAGTCGGTATTTTTCGACCCTTCTTTATAGTTAAAATGCGAACAAACCCCTAACTCAGCTTCGTTGTGCATTTCATGGGTACGAATTTGCACTTCGAGTGATTTATTTTCTGCAATCACTGCGGTATGCAAAGAGCGATAACCATTGGCTTTCGGATTGGTAATATAGTCATCGAACTGATGCGGAATATGCCGCCAAATCTGATGAACAATCCCGAGTACGTGATAACACTCAGGCACATCTTTCACCAATACCCGTAAGGCACGAATATCATATAACTGGTCAAAGCTCAGGTTCTTGCTCTTCATTTTACGATAGATCGAATAAATATGTTTGACCCGACCCGTAATTTCCGCATCAATCCCGTCATTCGCCAATTCAGTCTTGAGCTGATTGATGACCGACTGAATATACTGCTCACGCTCCAAGCGCTTTTCATTGAGTAATGTCGCAATTTCTTTATAACGATCTGGCGCTAAAAAGCGAAATGCCAAATCTTCCAGTTCCCACTTGAGCTGGGCAATGCCTAAACGATGCGCCAGCGGTGAGTAAATGGTTAAAATCTCACGGGCAACGCGCTCCTGACGCTCTTTTGGAGATTTCGCCAGTTCACGCAGCTCGTATGTACGTTCTGCAAGTTTAATCAGTACAACACGAACATCTTCGGTGACCGAAATCAGCATTTTATAAATGCCTGTCAGATGCTCGCGCTGGTTATTATTAAAGTGGTCTTCTAAGCGTTTGTTCTTTTCAATCAGCTCAGATAACTTACCCATCGACAACGTGCCCTTGACCAGACTGAGGACACCTTCACCATAACGCTGCTGTACTTCGTCCAGTGTGGTGATACCTTCACGCACACTTCGATAGAGCAACGCGGCAATGAGTGTATTTTCATCGACATGCAAATGCGCCAAAATGTTTGCCATACCAATACCAGTGGCAAAGGTATTACTGCGGTGATTAACCGTAGTTTCTAATTCTTTTTGTAGCGTTAGCTTTGCGACCTCTTCCAATGTGGTCAATTTCGCCCCATCCAAATGGTGACGTACGCGCTCAAGCCAATCTGCTAAATCGTTTTGCGCTTGTAGGGCATGTTCGACAGTCGTTTCTTCTGACAACTGAGTGAGTCGTTCAGGTAACTGCTCACGTACTGTGACCATACCTATCTCCTATTATCGTGTCATTCATTTTCGTCGTTCATCAATTCTATTTTCTCAAACAAGGTAATCGACTCGACATGACCTGTATGAGTAAACATATCCATGACGCCTGCTTTTTTCAGCTGGTATCCCTGTTGGACAAGAATAGCAGCATCGCGGGCAAGCGTGGCAGGATTACAAGAGACATAAACAATGCGTTTCGCATTAAAGTTAGAAATATAATGCATAACTTGCTCTGCCCCCGAACGCGGAGGATCAATCAATAATGCATCAAATCCCTGTTTTGCCCAAGTTTGTTGTGAAAAATCTTTTGTTAAATCATGTGAATAAAAACTTAATTGCATAAGCCCATTATGCAATGCGTTTTCTGTACCACGCTGAACCATGTCATCACTGCCTTCCACAGCGACCACGTGTCCACTCTGACCGACACAACGCGCCAGTGGTAAAGAAAAGTTTCCTAGACCACAAAATAAATCCAGCACGCGCTCACCTTGCTGCAACTCAAGCAATTCACATGCCAATTCTACCATTTGTGCGTTTACCGTGGCATTTACTTGTGTAAAATCTGACGGGGCAAACGCAAAATCGACATCAAAAGCCTCTAAACGATAGTGCAAACGCATTGGCTGTGCTGCATCGACCCGATGGATACTGTCCGTTCCTTCGGGTTGCAGATACAACTGCCAATGATTTTTTTGCGCAAAATCTAAAAGTTTTTGAACATCTGGTTGAATTAAAGCTTTGGTATGACGAAGTAACAAAGCAACTTCATCATCTCCCATTGCCAATTCTATATGACCAATATCTGCTTTGCCTTTTAGACTTTGGAGTAATTTTTTCAATTCAGGTAAAGATTGGTCGAGTTTTTGATCAAGCACAGGACAGTGCTGAATATCAATTAAGCGATTGCTTTGACGCTCTCGAAATCCCATCACCAATTGCTGTTTTTTTGGAATATAACGCACCCCGATCCGCGCACGGCGACGATAGTCACTGCGCTGTGAACGAATTGGTTCAAGCCAAACTTCGGGTTCAATCCCCGCAAAGTGTTGTAAATGTGAGGCTAAGACTTGTTGCTTGAAACGAATCTGCTCATCGGGATGCATGTGCTGCAAATTACAGCCACCACAGTGCTGAAAATGCGGACACATTGGCTGAATACGATGTTCAGACGGTTCTGATAGCAACTCAAGCGTATCGGCTTCTTCTAAGCGTTTCACTTGATGGGTGATTTTTGCCTTGACCTGTTCATTCGGCAAAGCAAACTGAATAAAGACCTTCTTGCCATGCTTGTGTGAGGGATGTCCTCGTTGCACATCATAATGGGCAATCCCTCGTCCCTCGTGCGATAACGATTCCACATAAAAAGTGTAAACTTCCGAAGAAGCGCTGCGAGTTTGGGCGTGCTGTTTCAAAAACAAAAACCTAATCTTGAACTGGGAAAAAATGAGAACTAAATGGCGTGTATTGAGCAGTTTTCTGCCACTGTGCCAAAAAGTCTTGCTGCTGAGGTTGGGTCGTCAAATACTGAATGGTATTATCAATCAACTGGCGGTGATCTTCTGCCAAAAGCTGCCCTTTGAGCAGCATCCAGCGCAAGTAAATCAACCATGTATTTAATACATCGCCTTCGCAATACTGGGTCAATTCAGCCCATGCCTGCTGACGAATCTGTTCAGGAACCAAATAACCCGCACCTTGACGTTTACCTGGAAAACCAAGCAACTGGGCAATATCATCGAGTTTCTGGAAATTACGTCCATTAAACATCGCCATCACATCCATCAGATCGACATGTTGATGATGGTAACGGTTTTGATAGTTGTTAAAGCGCTTTTGACTGTCGATTTCGCCCTGATCAAACAAGGCAGGCGCAGACAGACCGTGATACATGGCACGGAATAAAATCACAGGTAAATCAAACTGCGAACCATTCCAACTCACCAAAACAGGATGGCGCTTTTCAAAAATCGAGAGAAACTTTTGCAACATGGTCGCTTCAGAATCATGCTCACGGCTAAATGAAAACAGTTTCAAGCCTTTTTCATCCATCCACAAACCTGAAATACATACGATTTCATGCAATGGAATCCGCTGAAAATCCGTGCCATGTTCCTGACGACGCAATTTATTTAAAGCCTGTTGCAAGTCATCTTGTGACAAATCCTGCAACTGATACAAATGCGCTCCCGCATTTAAATCGGTAATGGTTTCAATATCGAATACTAAAACGGGTAAGCGCATGCAATCTCTCTATTCTTGATCTTCTACGGAAAATAAGCCTGTAGACAGGTAACGGTCGCCACGGTCACAGATAATACAGACAATCACCGCATCAGGTTGTTCTTCGGCAATCTTCAACGATGCCCATACTGCGCCACCCGATGAAGTTCCTGCACTAATGCCTTCAACACGCGCCAATTTACGCATGGTTTTTTCCGCTTCAATCTGTGGAATATCAATAATGCGGTCAATACGGGATTCATCAAAAATCGTTGGTAAGTATTCTTTCGGCCAGCGACGAATCCCTGCAATGCTCGAACCTTCTTCAGGTTGCAAACCGACAATTTGAATCTCAGGATTTTGTTCTTTTAAATATTTAGACACACCCATAATCGTGCCTGTCGTGCCCATTGCACTGACAAAATGCGTGATTTTTCCAGCAGTTTGTTGCCAGATTTCTGGGCCAGTGGTGAGGTAATGCGCTTCAGGATTATCAAGGTTTCCAAACTGGTTCAGTACAAGACCTTTCCCCTCTTGCTGCATCTTCATTGCCAAATCGCGTGCGCCTTCCATGCCTTGCTGCTGAGTCACTTCGATGAGTTCAGCACCATAAGCTGACATTGCATCTTTACGTTCTTGGCTCATGTTATTTGGCATGATCAGCTTCATTTTGTAGCCACGCATCGCAGCCACCATTGCCAAGGCAATCCCTGTGTTACCACTGGTCGCTTCAATCAGGGTATCGCCTGGCTTGATTTGACCACGTTTTTCAGCCTGCATAATCATATTGTACGCAGGACGATCTTTAACCGAACCCGCTGGGTTATTACCTTCCAATTTCGCAAGTACCGTGGCGTTGGTCTGACAGGCTAAACGCTGTAAACGAACCAATGGGGTTTTGCCAACATAATGATCTAACAAGAATTCATCTGCGAAAAAGTCTGGATTGTAATTACTCATGATATGTACCTTGATCGAGGTGGGCATATTGTATGAAAAAATCCTGCTTACTGCACTCATTTCGCTATTTTTTCTGAAAATCATGAAAGCACAAACAGCCAAGTGAAAGCATGCTAATATGCGATGGTTGGGGAATAAATTGCATTGGTTATGGCAAAACTGAAAAAATCTTTATTACAACGGTTACAACTCAATCATGCTTATGGGCAGTTGGTTGCACTTATTTTTATTCCAATTGCCATTATTGCTGCGGTTGGCAGTATTCTCGTTATTCAAGAAACCTCTGCCTCTGCTCGTAGCCAGCAACGCCATGTTGCGATTGCAATTTTATCCCGCTATCAAAAAACAGCAGAACTCCTTGCCTATGCTGTTGAAAAAGAACCCAAGCTACAACCAAAGGTGCGCAACATCCTCATGCGGATGTTGAATGAGCCTTATTTGCAACGTGCAGCATTATTAAAAACCGATCACCAAGTACTGGTAAGTATCGGGTATCAGGCACAGCTTTCTTGGCCAAAGATTTCGAGTAATAGTGGTTTTATTGGTCCGATTCGGCTTCATCACAACAGCATTTATGCTACACGTGTTTCACCCGCAGGTCAGCAACCTGCTTGGCTGATTATTGAACTCGATAATAAGCCTTTAGAAATTGCCCATTATCGGGTGATTACCGTCCTGTTAATTACGGTATTTATCACATTATTATTGCTGATGATGTGTCTAAACTTCTATTCACGGCGCTGGATTGCACCGCTGTACGAAATGCGCATGCTGCTACAGCGTTTAAATGCCGACAATCTTGATCAGTTGGTTGCAGTCAACAGTAGTGGCGAGCTTCGTTCATTGCAAAAAGATCTTGCCAATATGCTCAAGCGTCTGCATTACAGTTTTTTAGAGCTGCGCGACCATACCGAACAAACCGAAGATGACTTGCGTCGTACTCTTGACACCCTTGAAGTGCAGAACATTACCTATCGTCAGGCACGTGACCAAGCAGTTTCAGCCAACCAGTCGAAATCGGTCTTTTTGGCCAATATCAGCCATGAACTGCGTACACCGCTGAACAGTATTGATGGTTTTATTCATTTAATGCTGCGTCAAAACAATCTGAGTAATGATCAGAATCTGTATTTACAAACTATTCGTAAATCTTCTGCGCATCTGCTCGCACTGATTAATGACGTCCTCGATTTTTCTAAAATTGATGCAGGCAAACTCGAACTCGAAACTGCACCTTTTGAGATTGAAGATGCCATGTTCGATGTGATGGACATGCTCTCGCCTTTGGCATCGCAAAAAAATATCAACATTGCGTTTTACTTTGCCAACGACTTACCTCGTGAAGTGATTGGTGATGTATTGCGTTTCAAACAGATTCTAACCAACCTGATTTCCAACGCGATTAAGTTCACCCCAGAAGGTGAGATTATTGTGCGCGCACGCATGGAGCATGATGACTTCGGTGAATGCACCATTCACTTTAGTGTGCAAGACAGCGGGATTGGCGTCAGTGGCAATGACCGTAAAAAACTGTTTGAATCCTTCTCACAAGGCGATGCCTCAGTGACCCGTCAATTTGGCGGTACAGGTTTAGGTCTCGCAATTTCCAAACAACTTGTGCATTTGATGCATGGTCAAATTGGTTTTGAAGATAACCAAGAACGAGCGCCAACTGAAAAAGGCTCGACTTTCTGGTTTACCGCGAAATTTAAAGTGGATGATGAGCAAGATTCGCCGACCATCGACTTTAGCCATGTGCATGTAGTGTCGTTTTTATCACACCCTGCAACTGCTAATATTTTCCGTCATTATTTGGAAAATTATCACGCCAACCATACCGAAGCGTTCTCATTGCTAGATTTGTTTAGTCGCTTGCACCACTTACCGACAGACGAATATACATGGGTGGTAGTCGATCATGGTGGCGACACGCATGCCCTACTCAAGGAAATTCGCACCCGTTATCAGGGGCATTTGGCGGTTTATGGCTACCAAATGTCGCTTGAGCCGAATATTTTAAGTGAATCTCGTGCAACCCCGCTCTATCAACCCCTCAGTCGTAGTGCCCTGATTCAACTATTGAGCAATCAAATCAATTTTGAAGAAGAAGATAAAGAATCCTTCGATGGTCAAGGCTTGCATGTCTTGGCAGTCGATGATCATTTACCAAACCTGATTGTGCTTGAAGCCCTACTCGGTGAACTCAATGTCACCACCACCAAAGCACTGAGCGGACAAGATGCACTCAACCTGATTCAGCAACGTTTAGACAAAAAGCAAAAGCCATTTGATCTAATCTTTATGGATATTCAAATGCCTGTGATGTCAGGGATCGATACCACGCGTGCGATTCGCTCTTTAGAATCCACACTTGAAAATGTACGCTTCCCGATTATTGCTTTGACCGCGCATGCACTTGCAGATGAAAAGCAAAAACTGCTTGCGGTGGGCATGGATGATTATGTTTCAAAACCGATTCAGATTGAACAGCTTATCCAGATTTTAACGCTGTACACTAAACAGCAATTTACTGAAAATACTAACAAGCCTGCACAAAATTCAGCGATTGAGAACCTTGATCCTGAAATATTAGACTGGCAACAAAGTTTGCAACTTGCAGCCAACAAAGAAGATTTGGCACTTGATCTGTTGCAAATGTTGGTGGATAGCTTTAAGACTGAGCTAAATGAAATGCAACAATTGATTGAGTTGGAAGATTTCCCTCAACTCGAACATGTGCTGCATCGACTCTATGGTGCGACGCGTTATGTAGGTGTGCCTAAACTTCAGAAAGTTTCGGGTGAATTTGAGCAATTTGTCTCTATCTTGCGTAAAGAGCGCCGCATTGCAGATGATGCTTTCATTCAAGATGTGCTTAAACACTTCGATGAACTCACCTTGGTGATTAGCCAAACTGAGCATGCCGCACAAAGCATTTTACATAAGTGACTGAGCTGTCAATCTGCCGAGTGACTAGCTCTGTTACACTCGGTAGATATTGACCTCAGGATGAAGCTCAACATGTCTTTACTACGCATTGAAAACAACAATAATATCGTCACCGTCTATCTCAACCGCCCAGATAAACGCAATGCCATGAGCTTTGCCTTACTCAAAGAACTTTACCAGACAGCACAGCGCTTAGGTCGTGATCGCCATGTTCGTGCGGTAATTTTGACAGGTGAAGCACAGGTATTTAGTGCAGGCATTGACCTGAGTGATTTAAACTCTCCCAAACAACGGGCATTTGCTTTATGGGAACTGATTAAACCTCAGCAAAGTTTATTTCAAAAAGCATTTTTGGTCTGGCAACAACTTCCCGTTCCTGTGATTGCCGCACTGGAAGGCTATTGCTTTGGTGCAGGCATGCAACTGGCTTTGGCCGCAGATATCCGCATTAGCCATCCAAATACCCAGTTTTCAATTATGGAAAGCCGTTGGGGCTTAGTGCCAGACATGGGACTCACCCAGTCCCTGAAAGGCTTAGTCAGCATTGACCTCGCCAAAGAGCTGACCTTTAGCGCTCGAATTTTTGATGCGCCCTACGCCAAACAAATTGGCTTAGTCAGTCATCTTGATGAATCACCATTGCAACGCGCACAAGCTTTAGCAGAAGAAATTGCCACGCGCTCACCCGATGCTGTCATGGCAGCCAAATCTGTACTCAACAGCATGCTGCATCAACCACTAAAAACGGCTTTACGCAGTGAAAAGATTTGGCAACTCAAGCTAATTCTTGGTAAAAATAGTCGACTTGCACGACTCAAAGATAAAGCACCCGAAACCACTTATCTAAAACGGCAATTTCAAGATTCAATATAGAGAATAAACAATGACTGGATGTCCACAAAAAATCGCATTTCTGGGAATGGGCTTAATGGGTAGCCGCATGGCAAGCCGCTTATTGGCAGCAGATTTTGAGGTTGCTGTTTGGAATCGAAGTCCTGCCGCCTGCCTACCTTTAATCGAACAAGGTGCAAGCCAACTTAACGTGCAGCACATTGCAGATTATCCTGTGATTTTGGTTTGCCTTGCCGATGATACTGCGGTTGAACATGTCTTTGAACAGATTCAACCGTATTTGCAAGCGGGTCAAATCATGGTGGATTTCTCTAGCCTATCAGTCAATAAAACCCTTGAACTGGCACAACTTGCAGCCGAACAGCAGATCATTTGGATTGACTCACCTGTTTCAGGCGGAACAGCAGGCGCAGAACAAGGCAGCTTGGTGATTTTTGCAGGTGGCGACGCAGAAGTCATTACGCAACTACAACCACTTTATGCTGCACTTTCACAACGGGTCACACGCATGGGCGATGTCGGAACAGGTCAGGCCACCAAAATCTGTAACCAACTGATTGTCGCAGCAAATAGCACACTGATTGCCGAGGCTGTTGCACTGGCAGAACAAGCGGGCGTGGATACTCGACTTCTCGCGCCTGCTTTAGCCAATGGTTTTGCCGACTCCAAACCCTTTCAAATTTTAGCGCCACGCATGGCAACTGCCCAGTATCAACCTGTACAATGGAAAGTACAAACCCTCAGTAAAGACCTACAAAATGCCGTGTTTTTAGCACAGCAATATCAACTGGATATTCCTGTTGCAGTGCGTGCATTACAACAACTGAAAAACCATCAGCAACACGGTTATGCTGAACAGGATTTATCCACAATAATTGAGCAGGTCAAGCAACCTGCTACGGCGGAGGAATAAAACATGAATAAACTTGCCGTCAACTTGTCCATGATTTTCACTGAAGTCCCACTGATTGAGCGTTTTGCACTGGCTCGAAAACACGGCTTTGAACATGTAGAAATTCAGTTTCCTTATGAACTCAGTATAGACCAAATTCGACAACAACTTGAACAGCATCAACTTTCACTCTGTCTAATTAATGCACCTGTCGGTGACCTCATGCAAGGTGGCAACGGCTTGGCGGGCATTCCCGGGCGTGAACGCGAATTTTACCATGCTGTGCAGCATGCAGTTCGCTATGCAAGATTGCTGAATGTTCCGAGTGTGAACCTTTTGGCAGGTAAACAGCCGCTTGATGCCGACTTATTACCCTGTTTAGAAATTCTATCGAAAAATCTAAAACTTGCTGCTCATATCTTGACGGATTATCACATTCAACCTGTCTTTGAGATGGTCAATGGTACAGATATGCCACGCTTTCTGATTCAAAATATTGCCCAAGCTCAAGACATGATGGACGTGGTGAATAACCCTGCACTGAAAATGCAATATGACTGCTACCACATGGCAATGATGGGTGAAGATGTCCTTGAAGGCTTGCAAGAGAATATTGCTCAAATTGGACATATTCAATTTGCAGATTGCCCGAACCGCCACGAACCAAATACAGGTGAAATTGCATTCAATAAAATTTTCTATTGGCTCAAACACAGCCACTATCAGGGTTACATCGCTGCTGAATATAAACCAAGCAATCACTCAGAACAGAGTTTTGCGTGGAAAACACAATTTTTTGCAAATATATCCTGATCATTTCGTAGCAAAATTTGAATTTTTGGCGCAAAAAGGCTATAGTTCACAGTGAGTAATTGTCAGGACAAACATACCTCTTATGAATTTAGAACCATCGCCCGGCGCTTCTAATTCTCACAACCACGCAGTGGTAGATACACAAACTCAAGATGTGAGCGCTTGCTTGAATGCCATCCGTAATGCCCTTCAAGATGTAAAAGCCAAAGATATTATTGAACTTGATGTCAGCAGCATCAGCAACGTCGCAGATGCGATCGTGATTGCTAGCGGCACATCAACTCGCCACGTAAAAGCCCTTGCAGATAACGTCGCAGAAGAAGCGCGTAAAGCAGGCTTTCGCCCAATCGGTATCGAAGGCGAACGTGATGCTGAGTGGATCTTAATCGATCTCGGTTATGTTGTAGTACACGTGATGCTACCAACCGCACGTAAATTCTATGATTTAGAAAGCTTATGGCGCACTCCAGATGCGTCAGTGGCATAAAAAATTAAAAAAGCGACTCAAATGAGTCGCTTTTTACATCTGACATCAAGATCAGAACTTAAAGCTCAAGTTTAAATTAACCTGACGCTCATCCCCCAAAGTCACGACATAATTACTTACACCACCTGCATAGTACTCAGTGTTGAAAATATTTTTTGCATTGACACTCGCTTGCCAGTTACGAGCCTTATAGCCGACTTCAGCATCAAACAATGCATACCCCGGAATGGTGTAGTCATATTTATAGCTGCTTTTCTTCGACTCGCTACGCACACCGCCACCAATAAACCAACCATTCAATGCACCTTGGTTAAATTCATAACGGGTAGACAAGTTGAACATTTGCTTTGAAACATTGTTTAAGCGTTTACCAATATAGCTCGCAATTTCATTATCTACGATACGTGCAGTCGGCAAATAGGTATAGTTGGCACTGACCACCCAATTTGGCAACACGCGTGCGGTTAATTCTGTTTCGATCCCCTGAGTGTTTTCCTCACCTGTCTGGTAATTATCTCCATTTGCATCAGCCGATACCACATTGAAACGAGTGAGATCAAACCACGCTAAACTTGCCTGCAAACGTTGATCCAATGCTTGAAATTTAAAGCCGACTTCATATTGTTTGGCTTTTTCAGGATCAAAGACATTGCCATTAACATCCACATCAGTCACAGGTAAGAACGATGTTGAATAACTCACATAAGGCGAAACCCAGTCATTAAAGGTATACAGTCCCGCAATACTTCCTGAGAATGCATGGCTGTCTTTACTATCCTTTGAGCCATCAGAATGGCTTTTGGCATCGACTGAAGCCCAGTCATGACGCAAACCTAAATTCACATTAAAACGATCGGTGACATCAATCTTGTCTCTAAAATACAAGCCCATGGTTTGCAGTGTCGTTTCAACACTATCACTACGCAAGGTTTTGGTCGCACACCAATCTTTACTGGTATAACTTGGCGAATAAATATTTAAAGAACCAATAGTACATTTATAATTCCACACATCACGGGTATCATGCATCGCATCTAGGCCAAGCATAATATGGTGCTGCATACCTGCAATCTCAAAAGTATTCGAGATATTGTTGTCGATACTGACATTAAGATCATCATAATGCTGATCACGCCCTTGACGAGCAGACGATTCCCCCTGGTGCAGTTTGCCCAAAGTCCATCGAATCTGGCCCTTTCACCACTTCAATACGCTCTAGACCTGTAATATTACTTGCAGAATCAGAAGCTTGCGCCTGACGCAAACCATCGACATAAATTGCATCGGAAGACAGTTGACCACGAATAATAAAATCATCTGAACCACGACGACCCAATGGCGCAGAGATTACACCCGACACCCCTTGAATCGCATCGGTCAAACTCATCGCCTGTTTTTCTTGAATCTGTTCACGCGTCACCACAGAAACCGATTTTGCAGTTTTAAACAGGAGTTGTTCAGACTTCAAACTTTGAGTTGTGGTCGCCACACAACTGTCTTTTACAGTCTTATTTGCAGCAACAGTAATGGTTGGAAGCACATTATCGTCGGCAAAAACAGGCTGTGTGATCGCCATCAGCGCCAAAGCCAAACTGCTTGACACAAACAAGAAAGGTTTATTCATAAAATCTAAAAAATATCAGCGTAAAATTGTTTGCAAATATTAAACTTATTAATAATCTTTCTCAATAATGAATTTAAAATCTTGTTATATCGGTATCAAATTCATAAAAATAAATGTAAAAGCAATGATTTAATGAATACTGATAAAATTTAATAAATTATTAAAAAATATAAATAAATACAGTTGTTTAAAATTTCCATTTAGTAAAAATAAATAATCAATACAAGAAAAATTTAAATTATTCGCCATAGTAAGTTTTGATTGGGTATTTTTTCACTGTCGTTTTCCATTTACCTTGAATCAGTTTTCGCTCAGTCACAATCACTTTCTCACCCATCGTCGACATCGCATCTTCTTCACGGGTATAGACCAGTTTTAAACCTTTATTGGGTACAACTTGATATTGTTGCCAAAGATGCCAACAACAGCCACTTTTACTCATCACACCAATACGCTGATGTTTGGCATCCACCGAAAACATCCCCAAGTTTTCTTGGGTTAGATCTGAAAGTTCTGCACTCAAAACAAACGCATGGCGTGTGCGATTAAAGACGTAAATATCATAAGTTGGCCCACCATAAGGCCCATCATCACCACTTCGAATCGCCAAATCCTGCTGTCCATCGAAATTAAAATCATCAAATATCAATGCACTTTGCTCACCATACATTTGCACAATATTTGAAGATGGCTTTCCATGCTGATCGAGTTCCATGCTTAAACCATCCGACTCAAAGCGTTGAAAGACCTGCTTTTGACCCTTTTTATACAACTCAATTTTGGCATGCCCTGAGCACTCGTTTTGTTCACAACCCACATCTATTTTTGCATCATAAAACTTAGATGCATTTTTTATTTCGAAGCGTTGTGCCTGTAGCGAAAAGCTCAATAAACATCCTAGAAAGCAAAGTGTTATTTTTTTCATTTTCAAATCAATTTAATTCTTTAAAGCTGTATTTTAATCAAATTCATACCCAACAAAAAACCACCCGAAGGTGGTTTCTTTGAATGTGAGCGAATTGCGATTAGTGACCTGTACCATTAATCGCTTTGGTCATATCTTCAACCACCTTCTTCGCATCGCCAAATACCATCATGGTTTTTTCATTATAGAACAAGTCATTGTCCAAACCTGCATAACCTGTTGCCATAGAGCGTTTGATCACCAAGATAGTCCGTGCTTTATGTGCTTCCAAAATTGGCATGCCATAGATCGGTGAATTTGGATCATCTTTTGCCGCAGGGTTCACTACGTCATTGGCACCAATCACCAATACCACATCGGTTGCTGGGAAGTCTGAGTTAATCTCATCCATCTCCAAGATGTCTTCATACGGAACATCAGCTTCTGCCAACAATACGTTCATGTGACCCGGCATACGACCTGCCACAGGATGAATCGCAAAACGAACCTTCACGCCATGCTCTTTAAGCAAGTTTGCCAATTCTTTGACTGCGTTTTGTGCACGACCTTGTGCCATACCATAACCCGGAACAATCACCACGCTGTCGGCATTTGACATCAGGAAGCCTGCATCATCTGCTGAACCTGAACGGTAGTTACGTTGTACTTGCTCACCAGATGCTTTTGCACCAGCAACCGCAGCACCCCCCATGGCACCACCAAACAACACATTGAGGATGTTACGGTTCATGGCTTTACACATAATGTAAGACAGAATCGCACCTGATGAACCGACCAACGAACCTGCTACGATCAGCATGTTGTTTTCAAGGGTAAAACCAATCCCTGCTGCCGCCCAACCTGAGAATGAGTTAAGTAGTGAGACCACCACTGGCATGTCACCACCACCCACAGGTGCAATCCAGACCCAACCGAGTGCAAGTGCTAATACTGTCATTGCCCAGAATGCTGGCATGCTACCCGTGCTAAAGAAGTAGAAACCACACACCAACATGGTAATAAACAAGGTTGCCTGTACAGGTTTTACCCATGCGCCTGCAATGGTTTTTGCCCATTTTTTCGCAGCCAGTTTGCCGTAAGCAAAGACTGAAGCAGTAAAGGTAATCGCACCAACAAAACAACCCACAAACAATTCAAACAAGTGAACTTTGCTCATGTGCGCATGTTGTACGCCTGCTGCGGTTAATGCAGCTTCATTTTGCGCAAACAATGCAGAGATCTGGTTGTTGTGCAAGATTGCCGCAACTGCAATCAGTACCGCAGACAAACCCACCAAAGAGTGCATTAACGCCACGGTTTCTGGCATTTGTGTCATTGGAACGGTACGTGCACGAGCAATACCGACCACCGCACCAAGCACCATTGCACCACCAATCATCCAGATCACAGGATGGTCAGCAATAAAGAAGGTACTCAAGACTGCAATCGCCATGGCGATCATGCCGTAACGGTTACCCTTAATTGCAGTTTTTGGACTCGACAAACCACGTAGCGTTAAAATAAAGAGAACTGCACCGATGAGGTAGAACCAATCTGCATTCGCTCGAATAAATTCCATTTAGCCGCCCTCTTTATTTTTTTGCTTTGGTTTAAACATTTCCAGCATGCGCGCAGTCACCGCGAAGCCACCAAAAATATTAATACTGGCAAGAAACACCGCAATCGCACCAAGCACACTGACCACGTTAATGCTTTGGAATTGCACATTGGCTTCAATACCCAATGCAGGCATACCCACAGTTTGCAACATTGCGCCGACCACAATGATCGATGACAAGGCATTGGTCACCGCCATCAACGGCGTATGCAAAGCAGGCGTTACCCCCCAAACCACGTAGTAACCGACAAAAATCGCCAACACAAAAATCGTAATGGTTTCAACCATGAGAATTCCCCTTAACCGCGCTTGAACAGCAGTGTGCCGCCATGAGTAACCAATAAGGCTTTTTGAATTTCATCTTCCTGATTAATCAAGAAGTTTTTATCTTTATCAAAAAGTGTTTCAAGGAAATTAAAAACGTTACGGGCATAGAGTGCTGAAGCTTCTGTCGCAACCGTGGCAGGGATATTCGGAACACCCAAAATCTTCACGCCATTCTCAGTCGTTACCGTTTCATTGACTTTCGAGCCTTCAACGTTGCCACCTGTTTCTACCGCCATATCCAAAATCACAGAACCTGCTTTCATTTTGGCAACGGTTTCCGCCTTGATTAAACGCGGTGCATTACGCCCTGGCAAAAGTGCTGTGGTAATGACGATGTCCGCATTAGCAACTGCTTTATCGACAATGGCAGCCTGATCTTTAATGTATTGCTCGCCCGGTGTCCAGCCATAGCCATTTTTTGCCGCATCCGCAGCACGCTGTTGCTCTTCTTCAGACATTGGTACGTCAAGCCATTTCCCACCTAAAGATTCAACCTGATCTTTGGCAGTAGGACGTAAATCGGTTGCTTCAACCACTGCACCTAAACGCTTTGCGGTCGCAATCGCTTGCAAACCTGCCACGCCCACACCCATCACCACCACACGTGCAGGTTTTACGGTACCCGCTGCGGTCATCAGCATAGGGAACATACGCTGGTATTCATTTGCAGCAAGCAGTACCGATTTATAGCCTGCCAAGTTTGCCTGAGAGGACAAGACGTCCATGTTTTGCGCACGAGATAAGGTTCGAGGCAACAACTCCAATGCAAATGCCGAAATCTGTTGGGTGGCAAACTGTTCAAGTTCCGTATTGCGATACGGGTCAAACATTGCAATGACGGCTGTGTTCGCAGAAATCTTGCTGATTTCATCCGCTTGGGGTGCACGAACTTTCAAAATAATCTGACTGCCTTGATAGGCATCTTCAGCTATTGTTGCGCCAACCTGCGTATAAGCATCATTTAAATATGCAGCTTTAGCACCAGCATCTTTTTCAATGACTACGCGATGACCAGCGCCAACCAACTTCTTTACAGTTTCAGGGGTCGCAGCAACTCGACTCTCTCCAGCAACTGTTTCCATAGGAATTCCGATTTGCATTGAGCATGTTCCTCAGGCTAGTTTCAGTGTTAAAAACATCGCAAACTGCAATGTTTCTCCCATTTTTGATTCGGATTGATTGGATTCTAATCAAACTTTTAAAAAATACCACCCATTATTTATTTAATAAATGATGATATTTCTATTTAATGCTTATTAATAGTGACTCAAGCGTATAAAATAGTAGAGTTTTGCCTCACCCTATTGAAGATCAATTCTTCACCATATTTCATGTCTATCTCATTCTCACGCAATCAAATTGGCTCTGTTTTTGCGCTCTGTGCTGCATTTTTATTTAGCTCAAAAGCCATTTTTATTAAACAAGCCTACGCCTTGTCATCTCAGGTAGATGCCACTGTCTTGATGGCACTTCGCATGGGCAGCGCACTGCCTTTTTTCTTGATCATGGCATGGTGCTTTCGCAAGCAAAGACAAAGACTTGAGGTAAAAGACTGGGGGTTTCTCATCCTCTCAGGCTTACTCGGTTATTACTTTGCCAGTTGGCTTGACTTTATCGGTTTGATGTACATTAGCGCCTCTTTAGAGCGAATCATCTTATTTTTGTACCCCACTTTGACCGTGATCGCATCGAGTCTAATTTACAAACAACCCTTACGACTAAAAGCGTATATTGCCATTTTGCTAAGTTATGGAGGCACGGTGATTGTGATGCTCCAAGAGCAAAATCATGCACCAATGCAGAGCAATTTTTGGTTAGGTGCCAGTTTAGTGTTTGCCAGCGCTATTGCCTTTGCTTGCTACCTACTTCTAACACCTCGACTGATTGAAAAATTTGGTGCTTCAAATTTCACAGGACTCGCGCTCAGCATTGCGTGCATTGGCACACTGGTACATTTTCTACTGGCAACACCACACCCATTGCAGCTTGTCACACAACTTCCGATCGGGGTTTGGGCTTATGGAATTGGACTGGGTTTATTCGTAACGGTACTGCCTACCGTTTTACTGATGCAAAGTATTGCCCGTATTGGTGCATCACAATCCGCCATGATTGCTGCGATTGGGCCAATATTGACCATTTTATTGGCTGTTTTATTTTTAAATGAGCATCTTAATGCATGGCAATGGCTTGGCTGTGGATTCAACATTATTGGAATTATGCTGATCAGTCTGAGCAAGCATCGTCTAAAACATTAGCATCAAGCAATGCCAAAATCTGCTGGAAATGCACTCCCGCAGATTGCTTTGCCAGATAATCATCTGGATTTCGCAATGGGCATTGATCTAAAGATAAACAACCGCACCACATTACTAATTAACGGAACCACATTAAAGCATGCTGTTTTAATTGAGATTATGCAGCAATTATGGCGTAATCACGCCTTTCCTGCGTGTAGCCTTATTCCTGTTTCGGGACTCGCTTTAAATCGTATGTTGTTTGAAGTTGAAGTAACCGCCTATACTTTTTGATTGCTGAGACAGTGTATGCATGAAATTTCCGATATTAGTCAAAACAAAAAACTGCTGTGGCTGATGGCGTTGGCTTGTGGCTTAACCGCAGGGGCAAATTATTTTAGCCAACCTTTAATTCACTCAATTCAGCAATATTTTCAGGTCGATGCCGCTCAAGCACAACTCACTGTCACACTTGCTCAACTTTCTTATGCTTTAGGTTTGTTGCTGATTGTGCCGCTCGGTGATATTGCCGATAAACGCAAATTCATTCCAACGCTGATGGGCTTGGCAGGTGTAGGCTTGTGCCTTTGCGCCTGTGCCATTAACCTGCCCATGCTTTGGCTCGGCACCATGATGACAGGATTATTTTCAGTCGCAGCGCAGGTTTTAATTCCATTTGCCACCATGACGGTTAAACCTGAAAAAATTGGCGAAGTGGTTGGCTTCTTAATGAGTGGGCTACTGGTTGGCATTTTGCTCTCAACCAGTTTGTCAGGCTTACTGTCCAACTTATTTCACTGGAAACTAATTTATATCATGAGTGCGATTTTGATTTTCGGCTTGGCGTATCAACTCAAACGCGAACTCCCCTACACCATGCGCCAACAGATGCCTTATCGTGAAATCTTCAAGTCGATGGCAACATTGATGATTGAGGAACGTCGCCTGAATTTTCGTGCCTATGTCGGTGCAGGTGCATTTGCTTCAATGAGCGTGATTTACTCGACGATTGCCGTATATTTATCGGCAGCGCCATTTCATTTGGCAGATTCATTGATTGGCATGGTCAGCTTAGTGGGAGTGTTTGGCGCACTATCAGCACAGTATGTGGGCAGATATGCTGATCGCGGCTATGGCACGTTATTTACCACGTTGGGCTGTGTACTCCTGCTTTCAAGCTGGCTAATGTTCTACTTCTCTAGCTACAGTATTTGGCTTTACATTGCGGGCTTTGCAACCGCAAACTTAGGACTGGCTTTTGTACACTCTTGCAATCAGAACATTATTTTTCGGATTCGCCCCACCGCAAAATCGCGCCTAAACTCTATTTATATGACACTGTATTTTGCAGGCGCAGCCACAGGTTCAGCACTGGGCACTTATGCATGGAATCATGGTGGCTGGCTGTACACTTGTTTAGCAGGTTTAGGGCTGGCTGTATTTTGCAGTAGCTTCGCCCTACTCGACTTCATCTGTTATGGTCGACAAGCCAAAACCGCTCAACACACCTGAACCATCGGATAAAATGGCTTTTCTCGATCTAGTTCATGACCATGTTCAAGAAAAACATGTATAAACTGGGTCAGTAAAGTCATTAATACCTGACTGGCAATTCTAAGATGTCGACGCATAATCTCACTGTTATAGGCTGAGCCACCATGTACAATTTGATTTCGCAAAGTATAGAGCCGACTAAAAACAATCAGTAATAATTCCACAATATCATGTTCAGTAAGGGCTTGCTGTACACGTTGTTGATTTAAAATAGAATGTGTTTGCCATGCCTGTTTATCAATTTTTTGATTTTGAAAATCCCACTGCTTCTGATCAAAGTAAGGATGATTTGACCAGTCAATAATACTTCGACTACAGTTTTTCCAGACATAACGCTCAATACGTTGCTCCTGATCTACCCCATATAATCTGAGCAAAAATTGCCTGAGATGCTGCTGATCTTCATCCAGAGTTTCCTGTAGATTTTCTGCATAAACTGCATTAAATGCGATCCACAAACTCACAAACTGTAAGTCCACATCCTGATCAAGCTCTTTGGCTTTTCTTAACCAACTGAGTCCCCGTTGCATTCTCAAATTAAAATTTACTGAATAGAGATGCTTATGGTTTTTAAAAATTTCTTCTAATAAATACATCGCTTAAACCTTGGCTTCGTATTTTATTTCAGCATACGCCGATCAATTTTTAGCAGCAATTATTTCGTATGACTGGTCGTACAATTTATCATCAGCTTAACTGTTTCAACGAATTTACTGAATAAAAATTCCATTTTTTGAGCAGATTTTCCATAAAAAAAGCCCGATGCGAGTATCGGGCTTTTTTCTTAACACTGAATTAACCACGATAATATCGTTGCGCAACAAAAGGCATTTTCACGACTTTCATTGGTACAAGTTTATTACGTACTTTGGCAAACAGCTCAGTGCCTTCCGCAGCATGTGCAATATCGACATAACCCATGGCAATCGGGCTAGACAAGCTTGGTGCAAAACCACCACTGGTCACTTGACCCAATACCTGTCCATCTTGATCCACAATTTCAGCACCTTCGCGCACTGGCATACGGTCAAGAATCTGGAAACCAACACGTTTTTTGGCTACACCTTGCTGCATTTGCGCTTGAATGGTTACAGCACCCGCATAGCCACCCTCACGCGCACCACCTGCACGGCGAACTTTAGAAATCGCCCAAAGTAGGTTTGCTTCAACAGGGGTTGTGGTTTCATTCATGTCATGACCATACAAACACAAACCTGCTTCTAGACGCAATGAATCACGAGCACCCAGACCAATCAGTGCCACTTCAGGCTCAGCAATCAGCGCTTTTGCCAATGCTTCCACATCGGCACTTGCCACTGAAATTTCGTAGCCATCTTCACCTGTATAACCCGTACGGCTGACGATGCACTCAACACCGTTTAACTGCACACGCTTGATTTGCATAAAGCGCATTTCAGCCACTTCTGGGTTTAAACGTGCCAACACAGTCGCCGCTTCTGGCCCTTGCAATGCCAACAACGCACGTTCAGCAAATTGCTCAACGATTTCGCATTGATCTGCTAAGTGCGCACGTAAATGTGCCAAATCCTGCTCTTTACATGCAGCATTCACCACAAGATATAACTCGTCCTGAGACAGACGCGCCACCATCAAGTCATCCAGAATTCCGCCTTGCGGATTGGTAAACAATGCATAACGCTGCATACCTTCAGGCAAATCGATAATATCGACAGGCACAAGACTTTCTAAAGCACGAGCCGCATTTTCACCACGTAAAAACACCTGACCCATGTGCGAGACATCAAACAGACCCGCGTGTTCACGGGTATGTAAATGTTCTTTCAAGACACCAGCCGCATACTGTACAGGCATGTTGTAGCCCGCAAACGGCACCATTTTTGCGCCTTGCTCAATATGCAGCGCCGCCAATGGCGTATTTTTTAATTCAGACATGCTTAGTCCTCATAGTTGCTGATGCTTGGGCAAGAACAAACCAAGTTACGGTCGCCATAGACGTTGTCGACACGACCCACTGGTGACCAGTATTTGCTTTCAACCAATTCAGGAAGTGGATAGACCGCTTGTTCACGTGAGTATGGATGTGACCACTCACCTGTCAACTCTTGTGCAGTATGTGGTGCATTTTTCAATGGATTGTCTTGTGCATCCAACTCGCCTGTGGTCACTTGCTGAATTTCTTCGGCAATTTTGTTCATGGCATTAATGAAACGCTCAAGCTCATACAAGCTTTCACTTTCAGTCGGCTCAACCATCAGTGTACCCGCAACTGGGAATGACATGGTTGGTGCATGGAAACCAAAGTCGATCAGACGTTTTGCCACGTCATCTACCGTAATACCACTGCTGTCTTTCAGACCACGTAAGTCCAAGATACATTCGTGCGCAACCAGATCATGGCGACCTGTGTACAACACTGGATAAGCCGCATTCAAACGTTTTGCCACATAGTTTGCATTCAGAATCGCCATTGCAGATGCCTGACGTAAACCTTTACCACCCATCATACGGATGTACATCCAAGTGATTGGTAAAATGCTCGCACTACCAAACGGCGCAGCACTGACTGCATCGGTTTTACGCTCTAAATGATAACTGTGACCTGGCATAAATGGTTTCAAGTGTTCTTTAACACCGATTGGGCCAACACCTGGTCCACCACCACCATGTGGAATACAGAAGGTTTTATGCAAGTTCAAGTGAGATACATCACCACCAAACTGACCTGGTGCACACAAGCCCACCATCGCATTCATGTTTGCGCCATCGATATACACCTGACCACCATGCGCATGCACGATGTCACAGATTTCACGGACTGCATGCTCAAATACACCGTGTGTTGACGGGTAAGTGATCATTAAGGCTGCAAGGTCTTGGCTGTGTTGATCTGCTTTGCTACGCAAGTCTTCAACATCAACGTTACCGTTTTCATCACACGCCACAACCACAACTTTCATACCTGCCATGCTGGCAGTCGCTGGGTTGGTTCCGTGTGCAGACTGTGGAATTAAGCAGATGTTACGCTGACCTTCGCCACGGCTCGCGTGGTAGGCACGAATTGCCAACAAGCCTGCATATTCACCTTGTGAACCTGCATTTGGTTGAAGTGAAATCGCGTCGTAACCTGTTGCCGCACACAACATTTGCTCAAGCTGTTTCACCATTTCGACATAGCCTTGAGCTTGAGAAATCGGTGCAAACGGATGCAGATTGCCAAATTCAGGCCATGTAATTGGCAACATTTCGCTTGCTGCATTCAATTTCATGGTGCATGAGCCCAATGGAATCATGCTGCGATCAAGAGCCAAGTCTTTATCTGCCAAACGGCGCAGATAACGCATTAACTCGGTTTCGCTATGATGCGTGTTAAAAATAGCGTGTTGTAAAATCGCGCTTTCACGAAGCAACGCCGTTGGTAATGCAGATGTGTAAGCTGCCGCAACAGCTTCAAATTCAGGTGCAGTTTGACCTTGAGCAAACAATGCCCAAAGTGCAGCGACGTGATCAGGTGTCGTGGTTTCATCAAGTGAGATACCCACTTGAGTCGCATCGATTTCGCGCAAGTTAATTTCTTGTGCGCGTGCTGCTGCAAGTAGCGCTGCTGTATCAACCTGAGTCAAGGTCAAGGTATCGAAGAATGCAGCATTGCTCACGCTCACACCCAACTGTTTTAAACCTTGAGCCAAGATTGCAGTTAAAGCGTGTGTACGTTCAGCAATATCTTTCAAGCCTTGTGGACCATGATAAACCGCATACATGCTGGCAATATTGGCAAGCAACACTTGAGCCGTACAGATGTTACTGGTCGCTTTTTCACGGCGGATATGCTGTTCACGGGTTTGCAATGCCAAACGCAGTGCAGGCTTGCCTAAACGGTCAACCGACATCCCTACAACACGACCTGGCATGTCACGTTTGTAGGCATCTTTGGTTGCAAAGTAAGCTGCGTGTGGACCACCAAAGCCCATTGGCACGCCAAAACGCTGAGCTGTACCAATCGCAACGTCTGCACCCCATTCACCTGGCGCTTTCAATACGGTTAATGCCAACAAGTCAGCCGATACGGCAACCAAAGCATTGACTGCATGAACTTGTTCAACCAAAGCCGCGTAGTCATACACTTCACCTGTACTTGCAGGGTATTGCAATAACACACCGAAGAATTCAGCAAAGTCAGCAACTTGTTGCTCATCACCGACCACAACTTCGATACCGAGTGGTTCAGCACGAGTACGTAAAACATCTAAAGTTTGTGGATGACAGTGCAATGATGCAAAGAATTTGTTGGCTTTTTTGTTTTTAGAAACACGCTTACAGAAGGTCATGGCTTCTGCACAAGCCGTTGCTTCGTCCAGCAAAGAGGCGTTTGAAATCGACAAGCCTGTCAAATCCGCGATCATGGTCTGGAAGTTCAACAATGCTTCAAGACGACCTTGAGAAATTTCAGGTTGGTACGGTGTATAAGCGGTGTACCATGCTGGATTTTCCAACAAGTTACGCAAAATTGGCGCAGGCGTATGAGTTGGATAATAACCCTGACCAATATGGCTACGGAAAATCTGGTTTTTCTGCGCA
Organism: Acinetobacter brisouii; assembly: GCF_008993995.1. Classification (GTDB taxonomy): domain Bacteria; phylum Pseudomonadota; class Gammaproteobacteria; order Pseudomonadales; family Moraxellaceae; genus Acinetobacter; species Acinetobacter brisouii_A. Next base: position 70,584 of record NZ_BKNN01000003.1, read on the forward strand.
ATGGCTTTGAGTTCTGCCAAAGCGTGTTCTTCGCTCACACCGTCTGTGCTTTCTAAAACACTGGTATTTTTGATTGAATCTGGAATTACCGCTGCCATCAATGCGTCAAGGTCGCTATAACCCAGTGCATCGAGCATGTGTTGTTGTTCAGCCGCAGTCGGGCCAATATGGCGTTCAACAAAGCTGTTGATATTGGTAAAATTAATGCTCATGCTGCCCCCTTAAGAATTGATGAACGCTTCATAAGCATCTTGGTCAAACAATTCAGCAAATGCAGCAGCATCATCCGCTTTCATACGGAAGAACCAGCCTGCGCCCATTGCATCTTCATTGACGGTTTCTGGTGCATTGACCAATTCTTCATTGACTTCCAAGACTTCACCAGAGAGTGGCATATCAATGTTACTTGCAGCTTTTACCGACTCGATCACAGCAACTTCTTCACCTTTGCTGTAGGCTTTAAGTTCTGGCAATTCAATATAAACCACATCACCTAAAGCATCTTGCGCATGCTCAGTAATCCCCACGGTAATGCTACCGTCTTCTTCCAAACGTAACCATTCATGCTCAGCGGTAAAACGAATTGTTGACGCCATGACAAATTCCTCAGTCCTTCACCCGAAAAGGCAGTTAATTGCAGAAAATTTACTCATTTCTCAAAAATACACTGTTTAAGATTTAGGCATGTCAAATTTCAGACAGCATGCAGCTAAACCGCCTTAAAGTTTAAGACAGTGCTTGAGAACCTAATGGGAAAGTTCGGAAGTTGTAACAACTAAGAAAGCTGAACGTGTCAGTTGCGAGATGCGACATATGACCACCCAATTCCATAAGTGAGTAAATATGCCCCATCTGTCTATGTACCTGAGAGCTTCAATATGTAGCAACACTGGTATGGCTACACATTTTCCTCCTTCGGTGAATCACGCAATGCAGGTGATTTCTCTCCAGATTTTTATTGAGATTACAGTCCTTTTGCCTGAGAGTTTCCGGGGTCGTTGCTCCTTCGGCGAGCCTATGGGTGACTTCTCTCCTGTAATGCGCGTATTTAAGCATAAACAATGCCAAACATTCTATATAGACCTAAGTTATATTTTCGATTTTTTACGCCCAACACATTGCAAATTAAATGATGGTTTACTATTACAGCGCCATCTTATTTTTAGTCAGGAAAATGCCAAACCCAATTGATTCGATGTATTTATCCATCATAAACAATCCACCTTGAAGTCTTGAGTTACTTGAATCAATGCTTCTTGAAATCGCTGGAGCTTTGAGTCCTACAACATAGATGAAACATCTATATGCATCATCTTTGTATCCGTTTACAGCGCTTTTGTTGCATTTTCAGCTAATGCTGTTGCTTAAAAAAATAAAAGATTTTATGGTGAAGTGAGTTAGTACTCCATTCTGACAAAAAAGCAAAAACGATATTTCTACAAATACAAATTCAGCAATAAATGATGACATAAGAGGATGAAATAACATGAATAATCTTTTCACTGGAGGCCCTCAAGGATCGCATCCTGACGCCATATATTACTGGAATCAGTTCCAACCCATCTTGGCGGTTGTAGTGATTTTACTTCTCGGTTGGGTGATCGCTTTACTGATCGCTGCTGGGGTAAAAAAACTTCTGCATCAGCTCAATACCAACCATCACCTTTCTTCCGCAACAACGCGAAATACTGCCACTTTTCCTGATATTGAACAGATTACTTCCAAGATTGTGTTCTGGTTTATCATGATTATTGCTGTGATTGCAGCGTTGAATGTGCTGAATCTCAACAGTGTGAGTGGGCCATTTAGCAATATGTTGGCTCAGGTCTTGGCATTTATTCCAACTCTACTCGCTGCAATTGCTGTCGGGTTCATTGCATGGATTTTAGCCAAACTCATTCAAATCGGATTACAACGAATTTTAAACCGTACTCAACTCGATGAAAAACTCAGTACGGAAGTGGGCGTTCGCCCGATCAGCAAAAACATTGCTGATATTGTCTATTGGCTGATTTTATTGCTATTCCTGCCCATCGTACTGTCTATTCTCGGTCTGACTGGTTTACTGCTACCTGTGCAAAATATGGTGAATGAAGTCGTCTTGTTCCTGCCAAATCTGTTTATTGCAGGGGTGATCATCTTTGTCGGTTATATTTTGGCAAACATCGTGCGTGGCATTGTCGAAGGCTTATTACGCAGTTTAGATGTTCAATCTCAGGTACAAAAGATTGGGCTATTTAAGACAGGGAATCTGCCGCATCTGCTCGGCTCATTCGTCTTTACACTGATCATTATTACTGCGCTGATCATTGCTTTTGAAGCTTTGGGTATTGAAGCCATTTCACGCCCAGCGACAGCCATGCTGTCTGAAATTATGAATGCCATTCCACAGATTATTGCAGCAGGATTGATTCTGGTGATTGCCTATGTCGTGTCACGCTTTGTTGCACGGTTGGTCAGTGAACTGGTTGCTGGAACGGGTGTCGATGAGGTTCCTGCCAAACTCGATCTGCAACGTTTTTTAGGCACGACTAAAATTTCAGGTGCAGTGGGTACACTGATTATATTTTTCACCATGCTGTTTGCCGTTTCTGAAGCAGCGCACCGTTTGGGCTTGGAACAAGTCAGCGGTTTGATCTCGATGTTTATTCATTTTGGTAGCAATATTCTATTGGGTGCGGTGATTTTGGTGATTGGTTTCTGGCTAGCGAACATCGTTGCCAATGCACTGCAACGTGGAGAACATAACTGTTCCCACTGGCTAGGCAGTTTAGTCCGCATCCTCATTTTAGGCTTAGTCATCGCCATGGGTTTACGCGCGATGGGTATTGCCGATTCGATTGTCAATTTGGCCTTTGGTTTGACCTTGGGTTCGGTGGCTGTTGCCTTTGCTTTAGCTTTCGGTCTCGGTGGCCGCCAACCTGCCGAACGACTATTAACAGACTTGCTAGATAAAACCACACAGCATAGCAACAAGTCTTATCATTCAAATCCTTCTCTTGAAAAAGAAACTGACTCAACGCCACCCGATCATAAAGATGATCTTTGATCTAACTCCAGATCGGCTTGAAATGACCACAATGATGTGGTCATTTTTTGTCTATTGATCTTCATTTTTTTCAATGCAGATACTCTGTGACATGAGTCAAATTAATTTTTATGCTAATATAGCGCGCTCTTTTTTAGAGCCTGACACACTGTGCAAGTGCTCAACCCATCAAGGTCTTTGGAGTTATTTAAATGACTGATATTTCAAAAAATTCAAGCAACTTAATAACTCCCCGCATCAGTGTCGCCCCGATGATGGACTGGACGACCAAAGACTACCGCTATTTTGCACGTCTGTTTAACCCAAATGTTGTGCTCTACACTGAGATGGTGACCACAGGCGCAATCATTCATGGCGATGCACCACGTCATTTGAATTTCAACCAGCAAGAACACCCGATTGTGCTGCAACTGGGCGGTTCAGATCCTAAAGACCTAGCAACCTGTAGCAAAATGGCGCAAGACTGGGGTTATGACGAAGTCAACCTGAATATCGGCTGCCCAAGTGACCGTGTACAGAACAATAAAATCGGGGCATGCCTGATGGCAGAGCCTGAACTGGTCGCTGAATGTATTGCATCTATGCAAAATGCCGTACAAATTCCTGTACATGTCAAACACCGTATCGGGATTGACGACATGCAGTCTTATGAAGAAATGCTGAACTTTGTCGATACCGTGGCAAAAACAGGCTGTACCCATTTTGTGGTGCATGCGCGTATTGCGCTACTCAAAGGCTTATCTCCAAAAGAAAACCGTGAAGTTCCACCTTTACGCTACGAAGATGTCTATCGTTTAAAACAAGATCGCCCGCATCTGTTTATTGAAATCAATGGTGGCATCAAAACGGCTGCTGAAACTAAACAACATTTGCAACACGTTGATGGTGTAATGATTGGTCGCGAAGCCTATCACAACCCTTACCTGTTGGCTGAGTTAGGCGAACTATGGAATCTGGAGATGCCTGACCGTTTTGAAATCATGCAACAGATGTTGCCGTATATTGAGCAGCGTCTAGCTGAAGGTGCGCCATTGTCGATCATCACTCGCCATATCTTAGGTTTATTCCAAAATTTACCAGGCGCACGTAAATGGCGTCAGGCACTCAGTGGTGGCAATGCCAAAACCTTTGCCGATGTTGAACAAGCGATTGATAATATTCAGGCAGCGATGAAACGTACTGAAGACTATTTACGTGAAGCACAGCTTTAAAATGTAAAGTGATTTAATCAATCCAACCTCTTTCAAAAGCTAATACATGCCCATGAAAGAGGTTCCTAATCTTGCCAATCCACAGACCTTAACCCAAATAAATTTTTAAACGCTTTAACGAATACAGCGGAATAAACGGAATCAGAATCGGGACTTGCTGTACATAGGCTTGAAATTCCGTATTCTCGGCATAGCGTTGTTCCTGTTTAAACTCCAAACGGCGTGCTGAACCTAGCATAATCAACTCGATACACAACCAGCCAATCAGTGCCAAAAGCAGCGTCGCAACGCCCGACATGACTTGCAGCGCACAAATCAGATTGCCTGTCCAAAACAGCATTTCCCCAAAATAATTGGGACAACGACTGAAACGATACAGCCCTTGCTGCATAAACTGGTCAGGATTGACCGCCTTAAACGCCGTTTTTTGATCATCCGCCAGCATCTCAATCACCACACCCAGCGCCATAAGGGTCACACCCAAATACTGACTGACTTGTGTCGGCTGATGTGCATGTAACACCCATGCCGCAGGTGCTGCCATCGCTACATATAGGACAGCAACGGTCAGCCAAATCACGATCTTCAAGAAGCCTTGTAAATGCTGACTTCGCTGTTTAGATGCCTGTAATTCTTTGGCATAACTCGGTTTACTTTCGCGAAAAATCAGGTAACTCGCCAGCCGAATTCCATAAAAAGTCAGTAAACTCAATTGAATCGCACTCAGTACGGTCAGATGATCCCACCAAATTATTTCAAATAAAATCGCCAAGCCTGTCATCGACAGTCCATAGCCAATACTGATAAACCAGTCTGAACGAATAAATCCTAATGCTGAAATGACAAGGCTTAGCGCCAGTGCCCAACCCATCTGCATTACAGGAAAATCATGAAAAAATTGTGCGGACATTGTCCCTTTCCTTGTTCAATTTTAGGCTGAGTATGCATGTGCATTATCGAGCTAAAATTGAGAAGGATTTTAATTTTTGTAACTTTTCAACCAATTACATCATCAAGCTGTATATGCACTAAATCGAAATATCCTATGCTGTAGCAATCCCATAGATGGCAATACTGATCAGCAACACACCACAGGTTGCCAAAATTTTGTGATAAATCGAACTTTTAGAAAGCTGATTAAATACATGATAAACAATAGATAATGTTAGAAAATCCAGAATAATCCACGTCACAATCAGAATCAGCAAGCTGATATTAATATTGTCATGTACATGAATAAATTGCGGAAAGAAGGATGAAAAAAAGATGATGTCCTTCGGATTGGATAAACCGACCATCAAGCCTTTTTTAAAGCCGCCATCGACAGGTTTGAGTTGCTGCATGGTCTCATCCTGACCACGATACAGATCTCTTAAAATCTCATAACCCAAATAGGCAATATACGCACAGCCCGCAATTTTAATGCTAAAAAAAACCCACGGTTCGATGCTGAGCAACCCTTTTAAAATCAGAACTGATAACGCAATCAAAATCAGTGATGCAAAGTTTGTCCCGAAAATGGTTCTGAGTGCCGCAGCATAACCGCCTTTTAAACCCGCACTTGCCACCAGCAACATCACAGGACCAGGAATGGCGATCATCACAATGACCGTTGTGGCATATAAAATCAGTTCAAGAAAATGCATCGAAGTTTTCCTATATTTTTAAAGTGGCTGGGTTTTTGGCTTCTTGAAACTCGATATTTTTGATTTTTTAAAGCAGGCTCTAGATGGGAAGAATAGAGCAAAAGATCATCTTGTTTTATATAGCACTGCATACACCACCGACAACGATGTATGCAAAAAATGTGAAAATTAAACTGATTTTTTACGCAAAGCTTCGAGTTTTTTCAACACTTCAGCCACAGCAATCATGGCGAAACTGGAGGTAACGACGACTGCTGAACCATAACCGCCACAACGTAGACCTGCACTTGGGCAAACGTCAGCACTAGAAAACGGATTATCAATCGAATACACACAGGTAATGCCAAATTTTTCTTTCGGCTTTTTACAAATGCCTTTACTGCGCAATTGAGCACGTAATTTTGCCAGCATCGGATCTTGTTCAGTTTTGGACAAATCCGCCACACGAATTTTCAGCGGATCGAGTTTGCCACCTGCACCACCTGACACAATCAACGGAATCTTGTTAAAACGACAGTGCAACATCAAGGCAAGTTTGGCTTTGACATCATCAATACAGTCCAGAATCACATCAGGCGCATCTACCAAAATTTCTTTAACATTTTCAGGGCTGAGATAATCATCAATCACATCAACTTGCATACGTGGATTAATCTGACGGCAACGCTCCGCCATGACCTCAACTTTGTCATGCCCAAGTGTCGAGCTCATGGCAGGCAACTGACGATTGATATTCGATGCAGCAACGACATCCATATCCACAAGCGTTAATCGTCCAATGCCTGTACGTGCCAAGGCTTCAACCGCCCAACTGCCGACCCCCCCAATGCCGATCACCATAACGTGACTTTGTTCAAATTGGTTGAAATTCGGCTCACCATAAATTTTGGCAACACCTGCAAAACGGCGGTCATATTCATCATGAGCAAGATCGGTCATAGCGCTAACATTTTAGGAATTGAAAGACAGGGCGGCTATTTTACTGTTTTTTTCAACAGAGAGGGAATGAAAAAAGCGCCCAGAATGACTCAGCGCTTTTCTTTATGACTTTAATCTCAGGATGCAATCAAATGACGCAGTACATAATGCAAGATGCCGCCCGCTTTAAAGTATTCCACTTCATTTAAAGTATCAATTCGGCATAACACTTCAAACTGATCACGCGAACCATCGGGACGTTTCACATGCACCTGTAAACTTTGATGCGGCTGCAAGGTATCAGACAGTCCAGAAATAGACAAAATCTCTTGCCCTGTCAGATTCAGACTTTGACGGGTTTGCCCACCCACAAACTGCAAGGGCAACACGCCCATTCCCACCAAGTTTGAACGGTGAATCCGCTCAAAACTTTCTGCAATCACCGCTTTCACACCAAGCAGATTGGTACCTTTAGCTGCCCAATCGCGTGATGAACCTGTGCCATACTCTTTCCCTGCCACAATGACCAGCGGTGTGTGTGCTTCCTGATAACGCATGGCTGCATCATAAATCGCCAGTTTCTCGCCAGTTGGAATGTAAATGGTATTACCGCCCTCTTCTCCACCCAGCATTTCATTTTTAATGCGGATATTGGCAAATGTACCGCGCATCATCACTTCATGGTTACCACGACGTGAGCCATAAGAATTAAAGTCTTTCGGTTCGACGCCATTTTCCTGTAAATAACGGCCCGCAGGGCTGTCTTTTTTAATATTTCCCGCAGGTGAAATATGATCCGTCGTGACCGAATCACCCAGTACTGCCAAAATTCGGGCATTGACAATATTGTCAATCGGAACAGGTGGCTGATCAATCCCTGCAAAAAATGGCGGATGCTGAATATACGTCGAGGTGTCATCCCATGCATAGGTTTGACTTTCAGGAATCTGAATCGCTTTCCAGCTGGCATCACCGTCAAACACTTGCGCATATTCGCGGTGGAACATGGCAGTGTTCACTTGCTGTAAAGCGGTTTTAATTTCTTCTGTCGTTGGCCAAATATCTTTGAGATAAATCGGTTTCCCCTGATTGTTGATTGCCAATGGTTCAGTGGTTAAGTCTATACGAATGGTGCCTGCCAAACCGAAAGCAATCACCAGTGGCGGCGAAGCTAACCAGTTGGTTTTCACCAGTGGATGCACCCGTCCTTCAAAGTTCCGATTCCCCGAGAGCACCGATGCCACATTCAGATCATGACATTGAATCGTTTCTTCAATCACTTCAGGCAATGGCCCTGAGTTGCCAATACAGGTGGTACAACCATAGCCCACTAATTGATAACCTAACTGATTCAAATAGGGAGTGAGTCCTGCCGCTTCCAGATAATCAGTCACTACTTTAGAACCTGGTGCCAAAGAGCTTTTCACCCATGGTTTGCGCTGCAAGCCTTGCTCAATGGCTTTTTTCGCAAGCAAGCCCGCTGCCAACATGACACTCGGGTTGGAGGTATTGGTACATGAGGTAATTGCTGAAATCACCACATCACCATGTTTCAGTTCAAAGTGTTCACCATTCAAAGTACAACTTGGCGCTTCGTTTTGCACAGCGGCAGTTTGTGCGGCAACGGCTGTACCACCGCCTTCGTTTTCAAGTTTTTCTTTGTCCTGTTTGGCAGGTTTCATGCTGAGTTCGAGCACTTCATCGAAAGTTTTCGACACATCTGAAAGCAGTACCCGATCTTGTGGGCGTTTTGGCCCTGCCAGACTAGCTTCAACACTGGACATGTCCAGACTCAAGCTATCGGTAAACTCAGGTTCATCTCCCGCATAACGCCATAAACCCTGTGCCTGACTATACGCTTCAACCAAGGCAATCCGCTCAGGCTTACGCCCTGTCAAACGCAAATATTCCAAAGTCACTTCATCAATCGGGAAGAAACCACAGGTTGCGCCATATTCAGGCGCCATATTGGCAATAGTGGCTCGATCCGCTAGGGGCAAGTCTGCCAAGCCATCACCATAAAATTCGACAAATTTTCCGACCACACCTTTTTTACGCAGCATTTGGGTAATGGTCAGTACCAAATCGGTGGCGGTAATGCCTTCACGCAGTTTACCCGTCAGTTTAAAACCGATCACTTCAGGAATCAGCATCGAAATTGGCTGTCCAAGCATGGCGGCTTCGGCTTCAATCCCGCCCACGCCCCAACCGAGGACACCTAAACCATTAATCATGGTGGTATGTGAGTCAGTACCGACCAAGGTGTCAGGAAAGGCAAAGGTTTTACCTTCATCGTCTGCTGTCCAGACGGCTTGTGCCAGATATTCCAGATTGACCTGATGGCAAATCCCTGTGCCAGGCGGCACCACACTAAAGTTGTTAAATGCTGACTGCCCCCAACGCAAGAATTGATAGCGTTCGGCATTACGTTGCATTTCAATTTCAACATTTTCCTGAAACGCATGACTACTGGCAAAATGATCAACCATCACCGAGTGGTCAATTACCAAATCAACAGGCGACAACGGATTAATCTTTTCAGGGTCTTTACCTGCTTTGGCCACCGCTGCGCGCATGGCTGCCAAGTCCACCACCGCAGGCACACCTGTGAAATCCTGCATCAAAACCCGTGCAGGGCGGTACTGGATTTCCTGTTCACTGGTTTTTTGTTTGAGCCAGTCGACAATGGCATGAATATGCGCGGCTGTGACCGTTTGGTTATCTTCAAAGCGCAGTAGATTTTCCAGCAGCACTTTCAGGGATTTTGGTAGTTTGCTTAAATCACCGAGATGTTCAGCGGCTTTGGCTAAACTAAAATATTGGTAGCTGCATTCATCGACTTTGAGCGTTTGTAATGCGTGAAAACTATTGATGTGACTATACTTAGCCATACGGGTAACCTCCGATTCGGCATTTTATTTTTTGCTGTCCTTTTCTTTATTTATTGTATGCCGATTTCAGCGTGGAAGTGTTCTATTTTGGTTAGAGCATGTTGGTCTTTGCAAGTGGCAAAACGTCCAGCGTGTTTTGCCAAAGCTGTTCGGCGAGTGAGTCACTTTTCATATTTAGACACGCAGCCAGCCCATCAAGCACATAAGGTAAATTGGCGGGCGTATTACGTGTGTGTTGTTCAGTGGATGTCTGGCAACACAACGGCGTCATATCTGGGCAATCGGTTTCTAAAACCAGATGCTCCGCCCCAACCGCTTGCACCACCTGAATGAGTTTTTTCGCATTCGGATTGGTGATCTGTCCTGTAATTCCCAATTTAAAACCAAGTTGAATAAAGGCTTTGGCTTCTTCGATTCCACCACTAAACGCATGGGCAATCCCACCGCGCTGAAAGCGTTGTTTTTTGAGGAGTGCCAATACATCGGCATGGCTTTTGCGGATATGCAACAACACAGGCAAATCAAACTGCTGTGCCAGTTCTAACTGTGCCGTGAAATAATTTTTTTGTTGTTGTAAAACGTCAGGCTGTTTATGCTGCTTGAGGAAAGTATCTAAACCAATTTCCCCTACAGCAAGGCATTGTTGTTGCTTGAGTAAGCTTTCTAAAGCCAGTAAATCTTCAGGCTGATGCTGTTCGATATAAAATGGATGTAAGCCTGGGGCTAAATAACTGTGCGGAGCCGTACGAAAGCCCTGTAATTGTTGATGTGTTCTGAGCAAATCATCAAAACGAGAAGCCACAAAACCGATCAATACCAGCGCATCGACCCCAAACTGTTTGGCAGCACAGGCCAACTGCTCACGATCATGATCGAACTCAGGCACATCAAAATGCGTGTGCGTATCGAACAGCCGCATTTTAAGCTGTGCCTTTAACTGCACTGGCTGTGGTTGCAGCAACCGTATCGGGCTTTGGTAAATACTCTGATTTTACGATACCTTTAAGTTTTTCGTAGGGAATAGTAAAACTTGGCATACCCACCACATACGGTCCAATTTCATATTCAGCATATTGTAAGACTAAGCCATCCGCGCTTAGATAGAAATTCTGACTTAATTTAAATGGCCATGCATCTTCGTATTCTTTGATGTTTGTTGCCAATTTTTGCGCAATGACCCAATCTGCAAATTGTTGATGCAACAATTTGGTCAACTGATTTTTTTGATTGGGTAATAGAAGATCACTCAGTTTAAGCTGCTGTTTCTGTTTCAGATCAAAGACCAAATACTGCTGTGCCTCGGTACCATGTGCGCCACCCAAGAAACTATCCGAATTCATTTGTACCGTCACCAAGTGATCTTGTTTACGTAAAATTTTGGGTTGAATATGAACACTGATCTGTGGGTTGGCATTCATATTTTTCAGCTCTTGGTCTAATGCTAAAAATGCTTTGGCATATTGCTGCACTTGCTGGTTTAAATCACTTGGTTCAGGTTCAGAAGCAAACACCTCTGAAGCTGCTGGATTAATCGCAGCCAAATCCAAATGATCTCGCAAAGCAGCCAAAATTGCCGCATCCACTTGCCGATCAATAAAATCATAATTGGTCTTTAAGCGCTGTACCTGAAACTCAGGACAGTTATTCCCCTCACATGCAGGTAACTGCACAGGAATATTCTCTAAATTAGCTGTAAATTCATAAGGATTTTGAATGGCTTTGACTTGGGTCATCTGTGCAGCAGAAACCGTCTTTTCCGTATCATCATTTTGTTTTTGACAGGCGCTCAACAATAAACTCACGCTGAGCACCGACATAGAGAATGTCATTGAGAGATTCTTACGCAACATGAATGCCGCCTTTTATTGTCATGTTTGTCTTTAAAATAACGTGATTTTTTACATTACCGTGTACTGTTTTTTAAAACATTTTGTGAAAAACATCAGGTTTTAACAATTGCTGAGTTTGTTGTTTATTCAGGAAAATTTCTAATTGTTTTGCATCTTTGACAATTTCATTGGCACGATAATGTAAACCTACGCCTTCACCATCAAAGAACCAATCCGCTTGTCCCCAGTACAGTTTTTTCGGGGCAAGTTGCTGCACAGCATGACTCTGCTGCTTTAACCATTTTTGATAAGCTTGTTGAACAAGCTGATCCAATGCCACCTGATGATGAGCTTCAATTACATCCAAAATCGTTAATCCTTTTTTCAGCTGTCGATCAGCCACAAAAAAGTATTGTCGTTCGTTAATCTCAACTTCAGCCTGCTGGCTACTGACCTGTAATTGTAACAATACATACTGATTACGCTGAGAAGCAATACGGGTTTGAATGTGCAAACGATACGGTCGATTTGCAGTAAATTCCTGCTGCCAAGCATCTGATTTTTTTATGTAAGCATTAATCGCCTGCTGCAAACTCAAATTCTGTTTTAAATCAATTTGTGCTTGGACAACTTTGCTCAGATTTGTGGTCAACCATGTATTTAACCATGGATCAGCAGTTTTCAGCGTTTGAATGTCGATATCAATACAGTTTTTCTTTTCACAAAAAGGCAAAGCATATTCAGCACGCTGGGTTTGTATTGCCAAATAAGGCAGTACATCTGGATTACTGGCTTGTGTATTGCTCGCGGTTTGTTCTTGTTGTGGTGCAGGTTGTTGTTTATGACATGCACTCAGTAACAATATGCTCGACAAAATTGCCATTATTACTGTTGGCTGTTGTTTCATTCGGAATCATCCATCTTGCATCTGGAAGAAACAGCTCCCCCGAAAGAAGCTGTTTTTTAAAATCGCTTAAATTAATGCTCGCGTGTATTGCGGAACTGAATATCAGGATAACGTTCCTGCATAATCTGCAAGTTCACACGACTTGGTGCGAGGTAAGTCAAGTGCCCGCCACCATCAACAGACAGTTGATCGTGTGCTTTCTTCTTAAATTCGTTGAATTTCTTCTCATCATCACAAGAGACCCAACGTACCGTATTAATGCTTACTGGCTCATAAATACAGTCGACCTTGTATTCTTCTTTCAAGCGGAATGCCACCACTTCAAACTGAAGTACACCGACTGCACCCACAATCAGGTCATTGCTGTTTTGCGGCATAAAAACCTGCGTTGCTCCTTCTTCTGACAACTCTTTGAGACCTTTTTGCAACTGTTTAGATTTCAAAGGATCTTTTAAACGCACACGGCGGAACATTTCAGGGGCAAAGTGTGGAATTCCCGTGAATTGCAGTTTTTCGCCAGAAGTAAAAGTATCACCAATTTGAATCGTACCGTGGTTATGTAAACCAATGATGTCGCCTGGCCATGCTTCTTCCAAGTGCTCGCGCTCACCCGCAAGGAAGGTCAAAGCATCACTAATGCGCACATCTTTATCAATACGCACGTGCTTCATTTTTAAACCTTTTTCATATTTGCCTGAACAAATACGCATAAAGGCAATACGGTCACGATGTTTCGGGTCCATGTTGGCTTGAATTTTAAATACAAAGCCAGTGAAACCTTCTTCAGTTGCTTCAACCTTACGGTCTTTCGTCGGGTGTGCCTTTGGCTCTGGTGCATAACTGCTAAATGCATCAAGCACATGATCGACGCCAAAGTTACCAAGTGCCGTACCAAATAACACAGGCGTTTGACGACCCGCCAAGAATTCTTCACGGTCTAAAGGCTCATTCGCCATTTGTACCAGTTCTAAAGACTCTTCAAATGCCGCCCAAGCCAATTCACCGACTTTTTCACGTAGGTCGGCATGGTCATAGCCATCACGTATTTCAATCTCGGTAATGGTTGAGCCGAAACCTGCTTTATACACATAGAATTTTTCTTCAATCAGGTTAAATACACCTGCGAAGTCACGTCCTGAGCCAAGTGGCCAAGTGATTGGAACACATTTAATTTTGAGGACATTTTCAATTTCATCCAGCAACTCTAAAGGCTCACGAATTTCGCGGTCCATTTTGTTAACGAAAGAAATAATCGGTGTGTCGCGCATACGACAGACTTCCATCAGTTTGATGGTTCGGTCTTCGACACCTTTTGCACCGTCAATCACCATCAGTGCAGAGTCAACCGCAGTTAAGGTACGATAGGTATCTTCCGAGAAGTCTTCATGCCCTGGAGTGTCGAGCAAGTTAATCACATAATTTTTATAAGGGAACTGCATGACGGAAGTGGTAATCGAAATCCCACGCTCTTTTTCCATTTCCATCCAGTCGGAAGTTGCTGCACGATCAGACTTACGGCTTTTGACCATACCCGCCACCTGAATGGCTTTACCCCATAACAACAGTTTTTCTGTCATGGTGGTTTTACCCGCATCGGGGTGGGAAATGATGGCAAAAGTACGGCGTTGGGCGACTTGCGTCGCCAATTCATCTTTAAAACTCATGAAAAATACCTACTGCAGAACGCAGTGCAAGGATCAATATAATTGAAAAAATTGGCGGTATTGTAGCAGAACAGAGATTTTTTTAAATCTGCTCACACAACCCGATCATCGACATATCATTCAATTACATTGGCTCAGACTCAACTGGTATGGGTGGCAAATTTATGTTCTAGGACTTCTTTTGGTAAAGGCTTACCGAGCAAGAAACCTTGGAATTGCTGACATCCCAAGCGATTCAGAATTTCAAGTTGTTCTTCAGTTTCAATACCTTCAGCGGTAATTGTCAATCCTAAATTACGTGTTAACTGAATTAAACTTGCCAAAATCAGTTCATCTTTTGAACCATGATGTAGGTCTTTAATAAAGGCACGGTCAATTTTCAGTTCATTCACAGGCAGATCTTTTAAATACAAGAAACTCGAGTGACCTGTACCAAAGTCATCAATAGAGAGTTTAACGCCCAAATTACGGATTTTCTGAAAAATTTCAATGCTTGAATCAATATGATGCATTGCTGTACTTTCAGTAATTTCAATAATTAAATGGTCAGTATTAATTTGATATTTCTGAAGATAATCCTGAAGTGTCGGTATCAATAACTTATGTTCAACCTGCACAGCAGAAAGATTAATTGAAATCGGATAAAAGCCTTTCGCTTGCTGTTCCCAAATTTGAATCTGTTTACATGCCTGTTCCATCACCCAATATCCCAAAGGGGTGATCAGACCTGTTTTTTCAGCCAGTGGAATAAACATGTTTGGCCCAAGCAAGCCTAATTTTGGATGCTGCCAACGAATAAGTGCTTCAACACCACAAATCTTACGGTATTTATTAAATTTAGGTTGATAAAACAGGACAAACTGATCTTCATCAATGGCTTTAAATAAATCATTGATGAGTTTAGATTGATGACGTTCTTCATACTGATCAATATTATAGCTAAATACACTATATGTATTACGTCCCTGTTCTTTCGATGCCAACATTGCAATATCAGCATGCATAAGCAATTCTTGTAAATTTTCACCATGCTCAGGATACATCGCAATACCAATACTAGCTGTAATATTGATGCTGCGTCCTGCAATTAAAAAACCTTGCTGAATCGCACTGAGAATTTTTTGAGCGAGTTGCTCAGCTTGCTCAACAGTTGCATGTTCAGCAATCAATAAAAATTCATCACCACTAATGCGTAAAAGTGTCTGACGCTCAGCAAGTTGCTCACTGATTCGGTTTGCAAATTGCACCAGTAATTGATCACCTACAGGATGACCAAAAGCATCATTGATTGATTTAAAGCGATCTAAATCAATATACACCACCGCAATTTGCTGACGATGCAAACGGTGTTCTGCCAAAATGACTTTGACAAAATCATTTAAATAAGAACGGTTTGGTAACTGAGTCAAAGTATCATGCATACTTAAATGCGCTAACTCTTTATTGACCTCTGTCAGTTGACGATTCCGTTCAGCCAACCGTAATTCTTGCAATGCCACAAAAAATGCAGCTATCAGAATTAAGCAAGCGACAATGACTATACCTAGTATCACAGCATGACCTGATGTTGCAGTTTGAAATAATGGCTACTTTTATATATAAAAATATGCCGCCAATGTGCCCATCTCGTACCTGTCTACAATACTAAAAGCAACCACCAAAGCGACAGATATTTTTTAAAATAAAACGCTTTTTTGTACGTTTTTCAATCCAAATACCAACCATAACGATGACTGTGATATTCAAATCATGATGCACACCTAAAAACAAGAGAAATCACCAAGATCATAATTTTGATAAGAGCATCTTCAAAACGATTCTGTTGCTTTCTCACAAGTCCCCAAACCAAAGCTATTACACAAGACTTATTCATATCTACTCTTGTTTATGTATCACAATAAATAGCTGCCAACATGTACTCATGCTTTCAGTTCTACCTTTTTACATATACAAATGTGTTTTCATCTACTCTATTACGTTGATCTATATCATAAAACGCAAAAAATAGAGCAAAAATACGGCTTTGTTGCACAAAGATTTGAAATGCAAAGCGCCCCTAATTGAGCCAAATTTAAGGCGTAACTTGGGTAAGTGGTCGACCTAATTCCGTAAATCTGTTGAGGACTGCTACACGTGCATGAATCTCATTCACCTGACTAGGAAAGCTTCTTGCCATTAATTTATCGCCTAATAATTTGATGCAATGCATCTTGGTTTCCACCAAACTGCGGCGATGATAGCCTGACCATTTTTTCCATAGTGTCCTGCCTAAACGTTTAACTGTTCGAAGTAATTCATTTCGCGCTAGCGAGCTACTCTTTGTATCTTTCCATGGTTTCG
>NZ_BKNN01000004.1 GCF_008993995.1 Acinetobacter brisouii
ACAAAGGTGGTAACTTGCATTCTGAGCTCAAAAAATACAACCGAGAAATCAATAAAAGAAGAATAGGAATTGAGCATGTATTTGGCAGACTCAAAACCTTTAAGATTCTTGCTGGACGTTATCGAAACCGAGGCAAAAGACTGGGACTAAGGTTTAATCTAATTGCTGGAATTTACAATAGGGAGTTGAGCAAAAAATGATTTATGAAAGAGGTCTAATTATTATTGCCTTCAAATAATAAATTTAACTGCTGCAATAATACTTCATTATCTTTTAATTGATTTTTAATTCTTAAATAACTCATTAATATATTATCTGGATATAATTCCAATAATTTTTCTGCACCCTCAAAACGTTGGGTTGCCTGATAAACAAACCATCGCGCAAAACTAAATACAGGAATATTAGGATATTTTTCTTCCCACATATTTAACTGTTGTTCAATTTTATCATAATCAGGGTTTTGCTTAAGCAATTGTTTTTCAAACCATAAATAAAAAACTTCCTGATCAAATAATTCATCTAGCAAGTTTTCTGCAAGCAAAGCATGCATCTGACTCATCTCAGGTAACCGCGCTAAAATTTTCAACCATAAAATCTTGTTCTGACGAGTAGCCTGCTGAATTTTAGTGTCTTTATACGTTTCATAGCGCTGCTGCAAAACCGTTAATTCATCTGGATTGGCATGTTCAAAGTTTTGTAAGACCTGCTGTAACCAGATGGTTTTATCCGCATCATGTAGATTGCCAAATTGAGTACTCTGCAAATATAACCATGGAAACTGTGCTGCAAACTGCCCCCATAATCGTGTTAGACATTGTGCATAACCTTGCTGAATATCTCTCAACCATGGAGAAAGTTCATGTTGAGATAAAAATTCCAAGTGAGTCAATGCTTGATGTGCATTATACTCAGATAAGTAAATCTTAATTCGTTGTAATTCAGCCAACTCAAATGCCATTGCCGAGCTTTTTTCCAGTAGATTTAAAGCTGTTTGATTTTCACCTTGCTTTGCTAAAAAATAAGCTTGAATTACCTCATTCAGTAGTTGTGATTGTTTAAAAATCCCTTCAACCATGTTTCTTTTTTCTTGGTTTGCATCTAGCAACCACAAAACTGCTAATTTTTCATAAGGGTGTAAATGTTCAAAATTAAATACTTTTTGCTTACGTTGCTCAAGTCGACCAAAATAACGTTTTAATAACAACCATAATACCTGCCCAATTAAACTGAGTAACACCAGAAAAATGAGTAAAGCCCAAAAATTACTTTGAATCTGCCAATGACGGAAATAAATATAAACATAGCCTGATCCATAGCCATAACTTAAAATACTGACAACAGCAACCAAGATCAGTAGCACAAATAAATATAAAGAAAGAATTTGTTTCATGCCTGACCTCTAATTCAATATTGCCAGTGCGGTCAATTTAGGTGCAGTTACCACAGGAATTTGTTTGGCCTTTTCTAATAACTGTTCTAAAGTTTGGCGGTTAAATGTTGGAGCTTGAGTGAGTAACTGATTTACATCCAATAAAGTTTGTTGGTATTGATCATATTCACCAGAATTTAGCAATTGTCTGGCGAGGACTAACCGCAACTGGATTTCCTTTAAAACCAAACGCTGGTTCATTAATTCTGTTTTTGGCTGATCTGTCGATTCGACTTTGAACCAACCATTCCAGAAATGCTTTTTCTGCAAAGGCTGATATTGTTGAGTTTGCCGAGATAATAATTGATTCAATTGCTGATCAATCTGGCGAAATAATAAATGTAGCTGATCCAATTGATTTTGGTGGTTATCATGATATTGCTGCAGATTCTGTAAATCCTGACCAATTGCCTGATATAAACTTTGCTGCAAAGCAGGCGACAACTGATAATTTGCAATGTCATGATTCAACTTTTGTAATTGTTCAAAAGCATAAACTTCTTGCTGCTGTTGCAAAGCAAACTGTACCAATTGCAGTTGTTGTTTGACCAAAATCGTAGGATTTAAACTCTGTTGATTGGCTAGTGGAGCATTGCTCGTCGCTACAGTTGATGCTGTTGGTGCATCGTTGAATTGACGCTGTAATGCCACCACTTGATCATTGACATTGGCATTGGCTTGTTCACTATGCAAAATGCGCGTTTGTAGCTCTTGCAATTGTTTTGTGTTTTGCAGCACATCATAGTTGAGTTTTGCAATCCAAAATAAAACCAATAGGCTCGAGGCTACAACTAGCTTTCTCATGCGCTACCTTTGTGTTGAATTAGAAAATGGCAGATCTGCTCAGGGTCTAAATCATCTAGCTGATGCGTGACCAATGGCATCTGCTGCTGCCTAACCAAGGTGGTTAAACGAGTCCCTAAAGTTAAATACTGACATTGAGATAAAATGTCGGGGCTATTTTGACATAGTTTAAGCCAGTTCAACCAACTCGCTTCACTACTTATACAAACCCATACAGACTGATGTTGATGTCTAAATCTGGACTGAAATTGTTCAAACTGAATGTGAGCCTGCTCAGGACATTGACGTTGATACAACACAAAATTTTGAATCTTTACTCCACGCTGCTGTAAAGCGTCCATCATAAACTGGCGTCCACCACGCCCTCGCCAAAATGCTACCTGTTTTACCGCTAAATTTTGCAAAACAGGTAACGCAAGCATACCTTCCGATGTTTCAACGTCAGGAATGCTTGCAGAAATTCCATAATCTTTTAAGCGTTGTGCTGTCGCCTGCCCTACTGCAATCCACTGTATATGCGCCAGACTCGACATCTCAATTTGGCTTACTTGAAGATATTGCATTCCTACATCAACGGCTGTTGGACTCACCACCACAATCACTTGTTTATCAGCAAGCTGTGCATAAAGTGCTGCGAGTTCTGCCGAATAGGGCAATCCCGTCAATTCAAGCAATGGCAGTTCAACAACCTCTATACCTGCTCGATTTAGTCTTTGACTCAGCGTAGCAGCACGCTGAGTTGGTCGCGTATTCAGCAACAACATCATTAGTGCTGTAAAGCCTTGAGTAATTCACCTGCCCCTTGAGCAAGTAATTGTTGAGCTAAGGCTTCACCAAGTTGGGTTGCATCAGCAACTGCACCGTGTACTCGTGCTTTTAGTAGAACCGTGCCATCGACACTTCCCACACGCCCTTCAATTTGCAACTGTTGATCATGTAACGTTGCAAAACCTGCGATTGGAACTTGGCAGCCCCCTTCCAAGTAGGCATTAAATGCACGTTCAGCCGTCACACACGCTTGTGTTTCCGCATGAGCCAATGGTGCGATTAAATCCAGAACAGTTTGATCATCTGTGCGACATTCCAAACCCAATGCCCCTTGTCCAACCGCAGGCAGGCTCATTTCAACCGCAACATGGTGACGAATACGTTGCTCAAGCCCTAAGCGTTTTAAACCCGCACTGGCCAAAATAATCGCATCGTATTGACCATCATCCAATTTTCCAAGACGTGTTCCAACATTGCCACGTAAGTCTTTAATAGTCAGATCAGGACGCTGCTGTAAAATTTGACATTTACGGCGTAGACTGGATGTACCCACCACCGCACCTTGAGGTAGCTCATTAAAGTGTGCGTAGTGATTCGATACAAAAGCATCCATTGGATTTTCGCGTTCACAAATCACGGCTAGACTTAAGCCTTCAGGCAGTTGCATTGGAACGTCTTTCATCGAATGGACAGCTAAATCAGCACGCCCATCGAGTAAAGCATTTTCTAATTCTTTTACAAATAAGCCTTTACCACCAATTTTTGCCAATGGTGTATCGAGGATTTTGTCCCCTTGCGTCACAAAAGTGACCAATTCTACAGTTAAATACGGATGCAGTTGCTCAAGTCGACTTTTAATATGCTCCGCTTGCCACAGGGCAAGTGGGCTTTGACGAGTCGCAATTTTCAAAATATTCATAATGGATGAAGTCTGAGCATTGAAATAATGCACTAAACTTAACCTGATCTAATAAAAATGCAAGACCCAAACCCAAAAAACTGTTTAGAGTTGCTGCATGGACTCACGTAACTGCGGCAAATGCCGACGGCTAATCACAAGACGTTCGCCAATCTCACGTAAGCGTACTTGGTACTGCCCTGAACAAATGCTTTCAATACCATCAAGAAAATGGATTGAAACCAAAGCATTACGATGAATTCGAATAAATTTTTCAGGAAATTCAGATTCTAGATCTTTCAAAGTTTCATCAATCAGCACACTGCCTTTTTGATGGCGAATCGTTACATATTTTTGATCTGCCAAAAAATAATAGATTTGATCGACAGGAATTAATTCTACGCCACGATGAGATTTAGCCGTAATATGTTGACGTTGCTTCTTCGCTACAGGTGCTGCTTCTTGTGGTTTTAACTGATTCATCTGTGCCTGATTAGGTTTACAGATCTGATCCAAAACCTCTCTCAGTTCAGTTTTTGCAATTGGTTTTAAGAGATAGGCTTGTGCTTGCGACTGAAATGCTTGTAATGCATGCTGATCATATGCCGTGCAAAATACAATAGCAGGTTTAATTTGTAGTTGTGCCAACTGACGGGCACAGCTTAAACCATCCATTTCAGGCATTTGAATATCCAATAAAATCACTTCAGGCTCATGGGTCAAGACCAAGTCATAAACTTGCCCACCATGTGTTGCCGTTGCCACCACCTGATGTCCTAAATCAGTGACTAGGCGTTCCAGTCGCTCAACTGCGAGTGGCTCATCATCACAAATTAAAATATCCATACGCGCTTTATATTCCCCCTATCTGTTTTGTTTCATCCGCTTATTATTGATACGGATAGGTTAAGATTGTGGTAAAGATGCCTTGCCCCGCAAAACATTGTATATAGGCAGCATCGCCATAATAGGCACGTAGCCGTTGTTTAACATTTTCTAATGCAATGCCATTGCCTTGGCGTTGCCCTTGTTGTTGTTGTAAATATGGATTGGTAATCACAATATTGACTTGTCGATCAAGAATCTCGACCAATACACTGATCTTACACGGACTGCTTATTTTTTCAACACCATGAAAAATACTATTTTCAAGTAAGGGCTGCAAACTTAATACAGGAATTTGAATATATTGCAATGCCTGTAGATCAGGTAAGCGCCAGTCCATTTCTAAACGATCTCGCAGACGGATTTGCTCAATTGCAATATATTGACGACATATTTTTAATTCTTCTGCCAAACTGACCAATTTCAATTCCTGAAAACTGACCCGAAATAAACGAGATAAATTAATCAACATATCCTCAGCTTTATCTGGATCGGTCGCAATCAAGCTGACGACACTATTTAAGCTGTTAAATAAAAAATGAGGTTGAATCCGTGCCTGCATCGCCTGAATACGGGCTTGCAACTCGCTATGTTGTTGTTTAAGCCACTGATTTCTTATATATAAATATCTCAAACAGAACGCACTCATCAACACCCCATAACTCAAGTGCAATCCAACACCATCCCACCAGCGCGATCCCTCAAATAATCGCTGCCAACCAAAATGCACCCACAGCAAAAGCGCATTCAGAGATAGGCTACTGAGTAAAATGATTGCCTGTAATAAAAAAAAGGCGGCTGTAAATGCCTGAGTATGGTTCATTTTATTTAAAGGCTGTTCTAGTTTTTGTACAGCAACCACAAATGCCAAAATCACCCAGTAAATATAGAGCAAATATTGAAGCGTATGTCCCCAGCTCATAACCTCCCAACCACCTGATTCTGCAAGACTTAATGTAAGTGCCAAAATACTACTGGCTGCAAATAATTCGATTAAGTGTTGCCAACGCCCTATTTTCGTAAAAAAATAGGCAGACTGATTGTGCAGCGCGTCGCTACTCTGGACTGAATGATGATCTTGAGCATCGGCAAGTTGCTGAGCTTTTGTTATACTGCTTTTTATTTTACTGAGCCGCCATGACCACATCTTCTCATTCCTCTAATACTCCGCAAACCAATGAAACCTCAGGTATGTGGGGAGGTCGTTTTACTGAAGCTACTGATGCCTTTGTTGCTGAATTTACTGCATCTGTACAATTTGACCAACGTTTTTATCAACAAGATATTGCAGGTTCGATCGCACACGCGACTATGCTTGCTAAAGTCGGCGTTCTCACTGAAGCTGAACGTGATGATATTATTCAAGGCTTGACTGAAATTCGTCAGGAAATTGAAGCGGGTACGTTTGAATGGCGTATCGACCTTGAAGATGTTCACATGAACATTGAATCACGTTTGACCAATCGTATTGGCATCACAGGTAAAAAACTACATACAGGTCGTAGCCGTAACGACCAAGTTGCAACCGACATTCGTTTATATGTTCGTGATGAAATTGACGACATCTTAAAACTACTTGAACGCCTACAAAAAGGCATTCTGGGTTTAGCTGCAAAAAACACCACGACGATCATGCCTGGCTTTACCCATTTGCAAACGGCACAGCCTGTGACTTTTGGTCACCACTTAATGGCGTGGTTTGAAATGTTGGTACGTGACAGCGAACGTCTGATCGACTGCCGTAAACGTGTTAACCGTATGCCACTTGGTTCAGCAGCTCTTGCAGGTACAACTTATCCAATCGACCGTGCGTATACTGCCGAATTGTTAGGCTTTGAAGCCGTAAGTGAAAACTCGCTCGATGCAGTTTCTGACCGTGATTTCGGCATTGAATTCAATGCGGCTGCATCTTTAATCATGATGCACTTGTCACGTATGTCTGAAGAAATGATTCTATGGACATCGGCTCAGTTCAAATTTGTGAATATTCCTGACCGTTTCTGTACAGGTTCATCCATCATGCCACAAAAGAAAAACCCAGATGTTCCTGAGTTAATTCGTGGTAAGACAGGTCGTGTTTATGGTGACCTGATGAGCTTGTTGACCCTCATGAAAGGTCAGCCATTGGCATATAACAAAGACAACCAAGAAGACAAAGAGCCTTTGTTTGATGCGATTGATACCGTTCGTGGTTCACTTATGGCATTTGCTGACATGATTCCTGCGCTGGTTCCAAACATCGAAGTGATGCGTGAAGCAGCTCTGCGTGGCTTCTCTACCGCAACGGACTTGGCGGATTATTTGGTGAAAAAAGGCGTGGCATTCCGTGATGCGCATGAAATTGTGGGTAAAGCAGTTGCTCTTGGCGTACAGGAATCGAAAGATTTGTCTGAACTCAGCCTTGAACAATTACAACAGTTCTCTGACCTGATCAGTGAAGATGTATTTGAAAAAGCATTAACCCTTGAGGCTTCTGTCAGCGCACGTAACCACATCGGTGGTACTGCTCCTGTACAGGTTGCTGCAGCAATTGAGCGTGCGCACGCACGTTTAGCTAAACTCTACGCTTAAGGATCAATAAGATATGACTCGACAAGTCTTTTGCCGTAAATATCAAGCGGAAATGGAAGGTTTGGATTTTGCACCGTTCCCAGGTGCAAAAGGACAAGAACTGTTTGATAGCGTGTCTAAACAGGCATGGCAAGAATGGTTAAAACACCAAACTACACTGATTAATGAAAAACGCTTAAATGTGTTTGAACCAGACGCGAAAAAGTTCCTTGAAGAACAGCGTGAAAAGTTTTTCAGTAATGATGATAGTGTTGAGAAAGCAGAAGGCTGGACAGCAGAGAAATAATATTTTTAACCATAAAAATATGATCTTGTACTGACCATTCGATAAAAAAAGCAACGACCAGATCGTTGCTTTTTTATACAAAATTTACGTTATATCTACAAACAAGCATAGAAAATAACAAGTCCTCACAGGACTACACATGACAACTTCTTAAACGATGGTTATGATGTTTTTAACAAGGCGAAGTTCTTGCTGATATAACGAATTACCCTTTTATAGATCCCAGATCACCCCCAACTCTGGGATTTTTTTTATTCTCAATAAGCATAAAAAAAAGGTGAAAATCATTTCACCTTTTCAAAGCCAGTGAGTCGTCAATTAACGGCTATGTACTCGCTGCTCAATTTCATCAACGCTGGTATGACGCACATCTAAGCCTTTGACAATATAAATCACCTGTTCTGCGATATTACGTGCATGATCACCAACACGCTCTAATGAACGCAGTACCCACAGCACACTCAAAACTCGTGAAATATAACGCGGATCTTCAATCATATATGTCATAAGTGTACGTGTTGCAGACTGATACTCACGGTCAATATCTGCATCGGCACGCAAAACGTGCAGGGCTTGTTCAGCATCTAAACGTGCAAATGCATCGAGCGCCTCATGAATCATGACCCGTACCTGATTTCCAATATGTCGCGTTTCCATGAAACCTCGAGGCGATCCCCCTTCTTCACACAGACTTTGAGCAATATTGGCAATTTTTAAGGCTTCATCCCCAATTCGTTCCATATCCGTATTGGCTTTACTCATCGCAATCACCATACGCAAATCAATGGCTGCAGGATGGCGACGTGCTAAAATCAGAGTTAAACCTTCATCAATCTCACATTCTAGGCGATTGACATTTTTTTCCTGATACTGAACATCAAGAGACATACTGACATCTGTATCGAGTAGCGCATGAATGGCATTGGTGACTTGTTGCTCGACTATCCCTCCCATCGCCATAAATTTAGCATTCACTTCTTGTAAATCTTCATTGAATTGTGAAGAAATATGATGCGCTAAGATGGGGTTTTTAAGGCTCAAGAGAAATCTCCAAAATCGAGAAACGAATAATCGTATTGAAGCATACAGCGCATGACGCTTTCATGACAGCAAGCATTATTTTTTG
This sequence comes from Acinetobacter brisouii, assembly GCF_008993995.1. Lineage (GTDB taxonomy): Bacteria > Pseudomonadota > Gammaproteobacteria > Pseudomonadales > Moraxellaceae > Acinetobacter > Acinetobacter brisouii_A. Next base: position 8,771 of record NZ_BKNN01000004.1, read on the forward strand.
ATCTGAGTTTTAAAATCTTAGAGATTTTATGCCTATTTTTTTGAAAAAACATACTTGTTTACATGCTAAGGGTATATCGCTGCTTTTCTTGACACTTCGCTAAATTTATTAACCAAAGTTTGCAACTCTACAACAGCTTTTATTGAGCAATCGACTGAAAATATCCTGAATAAATTCGCACTGTTAGAAAACATATCCATCTAAATTCTGAGGTTGATCTATGCCGTTGAGACTAGGGCGCGTCACGTTGCTGCTCGTGCTGTTGATCGCAGGCTGCCATCAACAATCTAGCGAACCGCATCGGGAAGAATCTCAACCGCATGTTGCACACAAAACAGTGATGTCTTTATGTAATCTGCTCAGCCAGCAAATGCAAAATATCAATAGCAGCAGCTCAGTCGAAGATTTGCAATTTGTCAATCAGCAGCTTGAAAAATGCCTACCACAAATTCCAATGCAACAAAGACAGCAACTTCTCTACGCCTCAACCAGTATGTACCAACGCTTTTTATCCACAGAGCGTACGCCTGAGCAAGAGCAGGCTTTTGACCAATATGCCATGAATAGCAATGGCTATGCCACCAGTTATCAAGCTCAATTTGCTGAGCGTGATCGCTACTTACTGCAACATCAGGGGAGCCGTGCCTACTTTGAGGTCTATGACTCTGGTGATACAGGCATTATGTACCGCCGACAGCCACAGTATTTACTGCATATCTTTGCGCCTTACTTACCCAAAACCGAACAAATTTTTATTAAAAATCTTGCTGCTCAAAATGAATTTCCGATTTTATCGGGAAGTACATTTAATGTGTCGTGGTCTGAAATTTCTAGACGTGCGCGCTTTTGGCAAAATTATGTCAATGAGTATGCCAACAGTGCTCTGATTGATGATGCTCAACGCTTAAAATTCAAATATGCCCAATTTCTGTTTCATGGCATCAGTAGCTTGCCTGTCTCTACAGATTATGTCGGTGAGGATTCGATTAATCCTGAAGCTTTACAGGAAATTAAATATCTTGCGGCTGAAGATCATTCTGCATTAGGTTTACAAGCAGAAAAATTCTTACAGTTTATCCAGATTCCCACAGCGCAACGTGACCAAGATCTGCCGATTGAACTCAGCCCAACCGAAAAACGTTCCAGTCAGTATCAAACAATTAAAACCATTAAACAGTTAGACCGTTATATGGGGCTTTATGACCCTCTAACTTTAGATAGTACCCACATCAATCGTGACTGTTTAAGTGATGCAATTTGTATTACACATGCGGGGAAGGTCGCCAATAGTTTGGTCAGTAAACAACAGTTCTAGACAATGCCGTAAAAATAGCCAATTTATGCTATCTTGAGCAGCGATTTAAACTTTTCTCTCCCATCATGACCTCTGCTCCTTCAGATCCGTTAAAAGCAGTTGCTTGCCTTATTGTTTCTGCCTTTTTATTTTCCATTATGGGGGTCTGCATCCGCTATGCTTCACATAGTGTTGATAATTCAACCGTGGTATTTTTCCGAAATTTTGTTGGATTATTTATTTTTATTCCAATGTTAATCCAAAAAGGTCCCAGCTTTTTTAAGACTGAAAAACTCTGGATGCACCTTTGGCGCAGCATCGTTGGCTTATCCGCCATGTATGGATTTTTCTATGCGATCGCCCATTTAAAACTCTCCAATGCCATGGTGTTTACCTATTCCTCACCAATTTTTATTCCCCTGATTGCTTGGCTGTTTCTCAAAGAACGCATTACTAAATCAATGCTGATTGCTGCTGCAATTGGTCTCACAGGCGTACTCTGCGTTGCAAAACCCGATTCTGGCATGTTCAATAGTATTTCCCTGATTGGTCTTAGTGCCAGTTTCTTGGCAGCAATGGCTTTTGTGACAGTACGTGCCCTGACCGACACTGAACCTGTTGAACGAATCGTGTTTTATTTTTGTGTGTTCGGCTCTCTCGTCTCTGCCATTCCGATGTTTTGGCTGATTCGTCCCTATCATTTGCATGAACTCGCCTTTTTAGTTGGCGCAGGTTTACTCGCCAATATCAGTCAAATTTTCATGTCGAAAGCTTATAGTCTTGCACCTGCGGGGCAGATTGGCCCTGTGAATTATGTCGCGATTATTTTTGCAGGAATTTGGGGTTATTTATTTTGGGGAGAGCTGCCTGACTACACCAGTTTGATTGGTTTCACTTTAATTTTCACCTCAATCTTGCTATGTAACCCTGTGGTTTTATCCAAGCTCAAAATTAAAAAATATTTCTAATTCAAATCATTAATTTGAACCGCTTAGCATTTTTCCCCTAGAGTCTTTTTTCTCAGATAAAACATGCTAAGCTGTTGCCATGCTTGACGGAGCGCGAGTAATACCTCGCTGAGATTGTGTCAGTGCCTTTGCATTTAAACACAAGTACCGTTGAACCTGATCAGGTTAAGACCTGCGTAGGAATCAAGCCATCTAAAAACTACAGCCCTCTTTTTATCTTTTTTACAAGATAAATCCGCCAGGTTTTTGGTCGTGCTTGATTCGTTGATGTCATTCATAAGGATCATGACCATGAACCAATTAACGAATCTATCCCCTGCTGATATTTCAGCACAACATGAACAAGATGCGAAAGATCTCACCCGCATTTTACCTGCATCTCGCAAGGTCTATGTCGAAGGTTCTCGTCCAGATATTCAAGTGCCTTTTCGCGAAATTTCACTGACTGAAACTCCAACAGGTTTAGGTGGTGAACACAATCCCCCTATCATGGTCTATGACACTTCAGGTGCCTATACCGATCCAAATGCACACATCGACCTGAATCAAGGTTTAGCTTCTGTGCGTAGTGCTTGGATTGAAGAACGCGAAGATACTGATATCCTCGACAGCTTGACTTCTAAATTTGGTCAGGAACGTCTACGTGACATTCGTACTGCTGAAATCCGCTTTGCGCATATTCAAAACCCGCGTCGTGCTAAAGCAGGCAAAAACGTATCGCAAATGCACTATGCCAAGCAAGGTATTATTACCCCTGAAATGGAATACATCGCCATTCGCGAAAATCAGCGTCAGCGCCACGATGTCGATATGCGTCAGCATGCTGGACAAAACTTTGGGGCACAAAACCTGAAAGAAATCACGCCTGAATTTGTGCGTCAGGAAGTGGCTGCTGGGCGTGCGATTATTCCTGCCAACATTAACCACCCTGAACTTGAGCCGATGATTATTGGTCGTAATTTCTTGGTGAAAATTAATGCCAACATTGGTAACTCGGCACTGGGTTCATCAATTGATGAAGAAGTCGCAAAAATGACATGGGCAACCCGTTGGGGTGCAGATACCATCATGGACTTGTCAACAGGTAAAAATATTCACGAAACCCGTGAGTGGATTATCCGTAACTCGCCAGTGCCAATCGGGACTGTACCAATCTATCAAGCACTAGAAAAAGTCGATGGCGTTGCCGAAAACCTGACTTGGGAAATCTTTAAAGACACGCTCATCGAACAAGCTGAACAAGGCGTGGATTACTTCACCATCCATGCAGGTGTCTTGCTCCGTTATGTGCCGATGACAGCAAACCGTCTGACAGGCATCGTGTCCCGTGGTGGTTCAATCATGGCGCAGTGGTGTTTGGCGCATCATGAAGAAAACTTCCTCTACACGCATTTCGATGAAATTTGCGAAATCATGAAAGCCTATGACGTGTCGTTTAGTTTAGGTGATGGTTTACGTCCGGGCTGTATTCAAGATGCCAATGATGAAGCGCAGTTCAGCGAATTGAAAACTTTAGGTGAATTGACCCACCGTGCTTGGGAACATGATGTTCAGGTGATGATCGAAGGGCCAGGACACGTGCCAATGCACATGATCAAGGAAAATATGGACTTGCAGCTTGAAGTGTGTAAAGAAGCACCATTTTATACCCTTGGGCCACTGACCACGGATATCGCACCGGGTTATGACCATATCACTTCTGCGATTGGTGCAGCGATGATTGGTTGGTACGGCACAGCGATGCTCTGCTATGTCACACCAAAGGAGCATTTGGGTCTGCCGAACAAAAAAGACGTGAAAGATGGCATCATCACTTACAAGATTGCTGCTCATGCTGCTGACCTTGCCAAAGGACATCCAGGTGCTCAAGTCCGTGACAATGCGTTGTCAAAAGCACGTTTTGAGTTCCGTTGGGATGACCAGTTCAACCTGAGTTTAGACCCTGACACAGCACGTAGTATGCATGATGAAACTTTACCCAAAGATGCACATAAATCGGCGCACTTCTGCTCAATGTGCGGGCCTAAATTTTGCTCAATGAAGATCACACAAAACGTGCGTGATTATGCAGAAAATCAAAAGAATGTAAACCACTTAACTATTGAAAATCAAGAAGTTGAACAAGGTTTACAAGAGATGAAAGCCACTTATCAACAAACTGGACAAAAGTTATACCACAAGGTCTAATTTTGATAAAAAAAGTGTTGCCTTAATCGCCAGCTCAGTTAGGATGAAGTGAAATATTTCATCCTAATTTTGCTTATGAATATCGTTGAGCATGCCAGCTATAATCAACACGATGTTGAAGTGACTTCACGCGAAACATTATTTAAAGGTTTCTTACAAGTTGAGAAAGTCAGTCTACGTCACCGCCTTTTTGAAAAAACAGGCTACACACCCATCTTACAACGTGAGTTAATTCATCGCCCAGAAGCTGCTGGAGTACTCATTTATAATGATCAACAACAACGCTTTGCTCTGATCGAACAATTCCGTGTCGGTGCACTCGATGATGCACAGTCACCATGGCAACTCGAAATTATTGCTGGGGTTCTCGATGGTGATGAATCACCAGAAACCTGTATTCGCCGTGAAAGCCTTGAAGAATCAGGCTGTGCGATTGATCAACTCCAGCATTTATTTAGTTTCTATCCTTCTGCGGGCGCATGTTCAGAACTGTTCCATTTATATGTCGCACAAGCCGAACTGCCTGAACAAGGTGGAATTTTTGGGGTCGCTGGGGAAGGTGAAAATATTCAATTGCATTTATTTCATTATTCTGACCTTGCACCATTACTTCGCAGTGGACGATTGGTCAATGCACCTGTGATCATGGCATTGCAATGGCTACAGCAACATATTCAAAAATAAAAGCATTTAAGTGTGATGGATGCAATGACACAACAAGCTCAGACCATTATTCAGATTAGTGATACTCACCTCATGGAACACGCAGATGCCACATTTGTCGAAATGTGCCCTGAGCATAGTTTCCATGACATCATGCAGCATATTGTGGCTCAGCATCCAGATGCAAAAGTCATCATTCATACAGGGGATGTTGCACAAGATGCGACCCCTGTCACCTACGCACGCTACCTTCAATATATGCAACGCCTTGGAATCCCTTTTTATCAAACCCCAGGCAACCATGATGATTTAGAGATTTTCCCTTATTCACAATCGTCACCCATCACCGTGATTGATCTCAAGCCTTGGACAATCATTTTACTGACCAGTGCCGTCACGGGAAAAATTGATGGACATATTGATAAAGATCAATTAGATCAATTAGATCAATTGTTACAACAAATAAATGATGGTTTTGTGCTGATCGGCTGCCATCATCATCCGCTCCATATGCAGTCCGACTGGATTGATCATCATCGTCTGAAAAACAGTGCTGATCTTTGCTCGGTATTGCATAAATTTCCTCAAGTCAAAGCCGTTATTCACGGTCATGTTCATCAAGAATTTTCACAGATTCAAGACAATATCCAATTTTTAGCCGTCCCTTCTACCTGTATTCAGTTTGAACCACAAAGCCATGATTTTGCTTTGGGACAGCATGATGCAGCAGGTTATCGTGTATTGGAATTGTATAACGATGGGCACATTGAAAGTCAGGTTTATCGTTTAGACCATCTCATTCCAAAAATAAATAACGAGATTTCAGGTTATTAACTTTCCATTTCGTGTAATTTCGATTAATTTAACTGTCTTGAAAAAGGATCGCTTGGGTAGAATTTAATACTATTCAAGTATGCAAAAAGTCTTTATGATGACGACCCCTTGAACATGAATTAAATTCTTGTTTAAGGGTGAAATAACAACAAACTTGCATATCACCATAGCGATTACGTCGATCTCGATGTATATGATGAGGAATGCCCTATTATGGCGAATGACAACCTAAACCAAGTCTTAGATGACCAAACAGATGCACCGAAACGTGCACGCAAAACCAAGCCTAAGGCTTCAGAAGGCAGTTCAACAGCAAGCTTATTCGGTATTGCTCCTTACGAGCCGAAAAAAAATGAAGAATACATGTCTGAAGGCCAGCTTGATCACTTCCGCAAAATCTTAGAAGCATGGAAAGCGGAACTGATGACCGAAGTGGATCGTACCCTCAACACCATGCAAGACGAATCTACCGCATTGCCTGATGTCAATGACCGTGCGACTCAAGAAGAAGAGTTTGCGATTGAACTACGTACCCGTGACCGCGAACGTAAACTGATTCGTAAAATTGAACAGTCTCTTGCGACCATTAAAGACGAAGACTACGGTTTCTGTGAAACTTGCGGTATCGAAATCGGTTTACGCCGTTTAGAAGCACGTCCAACAGCGACTTTATGTATCGACTGCAAGACGTTGGCGGAAATCAAAGAGAAGCAAAACAACGGTTAAACCATGAGTAAATTGCAGTCCATGCAGTCTGCTTACATGGGTCGGTTTGCACCATCGCCAACCGGCCCGTTACATTTTGGCTCCCTGCTCACCGCAGTGGCAAGTTATTGTGATGCAAAGTCACAACAGGGAACATGGTTGGTTCGCATAGAAGATACCGATATTCCCCGCATTTATCCTGACAGCGAAACGCATATTCTGCATTGTCTAGATGCCTTTGAGTTCGAACCCGATGCCGAGATCATTTTCCAAAAAGATCGCCTAGAGATTTATGAAGAAGTTATCTATCAACTTCAACAACTCAATTTGGTCTACGCCTGTCAATGTACCCGTAAAATGCTTGGTTCAAATGCCATTTATGCAGGTACGTGTCGTGATCTCAATTTAGCCTTTGAACATCAGGCGATTCGTGTCAAAGTCAATGATCAACTGATCTGTTTTGAAGATCGTTTACAAGGTCAGCACTGTTCCAACCTTGCACATGACTTGGGTGATTTTGTACTGAAACGTCGTGATGGCATTATCAACTACCAATTGGCTGTTGTGGTCGATGACTATCTGCAAGGCATGACCCATGTCGTGCGTGGTGCAGACCTGCTGGATAACACTGAACGGCAAATTTGGCTTGGACAATTACTCGGTTACCCACGCTTGCAATACATGCATTTACCTCTAGCAATGAATGCACAGGGACAAAAGCTTTCAAAGCAAAATCTGGCGCAAGCCCTTGATCCTGCTCAAGCACCGCAGCTTTTACAACAGGCGATTCGTGCCTTACATCAATTGCCCGTAGATCTAGATCGACCTGCCCGTATGCTACAACAAGCCGTAGCTCAGTGGGATGTATCACGCATTCCAAGAACAACGCAGCTCGAACAGATCTATCAATAAAAAACCACGCGATTGCGTGGTTTTCTTTTAGAAGTTGGAAACTTCCTGATTCGGATTTGTATTCTGTGTAGAGGAATCAATCTTTAAGACAAAGGCAACCATCACCGCACACATCATTAAAGATGTCCCACCATAACTAATAAATGGTAAGGTCAAACCTTTGGTCGGTAACATCCCCATGTTCATCCCTGCATTCACCAAGATCTGCATCAGGAAAATCATGCTGATACCGTAAGCCAAATAACCTGCACGTAAGTAGTTATTTTTTAATGCACGTTGCCCAATACGGATACAACATGCCAGCATAATAAACTCAAGTGCCAGCACCGTGGTAATCCCGATGAAGCCAAACTCCTCACCCAAAATTGCCAGCATGAAGTCGGTATGTGCTTCGGGTAAATAAGACATTTTCTGCATACTATGCCCTAAGCCAACCCCGAACCATTCACCGCGCCCAAATGCCATTAAGGCATTAGAAAGCTGATAACCCGAACCGAGTGGGTCTGCCCACGGATTACTAAATGAAACCAGACGTTCATAACGATACGGTTCAAATAGAATCAGGAAGACCAAGGCAATAATAATTGCGCCGATATAAAACAAAAACTGAATAATCGGTGCGCCCGCCAAGAAGAACACGCCAAACATCATCATGACAATCACGACGGTCGCCCCAAGGTCAGGCTCAGCCAAGATCAAGCCGACGGTAATGGACATGATGCCACCAAGACGAACCAGTCCCATCCAGCTATTTCGGACTTCATGCGCACGACGCACCACATAGTCTGCGGTAAAAATCGCCATCATCAATTTAGCAATTTCCGTTGGCTGTAAAGTAAATCCTGCTAGGCGAATCCAGCGAGTTGAGCCGTTGACCTCTGTACCAACGCCTAAAGCCACCACCAAAAGACCAATCGTGACAAGCCAAAAAAGGAAAGTATTTTTAAACCAATAGTCCAATGTAAAACGTGATGAAACAAAAGCCGCAAATGCAGCAATCACAATCGAAATGGCATGACGCTCTAAGAAATAAAATGGGTCATGCTGCTTGGCATCTGCATACGGCATCGATGCCGATGCCACCATAATTGTGCCGATAATCAGTAAAGTCGATACACAAAAAATGAGAACATTACGCGCTGTAATTTCCGCAGGTAATTTTGGTGCAATACGTGCATACCAAGTTTGGAATTTACTCATCCCTTGGGCAATTCCTGCCATAGATGCCCCCTTACTCATACAGATAATGCGCTAACACAAGCGACAAATTGATGCCCACGGTCAGCATATCCTTTAAACATGTCAAAACTGGCACAGGCAGGTGATAACAGCACAACATCATTTGCATGGGTCTGTTGTTGGCAAAGTTGAACGGCTTGCATCAAGCTTTGTGCATGCAATAGCGTTGTTGTCCCTTCAATCGCCTGTTCAATCACAGGTGCATCTTCACCCATCAGCACTGCCACTTTGACATATTTTTGTAGTGAATCACGTAAAGCTTTAAAGTCCTGACCTTTCCCCTGACCGCCTAAAATCACCGCCACTTTACCTTGTTGAACTTCAATGGCAGCGCCTAAACCATCAATTGCGGCTAACGTTGCGCCAATATTGGTACCTTTCGAGTCATTGTAATAACGTACGTCATTGACGGTTGCCACATATTCACAGCGGTGCTCTAGACCTTTGAAATTTTTCAAAGTTTCTAGCATCGAATCCATCGGTAAGCCAATCGCCTCACCCAAAGCTAAACATGCCAAGGCATTGGCAACATTATGCGTCCCCTGAATATACATCTCAGAACTTTTCAGCAAACGCTCACGCCCACGTGCCAACCAAATCGTACCATCTAAATCTTTTAAAATGCCGTATTGATGAATGTCTGGTGCATTTAAACCAAAGCTTTGCATTGGCGTGGTATCTGGAACAAGCGGACGAGTCAGATTGTCATCTCGGTTAAACACCACCTTTTTCACGCCTTGGAAAATACGGTGCTTGGCTTGATGATAACCCCACATATCACCATGACGGTCGAGGTGATCTTCACTCATGTTTAAGACCACTGCGACTTCAGCATTCAAATGGGATGTGGTTTCCAATTGGAAGCTCGACAATTCCAATACCAAAAGTTCAGGGTCATCTTTGAGCAAGTCCAGTGCTGGGCGACCTAGATTGCCACCAACAGCTACTTTCTTACCTGCATCTTTAGCCATTAAGCCAACTAAAGTGGTCACGGTACTTTTCGCATTTGAACCTGTAATTGCCACAATCGGCACTTCGGTCGCACGGCGAAGTAGTTGCACATCACCCACAACTGAAATTCCTTTGGCAATTGCCTGCTGAATTTCAGGCAATTGTGGTGCAAGTCCTGGGCTTAAAATAATTTCTTCAGCTTGCAGGAGCAAATCAACATCCAGCTTACCAAAACTGGTCTGTACATGACTTGGAATTTGATCATGTCCAGGCGGTGTAGCACGTGAATCAGTGACTGCAACCTGATACCCCTGTTCCACCAGAAAATTCACAGCTGAAACACCAGAAATACCAAGCCCTGCAACGACTTTCAATCCACCGCGTTGAATTAACATATTTGCCCCATCGCATTTATTTTTAAACTTGGCAAATGTTAGCACTTTGCTTTTTGGAAAGCTTTTCCCGATGATGGCTTATCGCATTTTTTTTGTATATTCACGTAAAAAAACCGCCAGTTTTAGGCGGTTTTTAATCGTGGCAATCAATCGATTATTTCCACTTTACGGCTTGTAGCGTGGCTTTTTTAGGCTGTGAAGAATTGTCCGCACTACAACCACAACCACCCGAACACCCTGCTGCCATTGTAGGGCGCAACCAATTTGCCAAAGTCATCCAACCCCGCTGTTCACACAGGCGAGCTAAAGCAGAAAAGACTTTAAATGCAGATTGTGGAAAAATCTTTTTAAAGCTATAGATGGTACTCCAAAGTACCAATACCGCAATAATTAGATACTGAACCATGAGAAACCTCCTTTACCATTAACCCAAATAATGCAATGCAATTTGATAGGTTAAAAACGCCATAAAATATGCCAAGCCAAATAAATAGCCTGTCATCCATGCCACCATTTTCCATGACCCTGTTTCACGGCGTACCGTTGCCAATGTCGATAAACAATGTGGTGCATAGATGTACCACACCAAAAGTGACAAGCCTGTTGCCAGACTCCAGCCACTACCTGGTGCACTGATTAAATGACTTAAACCCTGTGCCATCGCATCATCGTTGGCAGCAGACAATGCATAGACTGTTCCAAGAGATGCCACCATCACTTCACGGGCAGCCATCCCTGGAATGAGGGCAATACAGATTTGCCAGTTAAAACCAATCGGTGCAAAGAATGGCTGCATCAAGTGCCCTAGACGTCCCGCAAAACTGTAGTCAATCGGTGGCAACGTAGCATGATCGGGCGGGCTTGGAAAACTACACAAAAACCAGAGTAAAATTGAAAGTGCGAAAATAATCCCCCCCACCCGCTTCAAGAAAATCTTGGCGCGGTCGAGCAAACCAATCCCGATACTTTTCGCATTCGGAAAGCGATAGCTTGGCAATTCCATGAGCAAAGCGTATTGGGATTTGTCTTTCTGGAAAAATTTCAGCACAAATGCCACGATTAATGCACTGATAATGCCTGCCATATACAACGCAAACAGCACTAGCCCCTGCAAATTGAAAATGCCCCACACCATTTTGCTGGGAATAAAGGCCGAGATCAGCAAGGCATACACGGGCAAGCGTGCCGAACAAGTCATGAGCGGCGCAACAAAAATTGTGGTTAAGCGGTCACGCGGGTCCTGAATGGTTCGGGTCGCCATAATCCCAGGCACAGCACAGGCAAAACTCGACAATAACGGAATAAATGCACGCCCACTTAAGCCTGCTTTATACATGAGTTTATCAAGCAAGAAGGCTGCACGAGGTAAATAACCCGTTTCTTCCAGTACCAAGATAAAGAAAAACAGGATCAAAATTTGTGGCAAAAATACCACAACACCACCCGCTCCAGCGATCACGCCATCGACAACCAAGCTATGTAAGAGTGGCTGACTAATCAATGCCCCAATCTGCTCGCCTAGCCACGTAAATGTACTTTCAATGGCATCCTGAAAAGGTGCAGCCCACGTAAATACCGCTTGGAACACCACAAACATCAGGACTGTTAGACTGATCAGACCTAACACAGGATGAAGAAAAATTCGGTCTAAAAATTCAGTTCGTTTATCTTCATGATCAGAAAACACCACAACATCGGACAGAATTTGTGCCACTTTCTGGTGCTGATCCCCCACTAAACCATTCATTTCAGTTTGAGGCAAAGCAAATTTTTGCTGACTTAGAGCATCAATCAGGTTGGCAACCCCTGAGGTTGTTTTAGCCACTGTTTCGACAACAGGAATACCCAAACGTTCCGAAAGCTTCTGTGCATTGATTTGAATACCACGACGACGTGCTTCGTCCATCATGTTCAGCACCAACAATACTGGTCGCCCTAACTCAATGACTTCCAAGACTAAGCCCAAATGTAGACGCAAGTTGGTCGCATCAACGACACACAAAAATGCATCTTGCTGGCTTTCATCTTTGATTTTTCCAAGGCAGACATCTCGGGTGACTGCTTCATCTGGACTTGTCGCATCTAAGCTATATGTGCCCGGCAAATCCAGTACCCGAACCTGATTGCCTGAAGGTAACTGGAAAAAACCGACTTTACGTTCTACTGTTACGCCTGCATAGTTGCCGACTTTTTGGCGTGTTCCAGTCAGTTGATTAAAAACAGATGTTTTACCGCAGTTTGGGTTTCCAACTAGCGCAACACGTAAGGTTTCGCTCATGTTGCTGTCCCCTGTGAGGAAATCTCGATTTTATGAGCTTCCGCTTTACGCAAAGCAAAACGAGTAAAACCAATTTGAATCAGCAAGGGGTCACCACCAAAGACACCTTTGGCAATCACTTTGACAGGCGTACCTGGAATAAATCCCAGTGTTTCCAGTCGACTTGCTATTAAATCCGCCTTGCCCTCATCAACAGTTTGACGATTGACTTTGGTAATGACAGCGGCTTGTTTAACTTTCAGCTCAGATAACCGCACAGCGTTCCACTCACAATTGTTTGATTTATTATAAACATAAATGAGAATAATTTACATACACGACTTGCATCTAGCTTAGCTTTACAATTCGACTTTTCTCAGATTTTATTTTAGAGTGAAACAGCTTTTTTATGTTGATAGATTTTCATCAATGCTGAACAAAAAACCACGTATTCCAACAGCGATTAACATACCAGAAAAATTAGATTTCTTAGTTGGTTATAAAGATTATCTCATTGCAAATACAGTCAGCCCACATACTCGAAATGCCTATTTATCTGATCTGATTCAGTGTAGCCAATATCAGGACAAACGATTACCAGAGTGGTCAAGCAGTGATATTACCGATGTATTGATTGCGTTAACACAACAAGGAAAAAGCCCTCGCTCTATTGCACGTTCGTTATCTGCATTACGTTCATTTTTTAAATTTCTACGTGAACAGCAATTACGCACTGACAATCCTCTCAGTACACATAAAACGCCCAAGCTAGGTCGTGCCCTACCGAAAGATCTATCAGAAAGCCAAGTCGAAGCGCTGATTGCTGCCCCCAATACCGAAACAGCATTAGGTTTACGTGATCGCACCATGCTCGAGGTCCTTTATGCCTGTGGATTACGGGTTTCCGAGCTGATCACCCTACGTCTAGAACTACTTAACCTTAGACAAGGCTATGTGCGTATTGTTGGTAAAGGCAACAAAGAGCGACTGGTACCACTAGGGCAGATCGCCTTAGAATGGCTAGGGCATTATCTGAATGAATCGCGCCCTCAATTACTTAAATCAAGTAGTGATTATGTATTTTTGACTCAGCAAGGTGGCATTATGAGTCGGCAAAACTTTTGGTATGCGATTAAACGCTATGCATCACAAGCTAGTATCGACTTTGAAATTTCTCCCCATACCTTACGACATGCCTTTGCGACCCATTTACTCAATCATGGTGCTGACTTACGTGTCGTGCAAATGCTATTAGGTCATAGTGATCTCTCTACTACACAGATTTATACGCATGTTGCACAGGTTCGGATGCAACAACTACACCAACAGCATCATCCTCGAGCTTAACCATTAATCGGCGGATTAATGGATAACAGAAGATCATGAAAAGTCACGAAGCACCGAATATTTTTTGTTATGCTAGCGGCTTGTTCTTTTTATTGACCAGTCAAAGGGTTATTTATGTCCTTGCACCGTTCCAAAATTCTTCTGGCGTGTATGCTTACTGCGGGCATGCTCAGTGCTTGCTCTAAAGATAAAAATGCTGAACAAAAAACAGATTCTCTCACCGCAACCGCACCTGCAACAGGACAAGCGTCCCCAATTTTAGAACGTAATGCAAAACAGCGTTTAATCAACACTTTGCAAGAAGGTCTTAAAAAAGCCAATATTAATGTCAAAATTATCGACATTAAAACAACAGAAGTCCCTAACCTGTATTGGGTCAATCTAGAGGGTATGCCATCGGTATATGCCACAGCTGATGGCAAATATATTATTCAAGGTGATGTACTGCGTTTAGGTGACAGTAAACTGCAAAATGTTAGCCAAGCCTTACAAGCCACTGAAAACAAAAAACAGTTTGCTGCGCTGAATCCAAAAGATTTGATCGTTTACCCTGCTCAGGGTCAAACTCAGCATGTTGTATATGTCTTTACCGATGCCAACTGTCCTTATTGCCATAAACTGCATGAACACATCCCCGAACTCAATGCCAAAGGGATTGAAGTTCGTTATATCGCATGGCCGCGTGGCGACCAGTTCTTCCCTGCAATGGAAGCAATTTGGTGTAGCAGTGACCGTAAAGCCGCATTTAATGCCGTGGTTCAAGGTCAACAAATTGTTCCAACCCAATGCAATAGCCCTGTCAAAGCCCAATATCAACTGGGTATAAAAATTGGGGTAAATGGCACGCCTGCGATTTACTCAGAAGATGGCTTATATCTAGGTGGCTATCTAAGCCCTGAAGAATTAGAGCAACGTTTGGAAAAATAATCTGAAATAAGGTGCAGATATTATGATTTGCACCCTAGAGTCTGTGCATTTTTTTAGCTATGATCAAACCTCAATCGCAATAAATATTTGGAGTGTGACGTGAAACCAGTTCGTCTGGCTATATTAGGTCTTGGTACCGTAGGTGGCGGTGCCCTTAAATTATTACAAGAAAACGCCGCTGAAATTAAACGTCGCACAGGTCGAGAAATTCAAATCACCCACGTAGGCACCCGTCGTCCACGTCCTGATTTGAATTTGGAAGGAATCAAACAAAGCGCTGACTTACTCGAAATCGTCCGTCAACCTGACGTGGATGTTGTGGTTGAAGTCATGGGCGGTATTCACCCTGCTTATGAAGTCATCAGTGAAGCCATTAAACACGGCAAACAAGTCGTCACTGCCAACAAAGCACTCCTTGCTGAACATGGCAATGAACTGTTTAAAGCGGCTGAAGACAACGCGGTACAAGTTGCCTATGAAGCAGCCGTTGCTGGTGGTATTCCAATTATTAAAGTGATTCGTGAAGGTTTGGCTGCCAACAAAATTGACTGGTTAGCAGGCATCATCAATGGTACAGGCAACTTCATCTTGACTGAAATGCGTGATAAAGGTCGTGCCTTTGCTGACGTATTAAAAGAAGCTCAAGAATTAGGTTATGCCGAAGCTGATCCAACTTTTGATGTTGAAGGGATTGATGCTGCACACAAGCTCACCATCTTAGCGTCTTGTGCATTTGGTATCCCATTACAGTTTAATAAAGTCTATACCGAAGGCATCAGCAAAATTACAGCTCAAGATGTGAAATATGCTGAAGAACTCGGCTTCCGTATCAAGCATTTAGGGATTGCTCGTCGTGCAGAAAAAGGCATTGAACTGCGTGTTCACCCAACTCTAATCCCTTCTGAAGAACTGATTGCCAATGTCAACGGCGTTAAAAACGCGGTGCTTGTTCAAGCCAATGCCGTCGGCCCAACATTGTATTACGGTGCGGGTGCGGGTGCTGGCCCAACAGCTTCAGCCGTTGTTGCCGATATTATCGATATTGTTCGTGACATTTCTTACACCGAAGATGGTGCAGGTACAATTCCTCAATTGGCCTTTGAAGCATTAACCGATATGCCGATCTTGAGCCGTGAAGAAATGACCACAGGTTATTACATTCGCCTCAATGCAGAAGACCAAACAGGTGTGCTTGCCGATGTCACAACAATCCTCAGCCGTGCAGGCATTAGTATTGATGCCATCATGCAGCAATCTCGCCTTAAAGATTTGATTCCTATTGTGATTTTAACTGATCCAATCGTTGAATCAAAAATGGATGAAGCACTTGCTCAAATCCAAGCTTTACCTGCCATTCATGGCGAAATCGTGCGAATTCGTTTAGAATCGCTGGATAACTAATCAGGTCGAGGGGAAGCAATCCCCTCGTCATGCTTCTTTTTTCATTGGAACATCATCATGTCGAATGCCAATCGTTATACTGGTCTTGTAGATCGTTATCGTGATCGTTTACCTGTATCTGCAACTACACGTGCAATTTCTTTAGGTGAAGGTAACACCCCTCTCATTAAACTGGAGAATATTCCACGTATTATTGGCAAAGATGTTGAAATCTATGTGAAATACGAAGGTCTTAACCCAACTGGTTCATTTAAAGACCGTGGTATGACCATGGCAGTGACTAAAGCAGTTGAAGCAGGTTCGAAAGCTATTATCTGTGCATCTACAGGTAACACTTCTGCTGCTGCGGCGGCTTATGCAGCTCGTGCTGGCATCAAAGCATTCGTTTTGATTCCTGAAGGTAAAATCGCAATGGGTAAAATGGCTCAGGCGATGATGTACGGTGCAATTACCATGCAAATCCGTGGTAACTTCGATGATGGTATGCGTCTTGTAAAAGAAGTGGCTGATCAAGCACCTGTAACAATTGTCAACTCAATCAACCCTTACCGTTTGCAAGGTCAAAAAACCATTGCTTATGAAGTGGTAGAAGCATTGGGTCGTGCACCAGATTATCACTGCTTACCTGTCGGTAATGCGGGTAACATCACTGCGCACTGGATGGGTTATACCGAAGCCGTTGCCAATCAACCTGCTGACCAGTTTGAACAAGTCATTTACGATGCTGAAACTGATCAATTCACAGGCCCTAAACCAGAAGGCTTACCAACAATGGTCGGTTATCAAGCTGCTGGCGCTGCACCTTTCCTTCGTGGTGCACCTATTGCGAATCCTGAAACAGTTGCAACAGCAATTCGTATTGGTAATCCACAAAGCTGGAACCATGCGAAAGCGGTTGTTCGTGACTCTAAAGGTTGGTTCGACGAATTACAAGATGCTGAAATCCTAGAGGCACAACGTTTGCTTTCAATGTATGAAGGTGTGTTTGTTGAGCCTGCTTCTGCTGCTTCAATTGGCGGTGCGATTCGCGATATTAAAGCAGGTAAAATTGCTGAAGGTTCTGTGATTGTATGTACAGTGACTGGTAACGGTTTGAAAGACCCAGATACAGCGATCAAACAATGTGCAGATGCTGTCATGTTATCTATTGATGCCACTATGGATCAAGTGAAAGATTCTATCCTTTCAAATATGTAAGTCTTTTGCTGAAGTAAAAAAACCAGTTGCTTGCAACTGGTTTTTTATTTTGATCTTCTCGCTTAGATGAGCTAATAAAAGTTTAAAAATGTTGTTTTTTTAGAAATTTTCCAGTTCAATCAAGCATCTGCAAAATACCAATACACCCGATTTGTTAGACATAAAAAAGCCTTTCATCTTAGAAAGGCTTTTTTTGAAAAGTCATCAGATTAGATCTGTTTTGGTAACTGATTCACCCAGCTCAACAAATTGGTTGCATCACTGTTACGTGATTGTGTGGTTGGTTCACCCAACAATACCACAACTGTCGGGCGTGAATTGATCGTTGCATGCATGACAACACAACGACCTGCTTCATTAATAAAACCTGTTTTAGACAAGTTGATATTCCAACCACCATTACGTACCAAAGCATTGGTATTATTTGATTTAAGTACACGATAACCCAAATCAAAATCATAATGTGGTGTTGATGAGAACTGACGAATCACGCCATAACGAGATGCTTCAGCCACTAAAATACCCAAATCACGTGCAGAGGACACATTACGTGCATCTAAGCCTGTTGATTCATAATAATGGGTTGAACTCATTCCCAACTGGCGAGCTTTAGCATTCATCGCGGCAACAAAGGCAGGTTTGCCTCCTGGATAAGTCCGAGCCAACGCAGCAGCAGCAGGATTTTCTGACTTCATTAATGCAACAAGCAACACTTCAGCACGGTTCATCTGATCACCTGGCTTTAATGTTGAGCTTGCACGTTTTGGACCATCAAAATCACTCTGCTGCAGTGTAATCTGTTCAGACATGTTTAAACGTGCATCAGCCGTCACAACAGCTGTCATGAGTTTGGTAATCGATGCAATCGGACGTGATGCATTGCTATTTTTGCTATACAAGACTTCTCCTGTATGGGCATCCATCACCAATGCTGAACCCGCTGCAACACTTGGTCCACCACGATTGGCAAAACTTGCATCAATCACACGCGGTGTGTTACTACGTAAAGTTGTGGTTGCACTAACGCTTCCGCGTGGGGAAACCTCAGCACTGTTTCGATCTTGACTGAGCAATTGTTTTGCTTCATCGGTTGACCAGTTTAATTTTGCTTGGGAAACTGCCCCCGAGCCACTGTTCACGATGAGTTCTGCAAAACTGTTGGCGCTCAACCCAACCAGCATCGACATGCTCAAAGCACGCACTAAAGATTTTTTTAAACTTTTCACAATATTACACTCAACTCAGGGGCGGTAAGATACATTTGCGTATTACCACGAATATGCCTTACATTTGCACAATACACTCGCTTCTTTGGAGTTGAGTTATTGTGCATAACTTTTAGGTTATATTTTAGGATAGCATTGCTAATTTTGTCGTTTCATTGCAAGCTTAATTTGCTTTATGTAACAAAAATAATTTGGATTGGAGGTGTCATTCGTGATTTCGGTTTTAGTTGTGGATGATCATGAATTAGTACGCACAGGGATTTGTCGTATGTTGGCAGACCATGCGGATGTTGAAGTCATTGGTCAAGCCGAATCAGGAGAAGAAGCGCTCATCTTAGCACGGCAACATCATCCTAATGTGGTGTTACTTGATGTCAATATGCCAGGTATTGGTGGCGTTGAAACAACTCGCCGTCTTTTGCAAATTACTCCTGAAACCAAGGTGATTGCTGTCAGTGGCTTAGCCGAAGAACCCTATCCCTCTTTACTGCTGAAAGCAGGTGCCAAGGGCTATATCACTAAAGGTGCCCCTATTCAGGAAATGTTGCGCGCCATCAATAAAGTCATGCAAGGTGGTAAGTATTTTAGTGCCGATATTGCAGAGCAATTGGCTAGCTCTTATTTATCTGAAACACAAAAATCACCATTCGACCAACTCTCTGAACGAGAAATGCAAGTTGCGATGATGGTCGTCAATTGTCATAGTGCTCAGGCGATTGCGGATAAGCTATTTGTCAGTGTCAAAACCGTCAACACCTACCGTTATCGTATTTTTGAAAAACTCGAAATTGATAGCGATGTCAAACTCACGCATTTGGCCATGCGCTACGGTTTAATCAAACCTTAATGGATCATCTGCCATGAATGCTCTCTCTGCCGTCAGCTCCAATACGCTCTATCGCCTTGGGTTGTGGTATGGGGTATATCGGCTGATTATTTCTTTTAGTCTATTACTCATCTTTTTTTTGACATTTAATCAGCTTAAAGATAACTACAGCCATATTGATGTCTATTTTTTTACATTATTAGTGTATGCCTTTTTGGGGACTTTACAACTTTTAATGCTTAGACTGTTTCCAACAGTTGCATTACCCCGACAGTTACTCCTGATTAGTTTAATTGATGTTACTTGCTTTGGTGCATTGACCTTTGCAATTGGTGGGCCAAACCTTCATATCGGCTTGTTATTTGTTATTACGATCTTTGTCACCAATTTATTACTCAGTCGACGTCAAGCGCTAAGCATTACTTTAGCCTCCACAATTGCTGTTTTATACTTACAACTTTTTGGGAGTTGGTTGAGTGCCTCTGATCTGAGCAATATTGGCAATAGCATCCTACTGGCTTTTTTGTTTTTTGTGGTCTATCTGACGGGGCAATTTGCGGTTCAACGCTTTCGTTTGCTTGAAAATATCAGTATTTCCCAGTCTTTAGAGTTATTACAATTACAGAATATCAATCGCTATATCCTCGAACAAATTGATATGGGCTATCTTGCAATTGATGAAGAAATGAACGTCGTTCTCAGTAACCCTGCAGCCTATAACTTGTTGGGCATCCCCACATTACTGGTCTTTCGCCCGGCACCATTACAAGAAATTCAACCTGATCTTTATCAGTATTTATTACAAAATGTGGTCAATCAAGGAGAGCGCTTTATTTTTGAAACCATGCAATCTCGCTATGGTATTCATATTCGGGTACAAAAATTAGAGTTACCGCAACAAACCTTAACGCTATTTATCATGCAAGATGCCCAAAAGCTCAATCAACAAGTTCAACAGCTTAAACTGGCAGCACTTGGGCAACTCTCTGCAAGTATTGCCCATGAAATTCGTAATCCACTGGCAAGCATTGTACAAGCCAATGCCTTATTTATCGATGCCGAGCCTGAACAACAACACATGCTGACTGGCATGATTCAGAAACAAGCTAAACGGATTGATCACATTATTCAATCAACTCTAAATATGGCACGAAATCAGGCAACTGTACCAACAGATATCGCATTAGAAAAATTTTTACCTCAACTCATCGTTGAAGATTTGAATGAATCTCATCAAAAAATTCATGTAGAAATTCCTAATCCTGTGTTAATTTCATTTGATGAAGCACAATTTAGACAGGTTCTTATTAACTTGATTCGTAATGCTTTAAGGCATAATTCACCTGAACATCCACAAATTCATGTCTATGCCTATCAGCAAGAAGATTATGCTTATATTGATGTGATTGATTTTGGTGAAGGCATTTCTGCGGATAAAGTACATAACCTCTTTAATCCTTTTTTCACCACACAAATTGATGGAACAGGCTTGGGGCTATACCTTTCACGTAGTTTTTGTGAAGCAAATCAGGCAAAATTAAGTTATATCAAACTACAAGACGGAACCTGTTTCCGCGTTGAATGCCCTGCCATTCAAATACAATAAGTCATTGGAGCATTATGTCAACTCAGCAACCGCGCGTGCTTTTGGTCGATGATGAAAAAGATTTATGCATGCTCATGCAGATGAGTTTAAAGCGTATAGGGATTCGAGCTGAAGTCGCCTATAACGTGACTCAAGCCAAACAGCAACTTAAGGCACATCGTTTTGATGCCTGCTTAACCGATTTAAATCTCCCTGATGGTGATGGTATCCAACTGGTACAACATGTCACTGAACATTATCCCAATACACCGATTGCGGTGATTACGGCGTATGGCAATATGGAAATTGCAATAGCAGCACTCAAAGCAGGTGCTTTTGACTTTGTCAGCAAACCTGTTCGACCTGAAGATTTGCAACAGCTTTTGGAAAAAGCCATTGTTGCTGTAGATGATCGTCAAGATGCAATCGCATCCTCAGAAATTGAAGAGCGTATGCTGATTGGTAGTTCTCAAATCATGCAGCAGCTGAAACATACCATTCGTAAAATGTCCAGAACCCAAGCTCCTGTTTTCATTACAGGAGAATCTGGGACAGGTAAAGAGGTGGTTGCCAACCTGATTCATTGCCTCAGTAATCGCAAAAATGGTCCATTCATTCCAATTAACTGCGGTGCAATTCCTGTCGAACTTATGGAAAGTGAACTGTTTGGACACAAAAAAGGCAGCTTTACCAATGCGACTCAAGACAAACAAGGTCTGATTCAGGCAGCTCATGGCGGAAGTTTATTTCTTGATGAAATTGCAGAACTCCCCATGAATATGCAGGTCAAACTGCTGCGTGCTGTTCAGGAAAAGAAAATTCGACCTATCGGTAGTGACATCGAAATTGCCGTTGATTTTCGAATCATTAGTGCAACACATCAGAATTTAGAAGCACTGATTCAACAGGGTAAATTTCGTCAAGATTTGTTTTTCCGCTTACATGTCATGGACATACGCCTTCCACCACTACGTGAACGCGGACAGGATATCTTAGAACTTGCCCATTATTTTATTCAGAAAGTCTGTCATGAATGGCAAATTCCAAACAAACAACTCACTTTGAATGCACAACAATTTCTACTCGAACAAACCTTCTCGGGCAATGTACGCGAGTTACGCAATATTATTGAACGTGCATTAACCCTCAGTGATTCCAATACAATTGATGTCATTCATGTAAGATCCAACTCTAAACAACATCCTAGCCCACAGCCATTCACTCCTACAGCGAACGGTCGATTAGATCATGATACATCGCTTGGCATGCTACATCCTCTAGAATCCTCTTCTGTGGCAATGGTACAAGATGATGTTATGGTATCACGCCAGCGTTTTAAATTACCTGAAGAAGGTTTAGAGGCTTATTTAGAAAATATTGAGAAAAATATTTTACTGAATTCTCTTGAAATGACGCATTGGAATCGGACACTAGCGGCAAAGAAATTACAAATGTCATTTCGCTCTTTACGCTATCGTCTGAAAAAATTTGGGCTAGATGTCGATGGTGATGAAGAGAGCTGACTGCTTTACTGATACTCTAATTCACAGATAACGATGAACTAGAGTATCCATTGGCTACTTATGTTTCACTAAAATTTCAGCAATATTATCTACATATAATTCATCTTTCATTTCAATCGGCAGTGCATAAATCTGATTGGGTTGGATTCCTTGCCCATCGATCATATTGCCTTTAGGGGTATAATAATGAGAAACCGTCATTTGTAAAGCTGCACCATTTGGCAGTGGAAAAAGCTTTTGTACAACCCCTTTACCATAACTTTTTTCGCCCATGACCCATGCACGATCATGCTCTTTCAATGCAGCAGTAAAGACCTCTGCAGCTGATGCTGAACGACCATTAATCAACAAACCTAATTTGATATTGTTGAATTTATTACCAGGCAAAGCTTGAAAAGTTTGATCACCTTCAGAGCGGCTTTTGGTGGTGACAATCACCCCATTACTTAAAAATAGATCAGCCGTTTCAACTGCTGCTGAGAGTAATCCCCCAGGATTATTTCTCAGGTCAATCAAGACAGCTTTAAGACGATTTTGGGAATACTGCTCAATAATATTTTTAATTTCACTGGCTGTTTCTTGTTGAAAAACAGGCACCTTGATGACTAAAACTTGATTGTGTAAGAGCGTAGAAGATACTTCCACTTCAACTTTTTTATTGCGCACGATAGTAACAGGCTGACCAATAGGTGCCGTTTGTACCGTGAGTACTGTACCGATTGAACCATAGAGTAAATTACGAACTTGTTCGCGGTTCAAATCTTTTAGCTCTTGATTGTCAATTTTATAAACGGTCATGCCATTATGTAGACCTAACTTGACAGAATCCGAGCTATCTTTTAAGTCTTGTATTTGCCACTGATGCCGTAATTTATCGAATACCAAATCAAAATCGACTGATGCGACATCTCCTTCAGTGTATTGCATCAGTTGACGATAATCTTCAGGTGAAAGGTAACGCGAATAACGATCTAAGCCACCCACCAAGCCCTTAATTGCCTGTTCAAACAGTGCATCATCTGATTTTTCGGTGACATAGTTATCTTTGACAAGACTATAAATTTGAACAAATTTTTGAATAGAATCGACAGGAACTTCATCATTACGAGACTCTGAGCCATCGGTATCATAATCAAGTTCGGCATCAGCTTCATTTGTCGCTGCTGCCGTTGCGGCATAAACTGGATGACTCAAACAACAGAGTGCTAAACTGGTCGCAAGACAGACATGCTTGAGTTTTTGAATCATCCATTCACCTTTATGCTTGTAATGTAATTAAATTGCGTCCACGCATTTCAGCGGGCGCAGGAATATTCATGAGATGTAATAAAGTCGGTGCAACATCGGCTAACACACCACCTTCAGCAATCACCGCTTGGGTTGGGCCCACATAAATAAATGGCACCAACTCAGTGGTATGTTGGGTATGTACCTGACCACTGTCATAGTCTTGCATTTGCTCAACATTACCATGATCGGCAGTAATCAGCATATGACCATGATTCGCCATCACTGCATCATAGACGCGGCCTAAGCAGGTATCAACTGCTTCAACTGCTTTTACTGCTGCACTGAAAATACCTGTATGCCCCACCATATCACCATTGGCAAAATTCACTACCAACAGGTCGTATTCACCAGAATTGATCGCATTCACCAGTTCATCTGTCACTTCGTAAGCACTCATTTCTGGTTTGAGATCATAAGTTGCAACATTCGGTGATGGAATCAAAATGCGTTTTTCACCAGGGTATTCGTCTTCACGACCACCACTGAAGAAGAAAGTGACATGGGCATATTTTTCAGTTTCAGCAATACGCAACTGGGTTTTACCCAAATTCGACAAGTATTCGCCGAGTGAGTTATGTAAAGCTTCAGGCATATAAGCGACAGGTGCATCAATGCTGGCTTGGTAACGGGTAAGCATCACGTATTTTGCCAGTTGTGGCACAGCTTTACGTTGGAATCCTGTAAAGTCTTTTTCCACAAAGGCGCGGGTCAATTCACGAGCACGGTCGGCACGGAAATTCATAAAGACAACGCTGTCACCATCTTGAATGGCAGCAATATCACCCACGCGAGTTGCTTTGACAAATTCATCGCTTTCATCTGCTGCATAAGCTTGTGCCAGACCTTCTGTTGCTGTAGCAACAACGCGAACAGCCTCACCTTCGGTCAATAAACGATAGGCTTGTTCTACACGATCCCAACGATTGTCACGATCCATTGCAAAGTAACGACCAATCATGGTCGCAATACGACCTTGATTTGGATATTGAGCAAAGACAGCATCAAGTTTTTGTAAAGATGGCTCAGCGCTGCGTGGTGGTGTATCACGACCATCAAGGAAAGCATGCAGATAGACTTTTGCACCACGTTTCAGTGCCAGTTCGCACATCGCCACGATATGATCTTCATGTGAATGCACACCACCTTCAGACAACAGCCCCATAATGTGGACTGCACCGCCTGTCGTTTTGGCTTTTTCGACAGCATCGACCAATACTTCATGTTCAAAAAACGCACCTGAACGAATGTCTTTAGTAATGCGGGTAAAGTCTTGATACAACACACGACCTGCACCCAAGTTCATGTGTCCAACTTCAGAGTTGCCCATTTGCCCGTCAGGTAGACCAACGTCTTCACCTGAACCTGAAATTAAGCTATGCGGATGCTTTGCTTGCATTGCCGTCAAATTTGGCGTTTTTGCTGCTAAGAAAGCATTGTCTTCAATCGCTTCACGATGCCCAACACCATCCATAATCACCAACACATGAGGAATCTTAGCTGCCTTCGCATCCGTCATTTTAAGCTCTCTTTCAATAGTCAATTGCGTGGGCGCATTTTACCTAATTTTTAAGCAATTCTCCATTGACTAAAATTCATAGTGATCAGCAGATCAGTTCTGATGCGTTTATTTATATTCAAAAAAGGACGCTTACGCGTCCTTCTTCTCAAAACTTTCTATTCTGTCACGAGCATAGCTCTTAGCGGAATTCAGGCAAGAAGCTTCGCTTTTTGAAATCCCTCCTGCCGCAGGCATAGCCTTTGTCGTAAAATCGGCAAAATGCGTTTCATTTTGAAATCCCGATTTTACTCCCATTCAATTGTTGCAGGTAGTTTGTACGTCCTAATGCGATATTTTTTGCATTTGTGGATGTGACAATAATTTCTCTATCCAAAACTGAGAAGGCTTAGATACATCAGCATCTACAGGCTGAATATTAGTCCATTCACGACAATCTACCATTACCCAATTTTTATTATTATTCGGCTGCCCATCCCGTATATCACAACGTCCAGATTCTTTTAATGCATTTGCACGCTTCATAATTTGTGCAGAATTAGCACCTTTTGCTGAAAGATTTTTCCATGCTTCCCATCGTGTCCAACCCAACTCTTTAGTAAAGTACATACGCTCCATAGCACCTGCTAACTGATCATTTTTCTGTGAAAAGTGATCAGTTATAATAGTTGGAATAGGATTTGTAAGATGATGATCAATATCCTTTCTGAATCGCATAGGCACTAATTTCCATTTAGTCATAGATTGATCTAATTGAACTGGACAGCTATCGGTATTTAGTGTTTGACGAAGATTTGAAATCTTTGAGCTAGATCCAGTTGTAAAAACTGAACTATCAAATAACAATTTAGCTAAAGAACTTCAGAATGTCTCTAGCGCTTGTAAAGTCATGGGAGTCTCTAGAGATACCTTTTACCATTATCAGGAACTCGTCGAATCAGGTGATGTAGATTGACTCATCAATAAATCCCGACGAGTACCGAATCTAAAAAACCGCGTGGATGACGCTACAGAGCTAGCGGTTATTAATTTCGTAATTCAATATCCAGCTTATGGTCAGCATCGTACTAGTAACGAATTGCATAAGAAGGGTGTATTTGTTTCAGATAGTAGCATTTGCTCTATTTGGCTCTGCCATAATTTAGAGAACTTTAAGAAGCGTTTAAAAACACTCGAAGCTAAAGTGACATAGGATGGTATCGAACTAAATGATCATCAAATTGCTGCGCTTGAGCGTAAACATGAAGATGATGTTGCCTGTGGCGAAATAGAAACACGCTATCCAAGATATCTTGGAGCACAAGATACATTTTACGTTGACAATCTCAAAGGCGTTAGTCGAATCTATCAACAAACGCTCATCGATACCTAGAGTAAAGTCGTACATTGTAAGCTTTACACTACAAAAATACCGATTACAGCAGCAGATCTATTAAATGATCGCGTACTACCATTTTATCAGTCACAGGATCGTAAGCGTCCGCTGAACCCCACTTTTTCTAACTCATTAATACCGCGATAGTGTCCACTAAAATTTAAGTGGACACCTATTTATTATGGATTTAAAGACAGTTATAGACAGCGCACCAACGCTAAAAAAGCCCCGTCGAACCTTCACGGCTGAATTTAAACATCAACTTATTCAGCAATGTCAGCAGCCAGATACATCGGTGGCCAAGGTAGCAATGCAACATCAGATCAATGCCAATCTGCTGCATAAATGGATTCGTCAGTTCAGATCAATGCCCCCTGCATTAACAACCCCATCCAGTATACAGGTCGACTTTCTTCCCATTGTGCTACCTTCGACTCCAGTCAAACAAGAAGCACCTCCGCCACCTATACCAGAGAATAAAGCAGTTGCTCATATCAGGATTCCACTACGTGAGGAACAAGGTTCCGCAAGGGATCAGATGATCGAGATCGACTGGCCTGTGGAGTCAGTAACTGAATTACTGTTGCTGATCCAGGGTTTGACTCAATGATCCGCATCGATGAAATCTGGCTTTCTACCCAGCCGATGGATATGCGTGCGGGGATGGATACTGCCATGGCTCAGGTGGTGAGAGCCTTTGGCTACATCAAACCGCATTGCGCCTACCTGTTCTGTAATAAACGTGGTCATCGTATGAAAGTGTTGGTACATGATGGGCTGGGTATCTGGCTGTGTGCCCGGAGGTTGGAACAGGGTAAATTTCACTGGGCTCAAGTTCACCAAGGTGAAACCGTGGCCCTCAGCCCGGAACAGTTACAGGCATTAATCCAAGGTTTGCCCTGGCAGAGAATTGGATTGCAGCAAGTGGTGAATATGCTCTAAACCAAGCTCGACCATTCTGCCATCCTCCAAACGTTCTATTTCATTCTCTTCATGACCTCAGGCATACTGCGGTCATGAATACGCTGCCTGACTTAAGCCAACTGACCCATGAACAACTGCTGGAATTCACCAGACAGTTGGCGATGCAGCATCAGTCTCTAGCACAATCAAACCAGCAATTAGATGCCAGAGTTCAACATCTTGAAGTCACCAATCAGCAATTAGATTCTAAAGTTCAACATCTCTCAATCAAAAATACGAGCATGAACTCGCACTATTTAAACAGCACAAATTCGGCAGTAAAAACGAACATCTCACTGCAAAACAAATCCATCTATGGGATGAAGCGGTTGAAGAAGATATTGCCGCGGTTGATCTAGAACTGGAACGGCTAAATGCAGATAAAACCAATGCAGCGACACAGAAAGCCAAAACCAATAAACCTAAACGTCGACCACTGCCAGATCATCTACACACCATCCGTATTGAGCATGAACCTGTATCAACCCAATGTGCTTGTGGCTGCCAACTCCGTCGTATCGGCGAAGATATCAGTGAAAAACTGCATTTCAGACCGGCACAGTTCTATAAGGAACAGCATGTGCGTGGTAAATGGGTCTGTGATCAGTGTGATACCTTGACGCAGCAAACGATGCCTGCCTATGTGATTGATAAAGGCATTGCCAGTCCTGAACTGCTCAGCCATGTGCTGGTGTCCAAATATGCCGATCATTTACCTCTGTATCGCCAACGCCAGATCTTTCTGCGCGCAGGTGTTGATCTGTCTAGATCCACATTATCGGACTGGATAGGTCGCTGCGGGGTTGAGCTGGAGCCATTGGCAGAAGCCTTAAAACAGATCATATTGCAGCAACAGGTGATTCATGCGGACGAAACACCGGTCACCATCATGCAGCTAGGTGATGATGAGAAAAAACCGAAGAAAGGTTATGTCTGGGCCTATGCCACCACACAATACAATCCCATTCAGGCGGTTATTTATGACTTCCAGCCGAGTCGATCAGGTCAACATGCTGAAGATTTCCTGAAAGGCTGGCAGGGTCATTTGGTCTGTGATGATTACAGTGGTTATAAGGCAAGCTTTAAATCAGGTCAGGTCATCGAAGTGGGTTGCATGGCGCATGCGCGTCGTAAATTCCATGAACTGCATGTGACCGGGAAAAGTCAGGTCGCTGAACAGGCCTTAGTGCTGATTCAGAAACTGTATGCCATAGAAGCAGAACTCAGGAGAAAGACCGATGGTACAGCGGAACACCGCCGCGAATACCGGCAACAGCATAGTCAACCGGTGATGCAACAACTATATGAATGGCTCAACCAACATCATCTGACGGTGCCATCGAGTTCTGCCACCGCCAAGGCCATCAATTACACTCTGAAGCGTTGGCTAGCCTTAAGCCGCTATCTGGATGATGGCAATTTGCCAATTGACAATAACTGGGTGGAAAACCAGATGCGTCCTTGGGCCTTGGGACGCAAGAACTGGCTGTTTGCTGGGTCACTGCGTAGTGGTCAGCGAGCGGCAAATATCATGACTTTAATCCAGTCAGCAAAACTGAATGGGCTGGATCCGTATGCCTATCTCAGTGATGTGTTGAAAAGGCTGCCGACACATAAAGCGACCCAAATAGAAGAATTACTGCCACACCGCTGGAAACCTGAACCGAATTAAAAAATAGGTATGGGGTTCAGCGGACGCTTACACAGGATCTACCAATGCGGCGTATTCTGACAGACAGGGGCACCATTTTGCCCAGCAGCGCTGCTCATGCAGTAAGGTTGAACAACATGATTATGAGCTGTATTTAGCCATTAATGATATTGATCACATAAAAACTAAAGCAGCATCACTGCAAACGAATGGGACCTATGAGCATTTCCATAAGACGATCTTGCAAGAATTTTATCAAATTACATTTAGGAAAAAGCTTTATAGCATGCTCAAAGAGCTGCAAATGGATCTAGACGACTGACTGAAATTTTATAATACTGAACGGACTCATCAAAGAAAAATGTGCTGTGGTCGTACACCACTAGAAACCCTATTTGATGGAAAACGAATTTGGGCTGAGAAGAATTTAGCTCAAATTTAACCTGACAGGCACACTAAAAAATGGGGAACTGTGACAGCTCAGGTTTGAGCTAGTACAGCCTAGCTCAGTTTGATCAGCTTACACAGAGTATTGGTCTATACTCTGTGCAAGCTACCTACAAAACCATAGATATATTTTAGTTAGTATCCCAAGTTGATGTACTGCTTAGCACACAAGCTGTCGCTCCTTGCGACCAGTACTTTTGTCCATCTTGGTTTAAACACACCACGCCATTACCTGTTTGTAGACTTGAGCTGACTGGTGTAGCCGTTAAGGTATAGCCTTGGTTATCGTCATCAAGAGCCAATGAAATTGTATAATACGCTGTTCCTGTGCTTGGATAATTTGCTGTTCCACCAACACCAGTCAATGTTGCACTTGCATAAGTATTATTCGCCAGCTTATAACTTTGTAAGCGTCCAGCAACTCGCATCAATTCACTTTGTACATCAACACGATTTCCCTTTATCTTATATTTGGTATAACTTGGATAAGCAATCGCCGCCAAAACCCCAATTATTGCGACAACAATCATTAATTCAATCAAAGTAAAACCATTTGGCTTGTATATTGTCATTTACCAACTCTCTGAACCAGTAGTACCACAACTCGTATATGAAACACTGCTTTGTGTCTTATTCTTACAGCGAACCCCTGTACTCGTTAATAAATAATTATAATTTCTGTCATCTGCCGTTGTTGCTTTGATTGCCCAATTACGACCCACGGCTGTACTATTTGTCAAAGTAACATTGCTTACATCTGGATCAACGATGGTCAGGGTATAGGGATATGATGTATTACTTGCCACTGTGGTTGTTGTTGTCGAAAAACCTTTGTAATTAAAATTGCGGGCTTTATGACGATCCAACAAAACAGCCAAGCGCTGCATTTCCTGCTCAGCCTGAGATGCACGAGAACGTCGTGCATACTCTTGATAAGCAGGAACTGCAATTGCTACTAAAATAGCAACAATTACAACCACTACCATTAATTCTATCAGCGTAAATCCTCGATTTTTTGAAATTTGATTCATGTTCATGCTAAAAACACTCTACTTGCTCGTTTCATACCAACGTTTTGGCAGTAATGCCAATGCTGTTGAATATGTTGAAGCAGCATTAGAGCCACTTGTTAAAGCTCCAGTTGCCGTAATTAATGCACGATTTGTTCCTGAACTATTACTTGATCCAACACTTGGGGCAACAATCCCTGTTCCTATA
This sequence comes from Acinetobacter brisouii, assembly GCF_008993995.1. Classification (GTDB taxonomy): domain Bacteria; phylum Pseudomonadota; class Gammaproteobacteria; order Pseudomonadales; family Moraxellaceae; genus Acinetobacter; species Acinetobacter brisouii_A. Next base: position 39,668 of record NZ_BKNN01000004.1, read on the forward strand.
GATGTATGCGAAATGAAGCTCGAAGCTGCAACCTCAGTGGCTGTACATACACCATATGGCATGCAGAATTGTGTTACATAGCTTTCACCTTTTACACCAGAACCACAGTCACCCGATGAACCTGCTTGGCTACCATCATAAGAGGTTACGTAAAGATCATAATCAAGTACAATTGGAGTCGTCAGAATTTTCTCATCCTGCGTCATACTTGATGCAAAATAATAATACCAACCTTCTTTTGTAGCATAGGGCGCAACTGCTGTTTTATTTGCATTGCTTGCAAGCTTTCCGAGATTCGAAAGTGTATTGTCTGATGTATTTAAAGTAGAACCTGTACATGTGGTACTCGTTGCAGCACAGACCGTATAAGCTGAATTGGCACTGTTCATATTAAATAAATCAGAACGCGCTACATCCTTATCATAAATATTGTAAATCGCATCATTTTTATAATTTGTATCCGAAGTATCAAATAGTGGCGAACTGTGATTTCCACTACCAATCGTCACAACACCAAATTTCGAACCATTATTCGTATAAGTTGAAAATGCAGGCATATCATAAAAACGTGGGCTGTACTGACCATTATTTAAGTTGAGCAAACGTACAGGCGTTTTTGCAAACATACTGGTATCTGTGGTTGAGGTTAAGGTGTTATTTAAATCAACACGCCAAACCTGCCCACCCAAATCGCCAAAATACAAGTGATCAATTAAACCGTCAGAATCACGGTCAACTGTTTTAATTTGGCTGACTACACTATATTTCATGTTGGCTGAGGTTGTATATTGAACGCCTGAGGTTGTATTTGCTGAGGTCGCATTTGCACCAGCCCACCAAAGTAACTGACCTGTCAAGGCGTCAAACATATAGACACCTGAACCTTTGTTATTGGCTTGGCTATTATATTCTCCTTCATAACCTGAAAATGCAGTACGTTCACCTGTACTACTACTGAATGTGCCATCACCGTTGGTACCACCTGCATCATAGCCACCACCAACAAACATCACCAACCGTTTAGAACCTTTCCATTTCACCCAACCGACACTTGGCTTAGACCAGCTCTGTCCCATATAACCCAACTCTTTATAAGTTTTTGAACTGGAACAAGTTTCTGGGGTATCCGTCTGTGAGCTACTATTACAATACACAGCTGTATTATTTGGATCGATACGGAACGCAATCTTCGGATTACTCATATCTTTCAGATTTAAAGCATAATAGCTTCGTCCACCCATACGTAGTCCACCGTATGCCATTTGCATACCACTGCCTGTTGCACTACTAATATCAGAAGAGCCAACAGTTAAGCTACCATCAGTCTTTGCAACATACTCACTATAAGCTGTCCAAGGAGCATCAACGCCATAATAAAGCGTTTGATAGGTAGAACTACTAAACCCTGTCGTTGCCGTATTGGTTTGGAAAGCTCGTTTTTGTGTGGTAATCAATTCATTCGGTAAGAAAGCAAATTTCTCTTCCCCAGTATCGGCATCAACAACAGACAAGACACCCTGTGTTGTACCAAATAAAACATAATCATCACGATTTGAGCTACTGGTCACGCCACCTGTGGTGATTACTGTACCTGACTGAGTCAACAAAACAGGTGTAGAATGCATGACTGCACCGACTTGACGAAGACTACTCAGCGCAGACAACCCTGCTGTCGTTGTTGGTAAACTGGTTGTATCATCTGGAGTACTAATCACATAGCCTAGCAAGGATAGAAGATAACCACGATCCACATCAGTTGTATTGGTGACATAACTTGAACCAATTTGATTTAATGTTGTAGCTGTGACTGCTCCACTGCTATCTCGGTTGGTTAATAATTTACGATTGGCAACATAAGATGATGTCATACCCACCGGTAAAACACCTTTCACACCACCTGTCGATGCTAAGCTAGAGTCTGTCACATATTGCGACCAAATATCGTAGTTAGTCACGTAAGTACCGCTACTATCAACAATAGAGTTACCTTTAATATCCTTAACCAAACCACTGATAACATTATATTTTTTTAGGTTACCCGCCCAAAGCTGATAAACTTCACTTGGAGTTGGCTGAAACTGTGCAGAGTAAGCATAATTTTGTACAACGGTCGGGTTGAGTTCATCGGTTGGAATGTATGATGCACCTGTCGTTACAGCAGGAATATTAGTAGTTAATGAAGTAATAAAGTTGTTTACACTATTGACAACGTCACTTGAACTCGAACCTGCGTACCAACCACCACCACCATATACACCCCACGCAGCAGCTTTTTTTGCATCGCTATTTAATGCGGCTTTAATTGCACTCAGATCAGTATTGGTACTAGCTAAACCAGCAATATTATTTAAGTTTTGCAACTGAGTGAGAGAACTACTATAAGATGTTATATTATTCATAGTATCACCAAAACCCACAATTGCGGTTTTAATATCAACACCTAGAGGATTAAGCTTGTTTGAACTTGTTGAACCAGCAATAGTTCTGTTACGTAATAACTGGGAGAAGTCACTGATACAATTCCATGCATTGCCAGAATAATTTGCCCCAGTACTATTAAATAAAGTACCTGAACAAGTCATATTATTACTATAAGTACTGGTTAAGGCATTTTGCATTAAAGCCTTAACCACACTATCTCCATTACCATTTGGTTCACCATCTGTTAAAAAATAAATCCCCTGCCCACTACACTGAGTACTATCGGTATTTACAGGAGATGTATACGCTGTAAGAGCAGCGTTTTTAGCACCGTCAACTGAATAGGGGAAGCCACTTCCTGTTGGCGTTGTAGCAACTGATTTATAATAGTAGGTTGTTTTACTGCCACTTGTTAAATAATAATAAGTCGTTGTGGTTGTACCACTTGTTGTACCACCATCTGAAGTATAACTTGTTACCGTTGGGGTACTAGTACTAGTTGTACAGCTACTTTTATTTGTTGACCCACTGCTACCACAGCTATACCAAGTTTTTGTACCTGCTGTAGTCGTACCCAACATATAAGCACCTACCTCAGCATATGCCTCACCTGAAGGTGTTGCAAAGCTCCCCGTCCATGTACTTAAAAAGCTCAACAACAAGGTTCGTTGATCTGTCACGCTTATGGTGGTGTTTGTATAGTACAAAGTACATGTTTTACTATTTACATAAGCACAGGCTGTCTTCGTATAGCTGTTTAATGCTGGTGCAGTTGTTGTTGTTGCTCCCCATGAGGTACAGGTTGCATAATCACTCCATGCTGTACATGAGCTATATACATACTTTGAACCATTATAATAATATTTAACCATTGGTTTTTTTTGAGTATAAGTACCACCACCCGCAATTGTAGTACTCAAGGCACGTGCTGGAACCATTACATAGCCTGCAGAGTTGCTATAAAATGTAGATAAACCAATCACTTTATCATCATCAATTTTTGAAACACCATCCCCACCTGCAAGGGCTTCAATCATCCCAAGACGTACACGTTCTAGTCGGGTAATCCCTGTAGAATCTGTACTCGCCATACTCCCCGAGTTATCGAGCAAGAACATAATGGTGACTGTACCTGCCGTAGCCTTTTTATAAATCTCGATATCACTGGCTTGTGTGGCAGGAATAGCCAAACAAAGTAGTAAAGTCATCGCCCCAGATAAGAATGCAGCGATTCCTTGTTGAAAGCGATGAAGGGTTTGTTTAAGTTGAATCAATAATTTCATCACGCTCTCCTTAACTACTACTTGTCAGAGTTTGTGTTAACGTGTACTCAGAAATATGTGTCGTGAACGGCACATTTAAACCAGCCAGACATTCTGAAATGCTCTGGTCTGCTCCTGAAGATGCGGTGTAGCCTGCTGGAACCACTGGATTACTCATATGAGTAGATAAACAACTATAAATAGCTGAAGTCGAAGCTGTAGAGAGTGTCGGCATAAGTGATACAGCATGTACAATGGCTTTTTCAGCACTGATGACTTTTGCCGAATCACTATCTGTTCCATCCACAGTTCCCGAGAAAGGAGTATCAGTTGTTGAAGAATCAACAAACTGCACTGTGATTTGTGTCATGACGACACTGCGCCCACTGGTATAATAATTAGATGAACTACTTGGATTACAATAGCCTGCGATTCCAATTTCACTATTAATGGGTGCACTACCTGACTGCCATTTGATGATGCTGGCATTTGAAAGTGTGAAAAAATTAGTATTTGTTCCACGATAACAAAACACCAATTCCTTACCCTTATTACTACTGGTTCGAATGTAACCAAACATGCCATTGGTTGCCAATTCTTGGGATAAATTATCAGCATCTTGTAAAGTAAAAACGGCTGAATCTGAATTTTCAAACATTAACTGCTGTGCCTGGCCATTGGTTGCAATATTTAACGACACTAAGCTTTGTCGAATTGCCAATGTACCAACAATAGTAATAAGAAGTAACACAACCAAAACAATGATCAGTGTTGCCCCTGTTTGAGAACGTTGATTCATCATCTTTAACGATCTCCCAAAGCATTACGCATAGCGACAGCCTGTGCGACCACCTGACGTAAATTTTTTGTTTTAATATTTTGAATCGTGCTGTTTAAAGTTACCGTTTTATCCAATACTGCAAATGATTTTGTTAGATCGATATTGGAATCAACACCAACTGATTGATTCGAACGGGTTAATACACCTAGTTTTACACCTAAAATACGTGCTGTCGGTGCATTTGTGACATAGTCTGAAATACTCATGTCTCTCAAACTGCCTGCGCTATTTTGTACCGTCAACAAGACTCTAAAATAGTCAACACGCTTCATAATGATTTGACCATTAAGTCCAAAATTAAGAGAAGAAGAAGCTGGACTAAAAGTCATAATACCTGCACTTGTTGCACGCCCTGCATCACACGCTAACGCTAATGCTGTTGCGGATGTTTCGTTGCTATTGAGTTTGTCATCCTGACGCACAAAATAACGTTCTACTACAAATGGAATAGTTTTTGCTACAGGATCAATAAATTGAACTTGTGTTCCTTCACAATCGAATAAACCACTGTCAATTTGAGCTTGTGTTGGCAAATATTGAATAACCAGTTGATCACTACCCACATCAACATTTGATGTATTGCTGACCTCACTTTTACTGACATTGGCAGTCGATATACCTGCCAAATTGGTTGTGCTAAAAACAATGCCACCATTTGCAGAACTCGCAGTCATGGTTGCAGTTACAGCATTTAAATTTGCCATCCGAATATCTTTGGCCATGTAATTTAAGGCAAAATTGGCATTATCCTGAATATCAGCAGCACCTTGTTGTAGCGCAAAACTTTTTTGCCCTGCAATAAAAAGCATAACCGCTGCTGCCACAATAATTAAACCCAAAGCCAGTGATACCATGAGTTCAATAAGCGTAAACCCTCGTTGTGAATATCGCATCTTAATAGGTCTCCATCACAATACAGGTCGAATTATCATTGTAAGAAAAGCTTGAACTTGAACTTGAACTAGTGGTACATTCGGTATGTCCTGTTGTCATCGCAGTTGTATCTACGGGGTCTGTTTTACCCCAAGCAACATAAATACAACGACGGCCATTTGCTGTACCTGGGCAAGTGATCATATTCAAAGTCATACCTGCACTGGTTGCCTGTACAGAAGCTTCATGAACATCAAATACCGCTTTTTCTGTTGGCGTACAAAAACCTGTATAACACTTACTACCTGAAGTAGCCTGATTGTCGTTATTCCCGTTATTGCCATTATTCCCGTTATTCCCGTTATTCCCGTTATTGTCGTTATTGTCGTTATTGGCTAATTGAGTCTGATATTCGGTTATAGCAGAATTATTAATCCGTATTTTTTCAGCCAAATCTCGTGCAATATTGATAGCTTGAATACGGTTTGCACCTTCTGCTGTGGCTTCAACTGCTCGAAGCTGTAACGCAACAAAGCCTAGTACTGCAATTGCCAATAGCATTAATGCAACCAATACTTCGAGCAATCCTACCCCTTGTTGATATTTAACTTGCATTGCAACTCCCCGAAACAAGTTCGCCTTGTTGTACTGTTCCCATGCGGGAAATAATGATTTTTTTAGAATACTTAGCATCCGCCTGAGCATTATCACAAAGTACCAAGGTTAAATCTGAACTTAAAGGTATTGTGGGCGTAATCGGATCTTGAACCAAACCATCGCTACGAAAAATTACTGCAGTTGTAGTTGAAACTAAAGTAGTCTTTCCAGAGGCCACCCAATTCAGAGTACTTTCATCTTTTGATAGAGTACTTTCTGTATCTTCTGATAGAGTACTTTTTGTATCTTCTGATGATGGCTTTAAAGTAACGGTTACAAGACGACGTTCAAGGGCTGCTTTACTCCGTGCTTTATTTAAAGTAATAACGAGTTCACGTGTACTTTTATTTAGATTTTGTTTTAGCATTAGATTATTAAATGAGGGTATAGCTATAACCGCAATAATCGCCATTAAACTTATAGTCACCATAAGTTCAACAAGCGTAAAACCCCAAACTTTTCTCATTTTTTGCCTATAGACAGCCCATTCCCTATTTAAAATCATAGTTATTTTTATTACAAACAAAATACAATTAGGATAAAAGGCATAAAAAAGCGGACAAGTAACTATCCGCCTTCATTTTTTCTACTTTTTTAAGCCTGAACGATATGAATTCTTAACTCTTTAGGCAAACTAAAAGTTACATTTTCTTCACGCCCATCCAATTCATTGGGCACATCCGCCCCCCAATCTTGCAAACGTTGAATCACCTGTTTAATCAAAATTTCTGGTGCTGAAGCGCCTGCTGTAACCCCCACTTTTGTATTTGGCTGAAACCAGTTTGCTTGGAGTTGCTCGGCATTATCAACCAAATAGGCAGCCTTGCCCATACGCTCAGCCAGTTCACGCAAACGATTCGAATTGGATGAATTGGGTGAACCCACAACTAATACGACATCGCACTGCTCAGCCAAGTCACGCACCGCATCCTGACGGTTTTGGGTTGCATAGCAAATATCATCTTTACGAGGACCTTGAATATGCGGATATTTTTGACGCAAAGCATCAATCACTTTAGCAGTATCATCAATTGAAAGTGTGGTTTGCGTAACAAAAGCAACGCGTTCAGGATGTTTCACTTGTAAATCAGCAACGTCTTGTTCATCTTCAACCAGATAAATCTCACCGCCATTGCTTTTATCATATTGCCCCATCGTTCCTTCAACTTCAGGATGCCCATGATGTCCAATCAAAATTGCCTCGATACCTTCGCGAGCATATTTGGTCACCTCAATATGAACCTTGGTGACCAATGGACAAGTTGCGTCAAAAACTTTTAACCCCCGACGTGCAGCTTCTTGCTGAACTGCTTTAGAAACCCCATGAGCACTAAAAATGACAATATTATCATCGGGTACTTCGTCAAGCTCATCCACAAAAATCGCACCTCTTTGGCGCAAATCATCAACAACAAATTTATTGTGCACCACTTCATGGCGGACATAGATGGGTGGCTGGAAACATTCAAGTGCCCGATTGACGATCGCAATAGCACGGTCAACACCTGCACAAAAGCCTCGTGGGTTAGCCAATACAATTTCCATAACTTCCTCAATCTGACACATAGTCACTGTTTTTTTGAATTTATCAGCCAAACTATTCAGTTTAGCGGCACTCTACTCTAAAATAGAGAAGATATTTTATCATATCAGGAAAAAATATCATGTCGGGTCTATTGTTTGTCGTTTCTGCTGCGTCGGGAACGGGCAAAACATCTCTGGTCAAAGCCCTGCTCGAACGTGTAACCAATTTACATGTTTCTGTTTCTCATACAACGCGTGGGCAACGTCCCGGTGAGCTCGATGGTGTCCATTACCATTTCACAAGCAAAGATCATTTCTTAGAGCAAGTTGAACACGGCGGTTTTATTGAATATGCCGAAGTTTTTGGCAATTATTATGGAACGTCCCAAGCCACTGTACGCCAACAGCTTGAAAAGGGTCATGATGTACTTCTTGAGATTGATTGGCAAGGTGCTGAACAAGTTAGAAAACTTTTTCCACAATCAAAACAAATCTTTATCTTACCTCCAAGCCAGTTTGATTTACGCCAGCGTTTATCTAATCGAGGGACTGATGCCGTTGAAGTGATTGAGCATCGTTTGAGCTGTGCTATTACTGACATGCAGCAATATGTCAATTTTGATTATGTTATTATCAATGATGATTTTAATAAAGCCTTACATGACCTTGAATCTGTCATTAATGCCAACCGTTTGACCATGTTGCAGCAAGCCAATCGTCATCAACAATTAATTGCTAAATTGTTGTGCCCTGAAAATTGATTAAAACTTGAGTCTATTCGCAAAGCATTTTATACTGCACAGTCTAGTTAAATTTAACTCAGTAAGAGATTTCTTATGGCACGCGTAACTGTTGAAGATTGTTTAGACCATGTAGACAACCGTTTTGAATTGGTCCTCGTGGCAAGTAAACGTGCGCGCCAATTATCACGCCAAGGCATTGAACCAACTGTAGAGTGGGACAATGATAAACCAACCGTTGTGGCGTTGCGTGAAATTGCAGCAGGTCATGTGAGCAAAGACATTTTGAAACAACGTGAGCAAGATTACCAAACTTCTAGTCTTGATCTTGCGCTTTCTGCGAATAATTTGAACCTTGAAGGCTTTACTTTCTAAGCTCAAATTTTCTGTATAAAAAGCCTAGTTGGTTCAACTAGGCTTTTTTGTTTGCTCTATTTTAGTGCAAAATCGACTAAAACAATCAACTTTATTGAAATTTTCAGGTTTTTTTTCAATCAGACAAATTGACAAGACTCGTAGAATGTTTTTCATTAAAGGGCTACATTTCTATTTGTGATTTAGCATTATTTAAAGGTGGTTTATGCCAGGCGAAGAAGTCAGCCAAGCAAAGCAACAACTTAAACTGATTATTGACGAATATTTGTCAGAAAAAGATGTCGAGCTGGTGCTTGCTGCCTGTGATTTCGCCGACCTTGCGCATAGTGGTGTAACGCGCAAAAGTGGCGAACCTTATGTGCTGCACCCGATTGCGGTCTGCGGTATTTTGGCACACATGCGTCTTGATGCTCAAACACTCATGGCAGCACTGCTACATGATGTGATTGAAGATACCGAATTTACCAAAGAAGAAATTGCCGCAAAATTTAGCAAGGTCGTGGCAGAACTGGTCGATGGCGTCACCAAGTTGACCCATTCGAGTGACAAGCAAGTCAATAAGGCGGCATCGTTCCGTAAAATTCTTCAGGCAACGCTTCAAGATCCACGTGTCATTATTATCAAACTTGCCGATCGTTACCATAACATGACCACGCTTGATGCCTTACGTCCAGATAAACGTGCACGTATTGCCCAAGAAACCATTGATATTTTTGTTCCAATGGCACGAATCGTCGGTATGAATGAAATGGGGGATAACCTCGAATATCTGTGTTATCAAAATCTTGATCTTGATGTATTTAATGAAATCCAGCAAGCACTGCAACAGACTCGACCTAAACGCTGTGAATATCAGCAAATTTGGGAAAAAAATCTGACTCAGTTGCTGCAACAGCATCAAATTGCAGGCCGCATTAAAAAGAAAAATAACAATATTGAGTTGATTCGCCATTTTCTGAAAAATGACATTAACCTACAGGAACTCACTCGTAGCCATACCTTTGAAATTATTTTGACCAGCATTGCAGATTGTGATCGCTTGGTGGAAATTTTGCGAGAAAACTTCCAAGTTTTACAATTTGATGATCACATTCGCCGTCCGCTACCAGGGGGCAACCAGTCATTAATGATGAAACTCAAAGGTGAAAAAACGACACTTTCATTAACCATTCAAACTGAATTGATGCGTAAAGCTGCACGTTTTGGTGTGGTTTTAGGGGAAAATGCACCGCAAGCCTGCCGTTCAGCGATTCAGGCATCTATGCAAAATCTCAATACACTGATTGATGGCGAGTGTGCAAAAACCACATTCAATGAATTACTTGATTATCTGCATCAGGAAAAAATTTGGGTATATACACCACAAGGGCATTTACATGAGTTGCCACAAGGTGCAACTGTTGTAGATTTTGCTTATGCTGCCAGCCTTTTCCTTGGTAATCATGCGATTGGCGCAAAAATTGATGGTGAAACACGCCCTCTTTCAACGCCTCTTAGCAGTGGTCAAGTTATTGAAATATTGACTGATGTACTTGCGACACCCAATCCAGACTGGCTCAGTTTTATCAATACACAAAAAGCACGTCGTGCAATTCAAAACATCTTACGTGATCAAGATATTGAAGAACAAAGAATTATTGGCAAGCAAGCATTAGACCGTGCATTACGTTTATTTAACAGCGCAAGCCATCAACTCTCAGCCGATGATTGGGCAAATGTTTTAGAATGGCGTCATCTCGACAGTCAAAATACCCTTTACGAACAAATTGCTGTGGGTGATCTGTTACCACAACTGGTTGCCAACCATTTATTTTCTAGCGATAGTCAATTTGAAGAAGAGCAAAGCTCACATCGCCTTATTCAAGGAACTGATGGAATTGATGTCAAATATGCCCGTTGCTGTAATCCAATTTTAGGTGATCCAATTCAAGGGCACTTATCACGACGTGGTTTGATTGTGCATCGTGAACGTTGCTATAACCTGTTGCATGAGCAACATTTGCATCCTGAGAATATTATGCCGCTTCACTGGAGTGAACATAATGTTGACGATGTCAGTTTTACCGCTTATTTGTGTATTGATATGAGTATGGATGATGAGCAGATCTCTGATCTCATCTACCAATGTCGTAAAGCAAAATTTGGGGTCGAAATGGTACGCTCCCAAGATCATAAAACCTACGTCAATGTCGTGGTCAATAACCGTAAAGAAATTGCACAAGTGATTCGTGAATTACGAATGCATTTTGGCTTTCCACGCATTTTACGCCAAGATACGCCTATTACGATTACTGAAACACATAAAGTTGTGTAAAGGTAAGCGCATAGTGAAAGCATTGTGTGTTATATATTGATTTAATTCGGTTATTGAATTTGTAAAGGAGATCTTCATGTCACGCCAAGTGATTCATACTGAAAACGCACCTGCTGCAATTGGAACTTACTCTCAAGCCATTTTAGTTGGGAATACCTTGTATCTTTCTGGGCAAATCGGTTTAGATCCATACAGCATGGAATTGGTAGATGGCATTGAAGCGCAGATTCGCCGTGTATTCGATAATATTAAAGCCGTGTGTGAAGCTGCAGGTGGTTCTCTAGCCGATTTTGCTAAGCTCAATATCTTCTTGACAGATTTATCTAACTTTCAGCTTGTGAATCAAATTATGGGTGAGTATTTTCCTCAGCCTTACCCTGCTCGTGCTGCACTCGGTGTTGCTAGTTTACCTAAAGGTGCTCTCGTTGAAATGGATGGGATTGTGATTATTCCTTAAGCATTTCAGCATGGATATAAAACCACCGATCAGGTGGTTTTTTTTTATTCAAAAAGCCAATGAAAGTTTAGACAAAATGCAAATGAAACAAGTTGACAAACAATAATAATTATCAATAATATCAATCATCGTATTTATCTTCTTATAGGTGCGCACATGTATGTTTGTTTATGCCGTGGTATTACTGACCAAGACATCAAGGATGCAGTTGCCAATGGTGCAGAAACTTACCGAGAAATCCGTGACTTACTGGATTTAGGGACATGCTGTGGACGCTGTGCGCCTGAAGCACGTAGCATTATTAATGAAGAATTAGCTGAAATTGCTGCAAAGATTTCTGTCGCTGCCTAATCATAAATCTGTTGTTGACTTCTTTTACCTACCCTCGACTCAAGGGTAGGTTTATTTTTATGTGTGATTGTGATTTTCATTTGCCGTTCTATAAACTACTCGCAGCAATACTCGATATTGGTTAAGATCAATTTATTATTGCTTAACTTCTGTTTAAGCTTATATTTTTGCGGAGAAATAATAATGAAAGGCAATCGTGAAGTCATTAATCAGTTGAATCAGGTACTTTATCACCATCTCACTGCCATCAATCAATATTTCTTACATTCACGCATGTTTAACGACTGGGGCATCGAAAAGCTCGGTTCAGCCGATTACAAAGAATCTATTCGTCAAATGAAACATGCAGATAAAGTGATTGAACGAATTTTATTTTTAGAAGGTCTGCCAAATTTACAGCATTTAGGCAAACTTTATATTGGTCAACATACTCTTGAAGTTTTGCAATGCGATGTGCGTAAAGTGAAAGAAAACATTGAGGCTCTCAAACAAGCTGTTGCATTGTCTGAACAGCTTCAAGATTATGTTTCACGTGACTTGGTACAGGAAATTCTAGAGTCTGAGGAAGATTACTGGGACTGGCTTGAAACACAAATTGACCTGACCGAAAGTGTCGGTATCGAAAATTATATTCAAAGCAATATGGCTGACGAATAATAAAAAAGCTGCCGAATGGCAGCTTTTTTATTGGCTTAAAATTTAATGCAGTGGATTGCCATTGTGATCTTGATCGAGCAATAGCTGGTTATCAGGATGATCCACCCGATATAAACCATGAATTAATTTAAGCTGATGCTGTGCTTGTTGCATTTTACCATTATAAGCCAGTAATTGAGCATATTTATATAAATCATAATGTGTTGGTGTAATCACAACCACATGATGATAGCGTTCGAGCTGCTTTGGCGTTAAATAGCTAAAACGATTTAAGTAATACCATTCTGCACGCTGATCAAATTGATCCAAGACATAAAGATGATCAGGTTTGACCAAAGGAATGCCTTGGTCTGAATGTTTACGCCCCTGATTTAGAGCATCTGCAGCACTCAGATAATCTCGCCAAATCAGACCATAAAGTAAAATGGACAGCACCAAAATAAAAGTATTTAGATTGGCAGAGAGTTGCCATGTTGCCATAGATGTCCGTGTATGTGCTTGTATAACGCCCAATAGAAAACCGACAGGCAATAAGAAGTAAGCATAATTCTGTGGAAACTCAAACATGGCATGTATCAAAACACAACACACCATCAGTGTAGCCACCAAAGCTTCACTTTGTTTGACCTGTTTATTCAACTGCCAAATCCACCAAGCGATATATGCGACAATCGCTGTGCCTAGCACCACACCATTCCAGACCAATAATTCTAAAATTAAGTTGTGGGCACTGTTGGTTCGCTCATTATGCTCAAGGAAGTCTGCGCCAACCAATTGTGCATAACTGGTTTGATTCCAGCCATACCCCATAAGTGGATGCTGCTGAATGGCATAGAGCATTTGCATCCAGATATTAAAGCGCGAGTGACTTGAACTTGCACGCTCAATCACATCTGACATCTCAGAGTGAGATAAACCCAGATTGACCAGCATGGTATTTAAGCTTGGAATCGCCAACAAACAGCCTACATAGACACTCACCCATGCCAAAACATGATATCGAGTGAAACGCTGCTCTGTTGCAGACAATTTAAAAAATAAATAAATACTCAAAACCACACACGCCACCCATGGTGTACGTGATTGACTCAGGGCAATCGTAAAGGTCAGCAATAATGCCCCAATCGTCACCAGCCATGTCGGTAAGATGCGTTTTTCAAAGAGATATAAGCACCCCATGAGGCTCATCATCAGGAAAGTAGCCATATTGTTGGGCTGAGCAAAATTGGCATACGGACGATTTCCGCGCAACTGCATCACGCCTAGAATCCCTTGATCTAAATGCAGCCATTGTAAGAGTGCGATTGCGACCGTAATGAGCCCAACAACAAAGGTTAAAAGACTAAAGCCCTTAAAAATCTGTTGACGCGATACTGGTTCACGACTGAGATTGAAGCCGAGTACCACCATCATGGCAAAGGCAAATACATATAAAGCAGCTAACAAGGCTTTACTGAAGTAAAATTCGATCCCCAGTAACCACTGTAAAAATGGAATACAGGCAATCAAAAATAATGGCAATTGTTGTTTAGGCAATGCTAATGGTTTGTCGATATACAATCCCAGCGTACATAGTGCTGCTGCATAAGCAAACAATTCACTGGAAAAGGTGAGCCACGGTGTATAGTGATCTGGAGATAGCCATGACAATGCCAGTAGCACGCCAATAAGCAAAAACAGGAATCTTTGCATCATGAGCAAACAGGTGGAAAATAAAGCGCGTATTATAGTGTATTTTTTCTAAAAGCTATGTAGCTCAACTGCACTTGACAAGAACGGATCTTCATTTTTCTATTTATAGGATGATGATTTACTAAACTCACCAGATGAGTCCTCAACAATGCCTGCTAAGATCAGAGTCATCATCTTCATGAGTATGCCCCCATGTCAACGCTAGCTACTGAACTTCCTTTACGCCGTGCCGAGATTGGTCAAGGCACTGTCATTGCCCGCGCACTTCCACATCGTGAGAAACGTATGATCGGGGCTTGGTGTTTTCTCGACCGTGCAGGCCCTGTTCAGTTTGCACAAGGAAAAGGTCTAGACATTGGCCCACATCCACACATCGGTTTACAGACTTTTACTTGGATGATTGCAGGAACTTTGATGCACACGGATAGTTTGGGGTCAAAGCAATTGATTCAGCCGAAACAAGTCAACCTTATGACGGCTGGGCATGGGATTTCACATACAGAAGTTGCGCCTCAAACTGAAACTGAGCTGCATACTGCGCAATTATGGATTGCACTTCCTGATGCCAAACGTGATATGCCTGCAAAATTTCAGCACTATCCTCAACTGCCTGTTATTCAGCAGCAACAACTCGAATGTACCGTATTGGTCGGAGAATTCCTCGAACAGCTTTCTCCTGTTGAAGTGTACAGTCCATTAGTGGCTGTAGATTTCTGCACAGCACAATCTGCCAGTCAAGCCACCCGCTTTAAACTCAATCCCAAATTTGAATATGGGCTGCTGCTGCTCACAGGAGATGTTCAAATTAATGGACAAACGCTGAGCAATGACAATATGATGGTCTTTTCAACAGGCACAACAGAAATCGTCATTGAGCTTGCAGCGAAAAGCCGAGTTTTGTTGATTGGGGGAGAACCTTTTGAATCCCCTATTTTGCTGTGGTGGAATTATGTGGGTCGAACTGAACAAGAAATTAAAACGGCTCACCAACAATGGCTTGCGCATGATCGTCGTTTTGGGGAAATTCATGATTATGATGGACAACGACTACAGGCGCCAACATTTCCCACACATATGAGGGCATCAAGATGAGTATTATTGGGCGTAGTCATGTAGAAGCATTTAATGAAGCATGGAAAGGTTTAGTGAGTTGCGGGGAGCATCAATTTTTAACAGATGAACCCAAATCACTCGGAGGGCAAGATCAAGGCGCTGCGCCTTATGATCTGCTGTGCAGCAGTCTTGCCGCATGTACCATGATTACATTACGAATGTATGCCAAACATAAAGCGATTGACCTCGAAAACTTTGCCGTTTCAACCGAATTCTTTAGCCATCAAGATGGAACTGAATATATTCAGCGCCATCTTGAATTTAATACAGCACTCGATGAAGTTCTCAAACAAAAATTATTGGCAATTTGCGAAAAAACGCCCGTCACCAAGACTTTGCTGCGCAGTGTACGGATTGAAACGCAAATAATTGATATTGCACAGCGCTAAACTGATTTACATTTCACCAAAATCACCACGGTTAAAGTCATGAATCGCCTGCATAATTTCTTGCTGGGTATTCATGACAAAAGGTCCGTAACCTTGAATCGGTTCATTCAGCGGTTGTCCTGTCAAAATCAGAATCCCTGCGCCCTGTTCAGCACTGATCTGAATGGGCGCAGCATCATCTGGGTCAAACAACACAAAACTGTGATCGGTCACGTCATATTGCTGGTTAATCCGCACGGTGCCTTGGCGCACCACCACAATACAGGTTTGCCCAACAGGAACGTTAAATTCATGCTGCTGCCCTGCTGCCAGTTGAATATCCCAGACATTCACAGGGCTAAAGGTTGAAGCTGCGCCCTGTGCATCGGCATATTGCCCTGCAATCACCCGCAAATAACTGCCTGCGTCATCCAGCGCAATTGAAGGAATCTGCGCTTGGGTAATCGCTTGGTATTTGCCTTTGGTCATTTTGTCTTTAGCTGGCAAATTCACCCAAAGCTGTACCATTTCCAGCTCACCACCTTGTTGGGTAAACGCTTCAGAATGCAGTTCTTCATGCAGCAAGCCTGCACCTGCGGTCATCCATTGCACATCACCCGTCTGAATGGTGCCACCACCGCCGTGTGAATCCCGATGCGAAATTTCACCTTTATAGGCAATGGTGACGGTTTCAAAACCACGATGGGGATGTGCGCCGACCCCGCGTGGCGTGTTGGTTGGGCTAAAAAATTCAGGTGCGGCGTAGTCGAGCATTAAAAATGGACTCAACACTTGCCCTAAACGGTCATAAGAAAATAAGGTGCTGACATGAAAACCATCGCCCACCCAGTGTTTTTGCTGTGTCCGATATTGCCCAATGACTTTTTTCATGTCGAAATCCTCAGTTGATTTAGAGGATAATTTTACTTGTTATTCAGCAGTCAAAAAATCCATAAAAATAAGAAGCACTATCTTATATATGCGATAAACAACTTCCGTTACAATCTAGCCGCTGTCCGAACACAGGAATTCGCCATGCATATTTTTGATGATTACTATTATTTTTATTTGGTCGTCAAACATGGTGGTTTTAGCGCAGCCAGTGAAGCAACACACATCACCAAATCCAAACTGAGCCGACGGATTTTAGAACTCGAAGAACGCTTTAATATCAAGCTAATTCAACGCACTACACAATACTTTCAGGTCACGCCACTCGGTCAGCAGTTCTATGAAGAATGCCAAAAAATCGTCAACCAGATCGAATACAGTAAAAACGTACTCTTACAACAAAAAAGTGAGCCGCAAGGTCTGGTTCGAATTAGCTGCCCAAATGTGATGATGCAGTTTCAGATTCGCCCAATTCTGAATGCTTTTTTTAAAACAATACCCGAAAGTCCAACTCGAACTGGAGTTGACCAGTCGCCGTGTCGATGTGTTACATGACAATATCGACATTGCGATTCGTACCAGTTTCAACCCGAATGAAGACTCCAGTTTAATCGTGCGGGATGTGGTCAAAACTACCCATTGTCTGGTGGCGAGTCAAAGCTTACTGCAAGGACACGAAATTCAGAATTATCAGGAATTAGTACACTACCCTGCCGTAGCTTTGGGTCTGATGAAAAGCCGTTACACTTGGCATTTACAGCATTTGACGACAGGTGAAACCGCTGATTTTCATTTTGAACCACGTTTGAAATGTAATGACTTGGCGGGTGTGTACTATGCCGTAAAAGATGGATTAGGCATTGCTGACTTACCGATCTTGACGGTGCAAAAAGATTTGGAGAATGGCGATCTGATTCAAATTCTTCCCGAATGGCAATCTAATACAGGTACGGTGCAACTGGTGTATGCCTCACGTAAAGGACAGCGTTTAGTCATCGAAAAGCTGATTGAGGCCTTGGTTCAGGGCTTACGCGATATGATCGGACGCGAGGCGGGTTATATTCATTAGCTCATCAATTGCTTGGCTTTTACGTAAAAGCATAGAATTTTATCAGTAAGCTGTTTTAAGATAACTTTCTTTTTCAGTAATTTTGAGAAATGTCAAAGCTCAGTGCATTAGATCAACTGCTACAACGCTATAAACAATTGCAATATCATCAAGATCCTGTGTTATTCCAACGCCTACAAGATGTACAACAATGGCAAAAAAATCGTTTAAAACACTCTCATCAAGGTCTATTTTCCGAAAAAAATAATCGACTCATGGCCGATTATTTTGTCAATCGTCTTTATGGTGGTCCAGACTTTGATGCCTTGGCACAACAAATCGAACGCTTAATGAAGTATGCCCACAAAGCCGAAAAGTTTATTCCTGAAAATGCGATTAAAGCAGGCACTCATGGCATTCTACTGGCAATTTATGCGGTCGAACTCGATGAGCAAGTTGCGGCACATATTCAAAACAACTATCCGCACAACCAAGTGCTCAATGACGAAATCATGCGTCAAACATATTTGCAACTCGATCAGGCTGATTTACGTTTAAAACAACTGAGTATGGCGGATGAGTTTGGGCATTACTTAGACCGTTATTTGCGCTCATTTATGGTTCATACTGCCTTTAAAATGTGTAAATCGGTGGCGTATAAACACCATTTTCAAATGATGTATGACTTTATGGATGAAGGCTTTACCGCCATGAAACCACTCAAGTCGGCAGAGAAATTCGTCCGTGATTTTAGCGCGCAGGAACGCCAAGTCATCCATCGTGTCCACGCAGGCGATCCACAGCCTTTTCAATAATCGCCCCATACAAAACAGACTTTTTTCTGTATATTATTGATCAATTCAAGCATGATGATCACTGCAAAGTTTTGCATAATCTGTCATCATGCTCCCTAATTTCTTATACAGGTGAATGAGGAGAGACTCATGTCGAACGAACACCCAACGCCAAATACAGCCAATGAGTCGACAGAAAATTCTAATAAAGTTAGTCCTTTTTTAACCTCGCCTCTTCCTGAAGGGACTCCACAAGGTCAACAAGAGACCCTGAACCAAACACCACAAGACACCCCCATTACAGGACAAGTGCCGCATTACAACCTGCCACGTGGCGCAGGCAAAACAGGCAATGTCGGTGACACCACGCATTTCGGTTTTAAAACGGTTCGTACTGAAGACAAAGCCCAAAAAGTTGCGGAAGTGTTCCACTCGGTTGCCAGCAAGTACGACATTATGAATGACTTGATGTCATTTGGTATTCACCGTTTATGGAAACGCTTCGCGATTAACATGTCTGGCGTACGCCGTGGTCAGCACGTGCTGGATATTGCAGGCGGTACAGGTGATCTTGCCAAAGTCTTCAGTCGTGAAGTCGGCCCTCAAGGTCATGTAGTACTTTCCGACATTAACGAATCTATGCTCAATGTGGGTCGTAGCCGTTTGCTCGATGCTGGCTGTACCAATGTTGATTTCGTCTTAGCCAATGCCGAAACTTTAGAACCGTTTGCCGACAACAGTTTTGACCTGTTAACCATCAGCTTTGGTCTACGCAACGTGACCGATAAAGATGCAGCACTTGAATCAATGTTCCGCGTGTTGAAACCAGGTGGTCGCTTACTGATTTTAGAATTTTCTAAACCCGTATTTGAACCATTCTCTAAACTGTATGATCTGTATTCATTTACCGCACTCCCAGTGATGGGTAAATTGGTGGCGAATGATTCTGAAAGCTACAAATATCTGGCTGAATCGATTCGTATGCACCCAGACCAACGCACCTTAAAAGGCATGATGGAAAAAGCAGGCTTCCAAAACTGTGATTACCATAACCTGACTGGCGGTATCGTTGCAGTTCACCGTGGTTTCAAACTCTAATCGAGGACGCCCCTGATGTGGTCAATTCTTGCATTAGGTGCTGCTGAACGTCTGGTCAATCGTATGATTGACCTTGACGCGATTACACGCATCCAACTCAATCAACTCCAAGGGCAACTGCTTCGTGTCGTGATTGCCTCGCCACAACTCTCGGTTGATGTTTTCTTTGATGAAAACACCCTGCGCCTTGAGCCAACGGTGACTGGGCACAGTGAAATGCCCAGTGTATTTGAACAACGTCCTTTCGATCCCAAACAAAGCCCAAGCACTGCCGATACGACCTTACAGGTTGCCAATGTGGTTGAGCTACTGAAATTATTACTGGACAAAGAAGTCGGCACGATTCCCGTACAAGGTGATTTTCGCCTGTTACAAAGCCTGCAAGACATTTTGCAGCGCATTGAACCTGACTTGGCAGCCCATTTGTCGCCGTGGATTGGCCCGACACTGGCCCATGAACTCGGTAAAATTCAGCAGCTACCCAACCTTGCCAAGCGCTCACTCCAAAGCAAACTGTTTTTTGCCGAAGATACCTTAAAAGAAGACAGTGGTTTATTTGCCCCGCGCTGGCAAATGGATGAACTGCAACAAGGCACACGTGCCTTGCAACAAAATATTGACCGACTGGAAGCCAAAGTTCAGGCATTACAGCAGAAAATTCTCCCAAAACAAGATTAGGTGACCGCTTTAATGATTCCGCATATTTCCCGTTTACTCGAACTGTGGCGTATTGCTGCGCACTATAGACTCGACACGTTGGTTGCTGCGGAAGACATCCCCATCAAGGCGCGTCCCTTACTGAAACTGATTCGCCTGCACCCTGCGGCATGGTCAAGCAGACAAGGGAAAAATCCGCTCAAGCTCAAAGAAGCTTTGGAGGATATGGGGCCATTAGCCATCAAACTTGGGCAGTTATTGTCAACTCGCCGTGACCTGATTGCCCCTGAAATTTTGCAGCAGTTGGTCTTGTTGCAAGATCGAGTCAAACCCTTCGGTGCCGATGTCGCTAAAATGCGCATTCAGCAATCCTTGAAAGCTGACATCAATACGCTATTTTCCCGTTTTGATGAGCAACCACTCGCTGCGGCATCGATTGCACAAGTCCATACCGCTGCCCTGCATGATGGGCGTGAAGTGGTGGTCAAAGTCACTCGTCCCAATATTCGGGCGCAAATTCTGCAAGATTTTGAAATTCTGACGTGGCTGGGGCACAACCTCGAAAACCGTCTTGAAGCAGCACGTGCGCTACATCTCTCAGAAATTATTCAGAATTACCGTCAAACCATTCTGAATGAACTGGATTTGACCCTCGAAGCTGACAACACCCGTCGTATGCGCCATTATTTTACAGGCTCAAGCATGATGTATGTGCCTGATGTGTATATGGATAGCACCGATGTGATGGTGGCGGAACGTATTACGGGCGTGCCTATTTCAGATACGGAGACTTTTGACCGTCTCGGTATAAACCGTGCAGACTTGGCAGAAAAAGGCTTAACCATTTTCTTTACCCAAGTCTTCCGCGATAACTTTTTCCATGCCGATATGCATCCTGGCAACGTGTTTGTGGAAACCATCAACCCGCAGCAGCCGCGTTATATTGCCCTTGACTGCGCCATTATGGGTGAACTCTCCAAGCAGGATCAGATGACGGTTGCCCGTATGCTACTTGCCGTGATGAATGGCAATTTCATGCAACTGATTCAGGTGGTGCATCAGGCAGGCTGGATTCCACCGGGAACGGATCAGGATGCTTTGGCTCGCGAAATGCGCCGCACCGTTGGCCCGATGATTTCCAAGCCGATGCATGAGCTGGATTTTGCAGGCATCCTGATTCAGGTGATGGATATTGCCCGTCGTTTCCACTTAGAAATTCCACCGCAGTTGATGCTGTTACTCAAAACTTTGGTACACGTGGAAGGTCTGGGAACCGATCTTTATCCTGAACTAGATATCTGGAAACTGGCAAAACCGATTCTGACTGAATGGGTCAAATCCAATATGGATCCTGTGAAAAATATCAAACAGTTAGGGCAGCAAATTCCTGACTTACTGTTAGGTGCTCAGGATATTCCTGCGCTGATTGTGGATAGTCTGAATGGTTTAAAAAATCAGTCCGCATGGCAAGACAAACAGTTACGTGAATTACAACATTTACGTTTGCAGATGCAACAGCAGCAAAAACGTAGCTGGATTTTTGGCAGCATGATCGCGATTTTACTCAGCATCGCCATCATCAGCCCATGGTTTGTATCGATTCCACTGATTGTTGTGGCCAGTCTGATCGCACTGTGGCGGATTGTACGTTAAGTCGATCATTCAAGCGGGCATGTCCCGCTTTTTTTATCCCAAAAACTCAGCAATGGCTTGCATCACATCGCGGTATCTCTCTTTTTAAATCACCATTCCATTCTAATCGCCTGCAACATGCTCAAAATACAGCAAAATAATATGAAAATAGCGATCAATCATTCAAATGAAAACGCTCCATTTTGCCATTATTGGCGCAGGAACCGCAGGACTTGCTACGGCTGCCCTGCTTGCCCGACAAGGCTTTCAAGTCAGTATTTTTGAAAAAGCCCAACATCTCGATCCTGTCGGCGCGGGTTTGTTATTACAACCTGCGGGTTTAGCTGTGTTTGAACATTTGGGTGTTCTCGAACATGCCTGCCAGTTGGGGGCGAAAGTCACAGGTTTAGAAGGTCAGCTTGCCGATGGTCGTTTATTGGTGAATAGCCATTATCATGAAGCAGGCAATCATTACACAGGATTAGGCATTCACCGTGCAACCTTGTGCCATGTGCTGCAAACCGCCGTCAATCAGCATCGGGATGCGATCACATGGTACATGGGCTATGACATTCAGCAACTCCAAGAATCCCCTGAACAGGTTCGGCTAATTGGGCAAGATGCCCAGCAACATCCCTTCGATGCTGCGTTTGATGCGGTAATTGTCGCGAATGGCGCACGTAGTCAACTGCGCCCATCGGCATGGGTCAAGATTGATCAGCCTTATCCTTGGGGAGCCGCATGGACAATTGTCCCTGAGTGTCAGCAATTTAATCGTGAAATCCTGCATCAGTTTTACGATACCAGTCAGATCATGATAGGTATCTTGCCGACGGGGGCGATTCCCACTGCACCTGAACAACGCCTGTCCAGTGTGTTCTGGAGTTGGCTTTGTTGCACAAAGCTATTCTTAAGGGCTTCTTCAGCGATATAATTTTCAAATGAAGAAGCCTACACACAAAATCTACCGCACAACCAATTGGCCCGCATATAACTGAGCTCTCATTAATCGTGGGAATATTGCCATTTGGTTCGATCCAAAGACCCAGTGGTATGCACAATCACAAGGCAAGCATGGTCGAAATCAAACCTATTCTGATACTGCCATCCAGTGCTGTCTATTGTAGCAACACGCTCATCCCCAATAATGCGCCAATTGCATAGAGCAAATCGCCGACACAGGTTCCCAGTCCTAAACAAAAACCCTGTGCATAGCCGCGCTGCATGGCGAGGGTCATCATGGCGATATTGGCAATCCCAATATCTACACATAAAGAAAGACTGAGAAAAAAACCATTTGAAAAAGCAACCATGCAATATTTGTCCTGATCCGTGAAATAGCGTGTCTGATGGATGGAGTACATCACGACAAACAACACGCCGTATTGGAAAAAATTGCCCTAGATTCAAATTGGCTGCGGCAAAATGCTGAAATATTGGTTTTGGAAAACTGGTTAGATGCCGTACACTATAGCCCTGCTTAATTTAAGCCTCTTTTATTCCACGCAAGATATTTGGTGATTTTCCATGAACAATATGCAATGGCTCGATGAAGTAAAATTTAACGAACAAGGTCTGATTCCTGCGATTGCACAGCATCATCATACTGGACGGATTTTGATGGTGGCATGGATGAACCGCGAGTCGCTTGCACTGACTGCCGAGAAAAAACAGGCGGTGTATTTTTCCCGTTCACGTCAAAAACTCTGGCATAAAGGTGAAGAATCTGGACACTTCCAGACTGTGCATGAAATTCGTCTCGACTGCGATGCCGACGTGATTGTGCTGCAAATTGAACAACATGGCGGCATTGCTTGCCATACAGGTCGTGAATCGTGTTTCTATCGCAAACTGACTGAAAACGGTTGGGAAATTGTCGATGCTCAGCTCAAAGATCCGAACGAGATTTACCACAATACGACATCAAGCAATCCGCATACCCTTGCCATGTCTGCATCGAATGCACAGGCTGAAACTGTCGATGTACTCGATTACTTGGGCAAAATGATGATCGAGCGTAAAGCGGCTGATCCTGAAAGTTCTTATGTCGCGAAGCTGTATCACAAAGGGCTCAACAAGATTTTAGAAAAAGTCGGCGAAGAAAGCATTGAAACGGTGATTGCTGCGAAAGATTTCGCTGGCCATGCCAGCGAAGACAATAAAAATGACCTGATCTACGAAGTGGCTGACTTGTGGTTCCACAGCATCGTGATGCTCGGCTATTTCGACATTGACCCGCAAATCGTGCTGAATGAACTGGCACGCCGCCAAGGTTTATCTGGACTGGTTGAAAAGGCCAATCGTGCAGCCCACTAAACCGACTGCCGAACAGCAGATCGCCATTGAGCATGCGCTTCGTGGCGAATCATTTAAAGTGGTCGCCTACGCAGGTACAGGTAAAACCACTACCCTGCAAATGATCAGTGCTGCCATGCCTGAACGGCGCGGCATGTATCTGGCGTTTAACAAAGCCATTGCCAGTGAAGCCCAACAAAAGTTTCACCGCAATGTCGACAGCCGCACTTTTCACTCGCTTGCCTACCGTAGCGTGCCGCGCAACATTACCGACAAATTGCGTTTACCTCGTCTCAGTCCAAGTTTTCTGGCGAAAGAATATCGGCTTGAACCGATTACCCTGCGCCGTTTGATGGGTGGACGTTACGAAAAATACGCACTGATGCCAAGCCGCCTTGCCAGTATCGTGGCGAATGCTGTGGGCTACTTCTGTGCCACCAGTTCGCAATATCCTGCACCGCGCCATATACAAGTACCGAGTTGGCTGCATCCCGATGATGCAACCGCCTTGCAACAGCATTTATACCCTGCATTGGAACGCCGTTGGCTGGATTCGGTCAATCCACAACATCAGGCAGGGATTGGGCATGACATTTATTTAAAACTGTGGGCATTGTCGGAACCGCATATTCCCGCAGACTATATTCTGTTTGATGAAGCGCAAGATGCCGACCCGCTCATGCTCGGTATTTTGCTGCAACAGAAAAATACCCAAGTGATTTATGTTGGCGATGCCCATCAACAAATTTATGCATGGCGCGGTGCAGTCAATGCCATGCAAAAGCTGCCACTGACCGAATCACGTCTCACCACTTCATTTCGTTTTGGTGAACCGATTGCCGAGGTTGCCAACAGTCTGCTCGGTGGGCTGAAAGAAACCGTTCCCTTGCATGGCAACCCTGAACGACAATCTTCCGTGTTCAACAAACCACATACCAAAAAACGCGATGCGATTTTATGCCGTACCAATGCCCGCGCCATGGAGTTACTGTTAGCAGGTTTGGTCAGTGGTGAAAAAGTCAGCTTGCAAGCCGATCATGCCCGTCTGAACCGTTTTATTGATGCTGCCAGTATGCTGAAACAAGGCAAACGCGTGACTGATGTGCCTGAACTGGCATGGTTCAATTCATGGCATGACGTGCATGAATACTGTGAAACCAACGAAGGCAGTGACATTAAACCTTTAGTCAAATTGGTAGATGATCATGGCACAGCACCATTAAAACGCGCCTTGGAAAAAATTACCCCGATTCAAGAAGCGGACTATGTGATTTCGACTGCGCATAAAGCCAAAGGTCTGGAATGGGATCGGGTGCATCTGGAAGATGACTATCAGTTCAAACTCAATGCCCATGACCACAAAATCAGTGATGAAGAATTACGCCTGCTGTATGTGGCCTGCACCCGCGCCAAAACCAGTTTAAATATTCATTATATTTATGATCTAATCCAACAACTTAAGCAGAAAAATCCGCTCAAATCCCATGCCATTTCAACCTCTTAACCCCATCTAAAAAATCGGCTTCATTCTGTAACAAATTTATTTGAAAAAAATCATAATGAGAATAGGCATTTATCGGGCAAGCAGCAGAATCGACTCGAAAAAGGCTGGCTTTAGTATTCAAAAAATGTAGAATAATCTTGCACTTATTTTAGTGCAGCACATATTCTAATCACTCAACCCAGTCGGTCTTTTTGGTTTCAACCGAGTAGAGCGCACTTCGGCTTTTAGAAATTGAATATTGGAATGCTCCTTGCACGCCTCTGATTTTTAAAAGAAACATAACGTTTAGGTTTCGACCTAATTTACAACTAGGGATTCAGGTGTGTTAGCCATAATCATACTGTTACCTTTGCTCTTTGGCACTGGATTGGTTGCATGTTTATCTAAGGCATCTCGCCTGCTCAACATGTTGACCGCCATTAGCGTGAGTTTAAGTTGTTTTGGGCTTTTGCTCAGTCAGTCCAGTTCCGTCTTCCATGGTGCAACGCTGTTGCAAACTTGGTTATGGCTTCCAGAACTAGGTCTTAATTTTAGTTTCCGTCTCGATGCCTTGGGGCTGCTGTTTGGCTTGCTCATCAGTGGCATCGGCACACTCATTTTTATTTATGCCTATTATTATTTAGGGCCAAAAAACTCCCTGAGCAAATTGTATGGTCTGCTTATGCTATTTATGGCAGCCATGCTTGGGATTTCCCTCTCTAACAACCTGATTATGTTGTTGGTTTTTTGGGAACTCACCAGTATTTCCTCATTTTTATTAGTGGCTTACTGGCATCGTTATGATGCAGCTCAACGTGGCTCACGCATGGCACTCCTCATTACAGGAATGGGGGGACTGGCAATGCTGGGGGGCTTTATGCTGCTTGGGCAAATGGCGGGCAGCTTCCAGCTCGATCAAATTCTGGCACTCGGTTCAAGTCTGCAAACACAGCCTTTATTTGTACCTGCACTTTTAATGATTCTGCTCGGTGCATTTACCAAAAGTGCGCAGTTCCCGTTTCATTTTTGGCTTCCGAATGCCATGGCAGCACCCACCCCTGTTTCAGCTTATTTGCATTCGGCGACCATGGTCAAAGCAGGGATTTTTTTGGTCGCACGTTTACTGCCGATCTTTGTCGGTTTCAGTTTATTTCACAATCTCGTGACGATTGTCGGTCTGACGACTTTTGCGATTGGGGCTTTCTTTGCCATTTTCAAAGAAGACCTCAAAGGCTTACTGGCCTACTCCACCATCAGCCATTTGGGGCTGATCATGTGTTTACTCGGTTTAGGTTCGCCCCTTGCAGTTGCTGCCGCAATTTTCCATATTTTAAACCACGCCACTTTTAAGGCAGCGTTGTTTATGATCGCGGGGATTATTGACCATGAAACAGGTACGCGTAGCCTAAAAAAATTACAAGGCGTGTGGCATTTACTGCCGTTTACAGGCACACTGACCATGATTACCGCTTCTGCTATGGCAGGCGTGCCATTCACCAATGGTTTTTTATCCAAAGAAATGTTCTTTACTGAACTGGTTCAGCATTTGTCTGGTTTTAGTCTCATTTTAGGCGTTGCAGTTGCTACATTGGCAGGGATTTTTGCGGTTGCCTACTCGTTCCGTCTGGTGCATGGGGTATTTTTCGATGGTGAAATCGGCGAACAAATCCCCAACCCTCATGCACATGAACCTCAGCTTGGTATGCGTAGCCCAATTATTTTGCTGGCAAGTTTATGTATTTTAGTGGGTATTTTCCCTGCTTTCTTTGCTGAACCACTGGTCAATCAAGTCACTCGTGCATCGCTACAACTCAACGAATTTCATGGAGCACACCTTGCAATTTGGCATGGCTTCAACATTCCACTGATCATGAGTATTATCGCGCTGTTTGGTGGCGCAAGCTTCTATTTCCATTTAAATCGTGGTGCGCTCATTCGCCGTATCGACATGGAAGACTATCTGGGCAAACTGCAAGGCAAACTGATTTTTGAATATCTGATGCAGCAAATTGTCTATGCTGCGCGTGCTGTCAAACTCAAAACCGAAACAGGCAAATTACAGCATTATTTGTTTTGGATTATCGCCTTTACCGTGATGATGCTATTCATTCCAATGTATAGCAATCCCCTTCGCACAGGTACACATTTACTGACTCAGGCTCCATGGCTTGCCATTATTTTATGGTTATTGCTGTTTAGTGCCTGCTGGATGATGCTGTGGTTTCACCATGAACGGATTAAAGCGGTGCTGATCAGTGGTGCGGTCGGTCTGGTGGTGACGATGGTTTTTATCGCATTGTCCGCCCCTGATTTAGCACTCACCCAAATTACAGTGGATGTGGTCACCACTGTACTGTTGCTGATGAGCTTATCATTATTACCACAGCTTACCCCTTATGAATCAACACAAACCCAGCGTTGGCGCGATGCGATTATCGCGATTGTTGCAGGTCTAGGAATTGGCTGGATCACATGGTTGATGCTGACTCGCGATCACGATTCAATTTCATGGTTCTTTGTCCAGCAATCTCTACCGTTAGGTGGCGGTTCAAATATTGTCAACGTGATTTTGGTTGACTTCCGTGGTTTCGATACCTTTGGTGAAATTAGTGTTTTAGGAATTGCTGCAATTGGAACACTCTCTCTGATGGATGGCATGCGAACCCACGGCACCACCATCACCCAAGGTCTGACCTATCGCTTTAACCCTTCTCCACTGCTAGTACGAACCACAGCATCATGGGTGTTGCCTGTAGCCTTAGTCGTCAGTCTGTATATTTTCATGCGCGGGCACAATTACCCTGGTGGTGGCTTCATTGCAGGCTTAATTACCGCGATGGCGTTGATCATTCAATATATTGCTTTGGGTCAGGATTATGCCGAGCAGCTTATCAAAGCCAAGTCGGGACGTTTGTATGAAATCTGGATTGGTACAGGCTTAAGCATTGCAGGTGTCACAGGTGTGTTGGCATGGCTCTGGTCACGTCCATTTTTAACCAGTGCGCATGTTTATCTCAATGTTCCTATTCTTGGAAAATTACATTTGGCATCGGCAGCACTTTTTGACTTAGGGGTTTATTTCACCGTGGTGGGCGCAACCATGCTCATGATTTCAGTCTTAGGTGACTCACGTCATACCAATATTTCTGGCCCTGTGGCAAAGGAGTAATCATATGATTAGTTTAGAATTACTACTGGCTTCAGCCATCGGATTATTGGTCGCCACAGGCGTATATTTGCTGCTACGTGCACGTACTTTCCCAGTGGTACTCGGTTTAGCCATGATTGGTTATGCCGTGAACTTATTCCTTTTTGCTACAGGACGCATTCAGGTCAATGCCCCTGCGATTTTAACCCAAACCACACGCGTCACAGATCCATTGCCACAAGCTTTGGTACTGACTGCTATTGTGATTGGTTTTGCCACGACAGCATTTATTGTGCAACTGGCTTTACGCAGTCGCTATGAGTCAGGGACAGACCATGTAGATTCCAAAGAACTGACTGAGTTAGCAGATGACCCGAGTGAGGATAAAGCATCATGATGGCTTGGTTGGATTTTTGGCAACAACACACCCCGATTTTCAGTATTTTAATTCCTGCTTTTACAGGGTTTGCGCTGTTACTTCTCGGTAATCCTGGTGCAGGGCAACTGGCTCAAGATCATCGTCAAATATGGCGTCGTGGTCTGAGTATTTTCTCAACAGCATTGGGTCTGATCACTGCCATCAGTTATCTCATGCATGCCAGTACAGGTCAAATCAGTGTTTATCAACTGAGTGAATGGTCTGCGCCTTTTGGGATTGTTTTAGTCCTTGATCGTCTGTCAGCCTTTATGCTGCTGCTGACCTATATTTTGGCGTTGCCGATTGTTATCTATGCGAGCCAAGATTGGGATGCCCGTGGGCGCTATTTCCATGCCTTATTCCAATTTTTATTGATGGGGCTATGTGGTGCTTTTCTGACTGCTGACTTGTTTAACCTGTTCGTTTTCTTTGAAATTCTGCTGATGGCATCGTATGTCTTACTGATTCATGGGCAAGGTAAAGCACGTTTCCAGTTAGGCATTCATTATGTGGTCATTAACCTACTCGCAAGTGCGCTGTTCCTGATCGGTTTAGGACTGATTTATGCCAGTGTGGGTAGCTTAAACATGGCCGATGTAGCACGAATTTTCCCAACATTGCCAGAGGATCAAGCGACACTGGCACAGACAGGCGGTTATTTACTGTTTATTGTATTTGCAATTAAAGCTGCGGTACTACCTTTGGGCTTTTGGCTCCCGAAAACCTATGCGGTTGCCAGTACGCCTGTTGCCGCTATTTTCACAGTCATGACCAAAGTCGGTCTGTATGCAATTTTACGGGTCAACTCGGTGATCTTCCTCAATGATCACAGCAATCCACTGTTTGATATCTTATTGATTTTGGGTTTAATCAGCTCACTCTATGGGGTTTTGGGGGCGATTGGTGCTCTGCGTTTAAGGCGCTTTGTCGGCTTTATGATTTTGTCTTCACTCGGAACGATTTGTGTTGCGATTGGTTTACATCGCACTGAAGCATGGTCAGCAGGACTCTATTATCTGTTTCATAGTACCGTGATTGGTGCAGCCTTTTATTTGCTGTGTGGCTGGATTACTGCACAACGTGGTGAGTTTAAAGATCATATCAATATTGCTCCACGCATGAAGCAAGAACGACTTTTGTCGATTTGCTTTTTTATCATTGCTTTAATGATGGCAGGTTTGCCACCTTTTAGTGGTTTTTTGGGTAAAGTCTTCATTTTACATGCTGCTCAGCATCATCCTTTACAGCTTTGGATTATTGCAGGTGTGCTGATCGTCAGTTTACTGAGTCTTGTCGCGTTTATTCGAGTGGGCTTTATTTTATTTTGGCAATCTAGTGAACCTGAAGATAACCCTCAAACAGAAGCCTATCAAACCTATCAGGCATTGCCTGCAGTTGCTCCTAAGGGTAACGACTATGCGCTGTATTTTCTGTTGAGTTTACTCATCGTTTATATGATCGCAGCTCGCCCCATTCAGCATTATCTTACGGCTGCCAGTATGCAACTGGAGCAACAGAGCCTCTATCAGCACCTCATTTTAAAACGGGATGCAGATGGACAATATATTAGTACTCAGCCTTTTGATCCCGAATATATTCCAGAAACGAAATATGGCGGGGAAAATCCTGATGCCAATGCACACCTTATTCCAAGTATTATCAGCCCGAATAGTTTGCATGGTGAACATATTTCACTATACAAGCAGCGCCAAATTCATGATCAATTAAAGCAACTTGAGGACTCATCCAATACGCCTGATCATGATCATTTCAAGTTACAGTCTGTGGAGGAGCACTAAGTATGAGTCAACATTCTTGGGCTGATCGTTGCCTCCCTCACCCATTTGTATCTATTGTGGTCGCATGCTCTTGGCTGATTCTATCGCATAGCTTAGATGCTTCAGATCTGTTATTGGCTTTAGTACTGGCGGTTTTTATTCCCCAATTACTCAACCGTTTCATTATCCGCACCCCCAATATTGACTGGAAAACGGCTATTCAGCTGTTTTTTGTGGTTCTTCGTGATATTGTCGTATCGAACTTTGTCGTGGCTAAACTGGTGTTAGGTTCTACTGAAAAGTTACAACCAAAGTGGTTTCGAGTGCCACTTGATACACAGCATGAGCAAGTCAATTCCCTGCTGGCAATGATTATTACCACTACCCCTGGAACGGTCAGTGCAGGAATCGATCAGGAGCGTGGAGACATTTTGGTTCATGCACTGAGCTGTGATGATCCTCAGGCTGAAATTGATCAGATTAAACAGCGCTACGAAGCCCCTTTACTAAAAATTTTCAATGTTAAACAAGGAGAAAGCATATGATCATTTTGCCGTATGTCTTGGGCATTTGTTTAATCATGATGTGTATTTCCATGTTGTTATGCTTGGTGCGCTTAGTGTTCGGCCCTTCAATTGTTGACCGATTATTGGCGCTCGACACACTGTTTCTAAATGCCACAGGTCTGGTGATTGTCCTCGGCATCTACTGGACAACGACACAGTTGTTTGAAGGTGCATTATTGGTGGCCATGTTGGGATTTGTGTCTACGGTTGCCTTGGCGCGTTACTTCACCACAGGTCATGTGATTGACTAAGCAGGAGAATCAAAGATGCAATTCTTGATGGAAATTTTGGTGTCATTCTTCTTGCTGGTCGGTAGTTTCTTTATGCTGGTCGGTGGGATTGGCATGGTTCGCCTGCCCGATTTGTTTACACGTCTACATGCACCAACCAAATCTAGTACACTCGGTTTAGGAAGCTTCTTGATTGCTGCGATGATCTATTGGGCATTTCAGGGGCATTTTGGTTTTGCTGAATTACTGATTACCTTGCTGGCTTTTATTACTGCACCTGTATCTGCAAATCTGATGGCACAGGCTGCTTTACACCTTAAACTCCGCTCTTTAAGTGGTGATGTGCCTGAAGCAATTGAACGTCTATTACCTTGGGATAGTTATCGTTTACAGCATCGGGCAAGAAAACGCGAACAGCGTTTTAATCAAACACCTGATGAATAAAAAACACTGATGAAAGCAGCCTAATGCAAAAATAACTTAAAGCCCAATCATAAAGAAGCCACCCGAAGGTGGCTTTTTCTTATTCTTTATCCTGCTCTGGCAAGTCTTTGACTGCCTCGGCAATCAGACCAAACATATAGTTACCATAAGCATTGGTCTTGTCATAATGGAAACGCAATCTTGGCGTAATACGTGTCTTGATACGACGACTCAATTCATGACGCAAGAAACCAGAAGCTTTATTTAATACATCTAAAGTTTCTTTATTTGCTGCTTCACTTTGCTCATCGCCCAGTTCACGTCCCATTACAGTGACATAAACTTCAGCATAACCCATGTCCGCACTGACTTTCACCGCCGAGATGGTCACATAACCACCTAGGCGTGGATCTTTCAGCTCTTGGCGAATCAGTTCTGACAACTCACGTTGTACTGAATCAGCCATACGCTTCAGACGTTGACTACCCGCCATTAAAGACTCCGTTTCACAATTTGAACATCATACACTTCGATCTTGTCGAGTGGTTTGATGTCTTTATAACCTTTCACAGCAAGACCACATTCCATACCTGCACGAACTTCCTCCACCACGTCTTTATAACGACGAAGAGATTCAAGCTCACCTTGGAATACCACCACATCTTCACGCAAGACACGGATTGGTTTGTTACGGTGAATCACACCTTCCATAACCATACAGCCCGCAGCCGCACCGAACTTGCTTGAACGGAACACTTCACGAACCTGTGCAACACCCAAGATAGTCTCACGATGTTCAGGTGCCAACTTACCGCTCATGGCATCTTTCACGTCGTCGATCAATTCATAGATGACACTGTAGTAACGAATGTCGATACCATCTTGATCTGCTTTCTGACGTGCAGTTGCATCGGCACGAACGTTAAAGCCAAGCAATACAGCTTCAGAAGATTCTGCCAAAGTCACGTCAGATTCAGTGATTGCACCCACACCAGAACTGATGATGCGTACTTTCACTTCGTCCATCGACAATTCAGTCAATGCTGCATTCAATGCTTCCAATGTACCGCGTACATCAGTTTTCAATACAACGTTAACGGTTGGAATATCTTTCTTGCCCATAGATGCCATGATGTTTTCAAGACGCATTGCACTTTGACGATCAATACGTTTTTGACGTTCACGGTCAGCACGCGCATCAGCAACTTCACGTGCTTTTTTCTCATCATTCACGACAAGAACTTCATCACCTGCCATTGGTGCATCTGGAAGACCCAGGATTTCCACAGGAATTGAAGGACCCGCTGATTTAATTGGCTGACCATTTTCATCCGACATGGCACGTACACGACCGTAAGATGAACCTGCAAGAACCAAGTCACCGACATTCAATGTACCGTTTTGTACCAAGATCGAAGTCACAGCACCACGACCTTTGTCAACACGTGCTTCAATGACAACACCTTGTGCAGCACCTTCTTCAGAAGCTTGAAGCTCTAGCATTTCTGCCTGAATCAAGATCAAATCAAGAAGTTCATCAATACCTTGACCTGAGTGCGCTGAAACCATTGCAACTGGAACGTCACCGCCCCACTGTTCAGGTACGATTTGTTTGGTGGTCAATTCATTCAATAC
The DNA here is from genome assembly GCF_008993995.1 of Acinetobacter brisouii. Taxonomy (GTDB): domain Bacteria; phylum Pseudomonadota; class Gammaproteobacteria; order Pseudomonadales; family Moraxellaceae; genus Acinetobacter; species Acinetobacter brisouii_A. Next base: position 73,409 of record NZ_BKNN01000004.1, read on the forward strand.
GCGATCTGGATCAGCAGATTCTTTATCCATTTTGTTGATCGCAACAATGATTGGCGTACCCGCAGCACGAGCATGGTCAATTGCTTCTGCAGTTTGTGGCATTACACCATCATCTGCTGCAACAACCAGTACCACGATGTCCGTTGCTTTCGCACCACGTGAACGCATTGCAGTAAACGCTGCGTGTCCCGGAGTATCAAGGAAGGTAATAATCCCTTTTTGAGTTTCCACATGGTAAGCACCGATGTGCTGAGTGATCCCGCCTGCTTCGCCCGCAGCCACTTTAGAGCGACGAATACGGTCAAGTAATGACGTTTTACCATGGTCAACGTGACCCATGATTGTTACCACTGGCGGACGAGTACTTAGCTCACCACGTTTTTGCTCAGCAGCTTCAATTAAGTTATCTTCAGCTTGAGTATCAGAAACAAGAATCGGGTTATGACCCATTTCTTCAACCACAAGTGCAGCTGTATCTTGGTCAATTGACTGGTTCTGAGTGACTAACTCACCCATTTTCATGAGTGTTTTAATGACTTCACGAACTTTCACAGCCATTTTCTGTGCAAGATCACCAACGACGATTGTTGAACCAATTTCAACATCATACACTTGTTTTTTAACTGGTTTTTCAAAACCATGCTTGTTGGCTTGGCTTGTTTTCAAACCACGCTTGTGATGTGATTTCTGGAAGTTTTGCTCTTCTTGATTACGTCCGCCTTTTTTCGCGCTACGTGTATCTTTCGCATTACCACCACGTTTGATTTCACGGTCTTCTTGATTGAAAGAATCTTCATACGCCTGACCAACAAGACCAGCCGCAAGTGGAGAATCATCAATCACACGAATTGTTGTGGTTGCATCATCATTTGAGTATTTTGATGCCATTTTACGCATTTGCTCAAGCGTGCGTTGCTGCGCTTCTTCAGCTGCTTTACGACGAGCTGCTTCTTCAGTTGCTTTCAGCTGTGCAGTTTGTGCTTCACGCGCTTTTTTCTGTTCTGCGGTTTCTGCTGGTTTTGGTAATGGTTTCAATGCACCACCACCACGTTTTTTAACCACAACCGCAGTTTTTGGACTTTCTACCACTTTGTCTTGCTTGTGCGCAGCGCGCATTGCTTCTAAAGTTGCTGTCGCTTTGTTTTCAGACTGGCGACGGCTTTGTTCTTGAGCACGTGCTTGAGCATCAGCATCGGCACGTACTTTATTGTCAGCTTCAAGCTTGGCTTTTGCTTCAGCTTTAATCTGCTCTGGATCAGGCTTAGTAAACGTATGCTTTTTACGGACTTCTACGTTAATGGTTTTGGCTTTGCCTGAGGTACTTGCAACTTTAGCTGTACTGGTTGTTTTACGTTTCAACGTGATTTTTCCTGCATTACCACTGTCCTGCCCATGAACTTTCTTCAAATAGCTGACAAGGGTATCTTGCTGTTCTGTAGTAATGATATCGTCGGCACGACGCTGTGGTAGCCCTGCATCACGAACTTGTTCTAGAAGTTTTTCAACTGAACGTCCTACATTTTGTGCCAATTCTTTAATCGACTTGTCTGTCATTCACCACCTCCTAGTTAAACCATGATTCACGTGCTTTCATGATCAATTGACCCGCAGTTTCAGCATTTAAACCGTCGATATCGCTAATATCATCAGTTGCTTGATCTGCCAAATCATCAATCGTCACAATGCCACGACCGGCAAGGGCATACGCAATCTCTTGAGTCATACCTTGCATATTTAACAATTCTTCACTTGGTTCTTGCACATTTTCTTGTTGCGCTAAAGCATCTGCCAAAGCAGCCTCTTTCGCACGCGATTGCAATAATGTGACTGTATCTTCATCCAAATCGATTTCTTCGAATGTTTCAACAGGAACGTAAGCGATTTCTTCAAGTGAAGTAAAGCCCATCTCAACCAATGCCATCGCCAAGCCTTCATCAATATCCAAACGTGTTACAAACATGTCTAAATATTGTTGTGCTTCATTTTGCTGACGCGCACGGTATTCATCTTCAAGCATCATATCGAGCTTAAAGCCAGTCAATTCAGACGCTAAACGTACGTTTTGACCTTGAGAACCAATTGCACGAGCCAACTGATCGCTGGTTGCAAAAATGATGTCTGCGGTTCTTGCATCTTCATCAATTACAATGCCTGATACATCAGCAGGTTCCAATGCACTTGCAATATATTGCGCTGGATCATCGGACCACACCACAACATCGATACGCTCACCATTCAGCTCAGACTGAACCGCTTGGATACGTGTACCGCGCATACCAATACATGCGCCCACTGGATCAATACGGTGATCATTGGTTTTCACTGCAATTTTAGCACGTACACCCGCTTGACGCGCTGCTGCTTTAATCTCGATGATTTCTTCAGAAATTTCTGGAATTTCTTTTTTCATCAAAGCAACAAGCATGTCAGGATGTGAACGTGACAATAACAACTGTGCACCACGACCTTCACGGTTGACTTCGTAAAGAATTGCATTCACACGTTGTTTTGGACGCAAAATTTCTTTTGGAATCATTTGGTCACGCGCCAAATATGCTTCAGCGTTGTCACCTAAATCGATAATAAAGCCATCTTTGGTTTGTTTTTTCACTTCACCGTAGATGAGCTCGCCCACTTTAGCAGCATACGCATCAGCAACCAATGCACGTTCCGCTTCACGAATTTTTTGAACAATCACTTGTTTCGCAATTTGTGCTGCAATACGACCGAACTCAATCGATTCAACTTCTAATTCACGGATATCGCCAATTGACCATTTTGCAGGGTCAACATCAGAAATCGCATCTTGGCAAGCTGGCATTTCATGATCTTCATCTGCCACAACTTCCCATTGACGGAAAGTACGGTAGTCACCTGTTTTACGATCAATTTCAACACGTAAGCGAGCTTCTTCCGAATTTGTGCCTTCGTAGAATTTTTTCTTAGTCGCAGCAACTAACGCTTGTTCAAGTGCTTCAAAGATGGCTTCGCGGCTTACACCTTTTTCATTACTAACCGTCTCTGCAACGGTAAGAATCTCACGACCCATAAGTCACCTATATCTCAGATTTTCTTAATAATTTAGTCTTGATAAACCAAGTTTGCTTTGTCGATGTTATGCGCATCAATGTCAAGAACCTGTTGCTTCTCTACTTCAACCTGAATGGTTTCAGCTTCTAAATCAACCGCAACGAGTTTTGCCTGAAATTTACGACGGTTATCGACAGCGCTAATCAAGCGCAAAGCTACTTGATGCCCGATATAATCTGGCAACTGTGCCAATTGGAAAAATGGTCGATCCCAACCTGGTGAAGACACTTCAAGTGCATATTCACCTGAAATTGGATCATGCACATCAAGCATTGCACCCACTTGCTGGGTCACTTTCACACAGTCTTCAACACCAATGCCACGACCACGCTCAACCTCACCATCTTCATTGATGACAGGTTCAGCATTTTCATCAACTGGTTTATCAATATAGATGCGCAATAAAGATCGCTTACCTTGAGGTAGAAATTCAATTCCCCAAAGCTCAACACCGCAAGCACTCACTGCAGGGGCGATTAGATCTTGTAACGCTTGGGTTTTATTTGATAGTTTCATGTACTCTCGTCATTTTTTGTGCAATACAACAATCGGCGAAACACCGATGCAACCTTTGGTAGTGAAACACGATTTTTTGACCAATTGATGTCGGCACTACACGATCGCCAATAAAAAAGGGCGTTAATTCGCCCCATCTGTCACAACAAGCAATGCCCATTGTGCAAAAAGGCCCACCTGTCTGTGAGCCTTCTCGAAAGAATCTTGGTAGCGGGAGCTGGATTTGAACCAACGACCTTCGGGTTATGAGCCCGACGAGCTACCAGACTGCTCCATCCCGCACTAACGATGCAATATTCTAACTAAATTTCTATTTAGCTTCAATAAAGTTGCATAGCTTTATTGAATTGGTAGCGGGAGCTGGATTTGAACCAACGACCTTCGGGTTATGAGCCCGACGAGCTACCAGACTGCTCCATCCCGCATCAATAGACTTACTTTCTGGTTTAAAGTAAGTTTTTCTATCAGTTTTGAACTGATTGGCGCATTGTATAGAAGACCTTATACATGTGCAAGGACTTTTGCACTTTTTTGTTGCAGATGCATCCAATATGACATTTTTTGTTCAATTTATCATTTTTCTTGCTTAATTTTTTGATAAACCTAGCAGTCAGCCAGAAAATCACGATCAAATTCTATTTTTGTAAGAAAAAGCTTACATGGTTTTATGATTTTTGCCTCTATTGTGATTTTGTTCTCACAATTAATATAGGGTCATCAGCAAATGGAAATGAACAACGGATTTGCTCTCACATGGATTGTATGCTGAGTTGTCAATGGAACGACAAAGAATGGATGTCAGTAAACTGGATGTTTGACAAAGATACTAAACCCGAGCTTGCTCGGGTTTTATCTTTTTTATTGATTGATGTATTTATTTCCATGGTCTTAAATCGACGATTTTAACCACTTCACCACTCTTTTTATTCAGTAAAACCACCATATCTACCGCATTGGCTTTTAAGGGAACCCAAGCATTCGCCGATGGATATTGCTTTAAAATATTTGCACCAACCAGTTGATTATTGAATTGGTTTAATAATTTTAAATCTTGGGCTTTTTGTAAAATTTGGGCTTTTGCTTGCCCAAAGTCGACATATCGCTTTGGTTGCTGAGCAAGTGATACCCCACCAAGCACTTCATTAAATAAATCTTGATTTCGCTCATTTATATTTTTAGCCAGCTCAACAGCAACAAACCTAGGTTTTAAAAATGATGGCTGTTGATATTGCGGTAATACTTTATCTTTTTTATTTATGATTAAATCATTATTACGAACTAACTCAAAACGATCTACAACATAAGCAATATAAACAGGTCGCCCTTGAGCAATACTATAAAAACCATAAAAAAATGCAAAAAGCTGAATTAAAACAATCACTGTTAAATCAAATTTTAATGATTTTTTGCCTTCTTTATAGATAAAAAAACAAAGAATTGGCCCAACAATCACATCAATTGTCAGCATCAATAGAAAAATGTGCGTCACTCCCACCGCTTTTGCTAGAGGTGTGGGATACCACATAAAGAAAACAATGCTGAGCGTAATACATGCTATTAGAAAAGAAATAGATAAGTGCGTTAAAAAAAAATTTAAGGCGTTTAGACATAAAAAATATACTACTTACTATTAGCTTTAAAAAAATATCTTAAGTGCTCTTCTCTTAAAGAGTCAATCATCGATAGAAATTCAGAAAAATGCTGAGTTGGCAATTTTCCACGATCAATAAACTTTTTATCAGGAATAATATTAATTAGATTACTCAATTGTTCATGCAACTCTATGAGTACAGATACATCAATAATATTTTTTGCACCTTCTATTTTTTTAGCAGGGGGACTCTCCAAATTAATACTACGAAGTTGCTTTAAGATTATCACTATATTTTTAATACATCCTTCCACTATATTATGAACTATATTCTTAACATTCTCTTCGTCATTATTTTCACATACCCAATCTTTCAACAGAATTGGTAAATCGTTACTCATCAATTGAAATTGAGATAAAAATATATTTGGTGATATATAGTTCATTTCTGTCTCACTAAACTTTTTCCTTTTAAATAAAAATGCACCAATATGGTGCATTTTTATAACTAAATATTTATTAAGGAGTTACAGGTAAAGTTGCTGCATAAGAACAAGCCTTACCAACAAATTTTTGATCTGCATCAGATGAACATGTCCAAGTACCATCAGCAGTACGAGACCATTCAACATGCTTACCAATGATACCAGGATTACCTGAACTAAATGTAAGAATAATAGCACCAGCGCCAGTATCAGTACCTTGTTTGAGTGCGATTGTACCAAAAGTTGGATTAACAATACCTAACTCACTTGGTGTTTGGCCTGGAACGGCTGCTTTATAACCTGTTTGACCAGGAGTACCAGTTGCTGCCGCAGCTTTGGTAGTGCCATCAGGAAATGCACCATATTCCATTACAAAAGACTCAACACCTGTTTTATTAGATGCCACTGTTTGCACCGCAGATGCTACGTTAGAACGACCTACATAGTTTTGATACTGTGGGATCGCAATCGCAGCCAAAATACCAATGATCGCAACAACGATCATCAATTCAATTAAAGTAAAACCTTTTTGTGCGTTCATAGACTTTCTCCAAAAGCGGAAATTATTTTGTATTTGTATAATTTACTTATACAATTTGTTTGTACTCCAATAATAGCACAGACTATGCCATATTTTTAATAGCTTTGATTTTAAAAGATTTAATTTTTTTGTATTTTTCTAGGCTTTAAAATCTGACTTTTTTGAAATAGCGTCGAGTTAGAAACTGACATTTTTTGTCAACTCTTGACCCAATTTTAGTAGATTGATTTTTTTTTAACTTATTTTTATTTATTCATTCGGCAGAAAAGCTAAAACTTATACAATT
>NZ_BKNN01000005.1 GCF_008993995.1 Acinetobacter brisouii
GGTACTTGGTGATTTACTTGATCAAATCCCGTTGGATGAGCAGATTGATTCAGTCTATACCGACGGGGCTTATGACACAAAACAATGCCGTCAGGTCATTGCAGATCGGCAAGCACATGCAGTGATTCCACCCAGAAAAAATGCCAAGCCATGGAAAGATAAAAAGATGGGTTCGCTAGAGCGCAATGACTTGCTTAGAACAGTTAAGCGTTTAGGAAGAACTATTTGGAAGAAATGGTCAGGCTATCATCGGCGAAGTTTGGTTGAAACCAAGATGCATTGCATCAAGTTATTAGGCGATAAACTCAGTGCGAGAAACTTTCAAAGCCAAGTCAATGAGATTCATGCACGAGTGGCAGTATTAAATAGATTTACCGATTTAGGCAGACCTCACACCCGAGTTGTCACTTAAATTTGAGTAGATATGGGAAATCCTAGTTTTTAAATCTTTGTGCAACAAAGCCTCTTTAAGTTAAGTTGTTGATTTTTAATAATTATATAGATAATAAACTCTTAAGGTTTACAGGCTTTAATAGCGATCATTCTCTAAACAATGATCTGATTATGCTGGCATTTATTTCAAAAAATAAAATCAGTCTGCCTTTGGCGCTATTTAATGGTTTAGTTGCGTGTTGGTTGGCAGGATTTACCAATCTCAGTTTTTACCGCAATATTTCACAATTAAGCTCATATCAGGGTATGAGCAATTATTTATTTGTCTTTGTGACATTTATTTTGTTAAGTAGTTTTTACTTTTTTGTGTTGCAGTTATTGAATTGGCGACGTACAGCCAAGCCACTGAGCATTATTTTAGTGATCATGACGGGGATGACCTCTTATTTTGTAAATCAGTTGGGTGTTGAGGTGAGTACTGCCCAAATTGAAAATGTTGCGCAGACTGATTTACATGAAACACTGGATTTATTGTCCTTTCCCTTTTTACTCTGGTGTCTACTCACAGTCGTTTTGCCTGTTGTGGTCTTGAGTTTTTTGCAGATCCAACCCCAATCCTTTAAAAAAGTCATACTTACCAAAGTGGCATCGTTGGTTGTAGCATTGGCTGTGATGGGAGGAGGCTTATTTTCTTTTTATAGTCAATATGCCCCAATTTTTCGTGAGCATCGTCAGCTTAAAGCCCAGATTTCACCGATGAATGTCTTGTCGAGTGGCACAAGTTATATTCGTAAACAATTCAAACATGCCAATAAACCACTGGTTGCTTATGGGCAAGATGCGCATGTGGTTATATCTGCTACACAACGTCAGCCGAAGATTTTGGTGCTGGTGGTTGGTGAAACGGCTCGTGCCCAAAATTTCAGTTTGGATGGTTATTCAAAAAATACCAATCCTGAACTGTCTAAGCTGGATATTTTAAATTTTAATAATGTATCATCTTGTGGTACGCAAACTTCGGTGTCTGTACCGTGTATGTTCTCAGGTATGCCACGTAAAGACTATGATGAAGGTTTGGCATCGCATCGTGAAGGTCTGCTCGATATCGTACAGCGTGCGGGTTATCAAGTCACTTGGATTGACAATAACTCAGGCTGTAAAGGCACATGTACCCGCATTAAAAACTATATTTCACCGAAAGATGATCCACGCTATCAAAAGTGGTGTGATCATGGCGAGTGTCGTGATGGTATCTTGATTGATGCATTGACTGATTATTTAAAAACTTTAGATATGAAAAATTTAAAACAAAATCAGTTGATTGTTCTGCATCAGATGGGGAGTCATGGACCTGCTTATTACAAGCGTTATCCTGCTGAATTTAAGAAATTTACACCGATTTGTGAAACCAATAATATTCAAAACTGTGATCATCAGGCATTGATTAATACATATGATAATACCATTGTATATACAGACCATATTTTGGCATCGACCATTGATTTGCTGAAACAGCAGCCTGTTGCCAGTAGTATGCTGTATTTATCTGATCATGGTGAGTCGACAGGTGAAAGTGGTTTGTACTTGCATGGCACACCTTATATGGTTGCGCCTAAAGAACAGACACATATTCCAATGTTGTTGTGGTTTTCTCAAAACTGGTCAGAACGTCATCATATTTATCAATGCTTGTCACATTATAAAGACAGTGCATGGAGTCAGGATAATTTATTCCCAACCGTTTTGGGTTTACTCAATGTTCAGACTCAAGTGTATGACCAAAAACTAGATATGTTGTCGAGTTGCAAAGGGCAAATTTAGCATGATTCGAGTGCTGTATATTGAGGATGATGCAATGATTGGTAAGAGTACTTACCAGTTGTTGCAGCACGAAAAATTTCAAGTGGATTGGGCACAAACAGGTTTACAGGCCTTAGATTTGCTATTTCGCAATGTTTATCATATTGCTTTGCTTGATCTAGGCTTACCTGAATTGGATGGCTTGGAAATCCTGAAACATATTCGTAAAAAAGCCGATCTTAATCGTATGGGGGTGATTATTATTAGCGCCCGAGACCAAAGCAAAGACAAAATCTTGGGCTTGAAACTTGGGGCAGATGATTATCTGATTAAACCTTATGATTTTGAGGAGCTGACGGCACGGATTGAGTCAGTTTTACGCCGTAGTCACTTGAGTATTGATGAAGAAATTTGCTTTAAAGTGGGTAATATTCAACTGTTTCCAACCACGCATCGCATCTTAAAAGCAGGTAAAAATATTGAGCTATCCCAAAAAGAATGGGCAATCTTAGAGCCGATGATGATGTATCCCAATCAAATTTTTTCGAAGCAAGTGCTTGAAGAAAAACTGTATGACTGGCAAACCGAAATCAATAGCAATACCATTGAAGTTCATGTACATAATTTACGGCAGAAATTGGGAAAAGACCTGATTCGCACGGTACGAGGTTTAGGTTACTGTATTGAAACCCATGCAAAATAATTTATTAGGACTGCGTAAGTATGTTCAGCAGTTACAACAGCGATATGAACATTTAGCACTCAGCTCAAGGATGTCCTTGAGCGTTTGTATTTTTAGTATCTTATTGTTTTTTATGATCGGAATGTCGGCTTATCAGATTTCTCTCGAAGAGTCCGAAGAGGTACTCGATCGGCAAATGCAAGAGATGGCAAGTTTTTTAGATAAGAACAATATTCCAAATCGTATGTCGGTGTATGACTCACATCGACCTTATGATGAAACAGATTTATTTATTGATATTGTGCCAAAACAAGAGTTGTTATCAAAGAAAGCACATCCGAATTATTTGATGGCTTATGCCAGTGAAGCACATTTTCAGAAAATTCATTCTTCTCGTGGTGAGTTGAAAGTTTATGTCCTGCCACTGCCTGACAAACAGATTCAGATTAGTCAGTTTATTAAGGTTCGTCGTCATCTCGCCAAGCAATTGGCATTTACCATGCTCATTCCTTATGTGCTGTTTATGCCATTTGCAATTTATGGATTTTATCGGCTGATTCGTCATCATTTAAAACCGCTTGATCAACTTAAACAAACCTTTGCGGTACGTGATTATTCAGATTTATCGGAAATACGCATCGCGCATTTACCTGCTGAAATTACTCCTGCAATTGATGAGTTGAATCACTTGTTTCAGCGTATTCAGCAAGCGCAGCAGCAGCAGAAAATGTTTATTGCCAATGCGGCACATGAATTACGTACCCCCCTGACCGCGATTCGCTTACAGACATCATTACTTACAAAAACTCAAAAAGACTCAAAAGCTTATGCGGAAAATTTACAAGATTTGGAGCAAAGCCTAAAGCGTATGTCGCATTTGGTCGAGCAGTTGATGAGTTTGGCGCATCAGGAAGTACAAGGTAAGGAGCAGTTACAAGCGGTCGATTTGGTCGATAGCACTCGACGTTGTGTTGGGCAGTTATTGGCCAGTGCGCATAGAAAACAAGTCGATATTCAGTTGAATATTCAAGATGAGCATGTCGATAGTGTGGTGGCTGCTTTGCCCGCTGCCTTAGAGACCATTTTATTGAATCTGCTAGACAATGCAATTAAATATAACCCTGAGCAAGGGATTGTGTTACTGAATATGAAACAAGATGCCCAATATGTGTATTTGGAGATTCATGATGATGGTGCAGGCATTGAGCCAAGCCAATATGATCATGTTATGCAGCGCTTTGTGCGCTTGGAAAAGACGCAACATCAGGCAATGGGCAGTGGCTTGGGGTTGTCGATTGTACAGACTGCATTGCAACAAATTCATGCAGAGTTACAGTTTCAGCCCTCTGCATGTTTGCACGGATTGCAGGTTAATTTGAAATTTCTGAAATGGTCGAATCCTCAGTCTGAGGCATTGCATGAAAGCCATGTGCTTGAATGATATAAATCATAAGATCTACAGCCCAAGTCCACCACAGCGCCCACAAATTATGACTCAGAAAATGTGCGCCACGAACCATTTGTACACCGCTCATGATGCCGCCAATCAGTAAACCGAGTACAAGCCACAGGATTGCCAGTCGTGGATGCCGATGACGATAGCCAAAATATAATGCAATCAGGGAAAATCCCGCAGAGGCATGTCCACCGGGGAAACATTTGCCCAAGCCAATGACATGTTTACTCCAAGTCACGGTTTGACCATGCATTTCAACAATATTCCAAGGACAGGCATGCTCAGATTGCGATTTAAGTAAGCCAACAAGACTGGTGCTCATGATCATTGCCAGCAAAATATAACCACATAAACGGCGATAGCTGCGCCATTTTTCTTGCCAGTAACCTGCAATTAAAATATAGAGATGCACAAAAGCAATCAACCAGACACCCTGTTTTAAGGCATCGTGCCCAATCCGTGTTAACCACCAGTTATCTCTCAAATAATAATGCCCCTGAGCATCAACCCACGGCAAACTCAAAGACAAATCCAGTGCACCTTTGATTGGAAAAAATACAGATAAAATCAAAGCTGCGAACAGCAGTAAAATTAAATTGTTCCGCTCATAGGCAACAAGTACAGGGCGAGACCATTTCAAGATAAAGCATCCATAATGATAAACTATTCAGAACCTTAGAAGAGTAAACTTAAGACTTTCTGAGAAAAGCTTAAGAAAAGCTGAGCATTTGAAAATAACTTGTTATTTTATAAATGAAATAAGCTAATTTTGCAGGGCTAAATCGCTTGATCACAAATTATTTATGCTATTTCGAGTGTACTGTTAGCGTTAAACATAATCGTGTTGAAAATCAACGTGACTCAAAGGTAAAAATCCCTTAGATTGGGCTGAAATATATGACTTTCAGATTGAATAATAAAATGCCAAAAACCTTTGTGCTTGCCCCCGATTCGTTTAAAGAAAGTATGAGTGCTGTTGAGGCTTGCCGAGCCATGCAAACAGGGATTTCTCGTATTTTCCCAGATGCCTGTTTTATTCATGTGCCTATGGCAGATGGAGGTGAGGGCACAGTCGATGCCCTGCTCTTGGCACGAGAAGGTCAGCGAATTAGTTTTGAGGTCACAGGTTCATTCTATCCAGACAAAGTGCAGGCTGATTTTGCACTGATTGATCATGGAAAAACTGCGGTGATTGAAATGGCTCAAGCCAATGGTTTAGATTTACTCCGCCCAGAGCAGCGCAATCCTTTGTTGACCACAACTTTTGGTACGGGGGAACTGATTCGCGCAGCACTCGATTATGATGTCGATAAAATCATCATTGGATTAGGGGGCAGTGCAACCAACGATGCAGGTGCAGGAATGGCACAGGCCTTGGGCGTGCGCTTTTTCAATGCAGATGGGCAAATCCTTGCAAAGGGGATGTCAGGTGGACAATTGCAGCAGATTGAGCAGATAGATGTAACGGAACTTGACCCACGTTTACAGCATGTCGAAATTTTGATTGCCAGTGATGTGAGTAATCCACTGGTTGGAGAAACAGGTGCTTCGGCAGTTTTTGCCCCACAAAAAGGTGCAACACCTGACATGGTTAGGCAATTGGATGAAAATTTATGCTATTTTGCCAAAAAAATTCAACAAGCTTGCCAACTTGATCTTGCTCAAGTGACAGGTGCGGGGGCAGCAGGCGGTCTGGCTGCGGGGCTGATGGCATTTACAGGTGCAAGGCTGCATTCGGGTGTCGAGTTAGTGATTGAGCAAACAGAACTTGCCAAGCATATTGCCTGTGCTGATTATGTATTTACAGGCGAAGGTGGAATTGATTTTCAAACCCAATTTGGCAAAACACCTTTAGGCGTTGCAAAAGTGACTAAGCAGTTCAATAAACCCCTATTTGCTTGTGCAGGCTATGTCGGAACAGGTATTGAAACACTATATAGCGAAGGATTTACAGCGATTTTTGGCATTTTGGATGGTTGTTGTGATCTAGCAACAGCATGTCAACATGGACAAGAAAACTTGGCTAGAACTTGTGAAAATATTGCCAGAATTTTAAAAATTTATGATTAAAATCAAATGAATAATCTTATATTTTTTGATTGATAAATAACAAAAATAAATCATTGAAATTGAGGTGTTGTAGGACTAATTCAGCACTTTTTGAGTCAAAAATAGCTTTTACATATCATTTAACTTGATATGTAAAAGCGTTGAAGATTGAAAGGCTTATTAATTTTAATGATTTAATATTCAGACCTAGAGCGCATACACTCAGTATCATTACAAATATTTATAAATTTAAATGATTTAACGATAAGGTGACAAATCATGCTGAAAAAGGTGTTGGTGATTGTCGCGGTTGCCGTTTTGATCGGTGTTGCCGTTTGGATGAATTACAAAAGTAAAAATCAACTTCCTGAAGGTTTTGCGACATCCAATGGTCGACTGGAGTTACAGCGTCTAGATGTTGCGACCTTGTACGCAGGGCGTGTTCAACAGCTTTTGGTCAATGAAGGCGATAGTGTCAAGGAAAATGCGGTCTTGGCTGAATTGTCTTCAGAGCAGAGTAATAGTCAGGTTATGGCTGCTGAAGCAGGAAAAGATCGTGCCAAAGAAACTGTGGTACGTGCTGCCGCAGAAGTGAGCGCTCGTCAACAACAGCAAAAAGTTGCCAAGCTTGACTTGGAAAATACTCGTCAGTTGTATCAGCAAGCCTTGGTTTCTAAAGCCGAACTTGATCGCCGTCAAGCTGCTTATGATGCTGAAGTGGCAGCCGTTCATGCAGCACAGGCAGCCCAAGCCGAAGCAACCGCTGCGGTTGGACAGGCACAAGCACAAATTCATTCAGCCGATTCGACACATCAAGATATGCTGATTCGAGCGCCAAAAGCGGGTCGGGTTGAATATCGAATTGCAGAAGTGGGCAATGTCTTGGCAGCAGGCAGTAAGGTGGTGACTTTACTTGATCCGAGCGATGTCACCATGACGGTATTTTTACCGACCAATACAGTTGGAAAGCTAAAAGTTGGAGATGATGCCCGTATTGTGCTGGATGGTTTAAATGCGGTTTTCCCTGCCAAAATTAAATTTATTGCGGATCAAGCACAATTTACCCCCAAGTATGTTGAAACAGCCGATGAGCGTGAAAAACTCATGTATAAAGTCAAGCTTGCAATTCCGAGTGAGATTGCCTTGCGCTATAACCAGTTACTTAAAGGTGGCATGACAGGCAATGGTTATGTTCGCCTGAATTCGCGGGTAAATTGGCCGAAACAGTGGGCAATTCAACTTCCCCAATCTTAATGCGAGGACACTTTTATGTCAGAGCAACAAGTCGCGGTATGGTTGGATGCTGTTTCGCATCATTATGGTCGAGTGTGTGCATTAAACTCGGTGAGTCTGCGTTTGCCACGCGGTATTACAGTTGGCTTAATTGGCCCCGATGGTGTTGGAAAATCAACTTTACTGAGCCTGATTGCTGGGGTTAAAACCATCCAGTCAGGGGCTGTAAAGGTCTTGGATTATGATCTGTCCAAGAAAAAACAACGTCAGTTGGCCTCTCATAAAGTGGCATTTATGCCACAAGGTTTGGGACATAACCTTTATCCAACATTATCGGTTTATGAAAATGTCGATTTTCATGCGCGTTTATTTGGTTTGGCACGTGAGCAACGTCAGGCACATATTCAACGGCTTTTGAATGCGACAGGTCTAGCACCATTTGCAACCCGTGCCGCAGGTAAGCTGTCAGGAGGCATGAAGCAAAAACTCAGCTTGTGCTGTGCATTGGTGCATCAGCCTGAACTGTTGATTTTAGATGAACCGACCACAGGGGTCGATCCTTTGTCGCGTCGTCAGTTTTGGAGTTTGGTGGATAGCTTGCGGCAAGAAAATCAGGGCATGACAGTCTTGGTTTCCACCGCCTATATTGATGAAGCAGAACGCTTTGAATATTTATTGGCAATGGATGATGGACAGTTAATCGCCAGTGCACCTACTCAGCAAGTATTGCAACAAACTCAAAGTCACAATTTGGAACAGGCGTATATTCGCTTGTTGCCTGAGCAGAAGCGAACAGATGGACATGGGTTGCAGCTAACGCCTTTTGTGAAAGATGAAAATTCTCCACCTGCGATTGAAGCAGTTAATTTAACTAAAAGTTTTGGTGAGTTTACCGCAGTTGATCATGTCAATTTCACCATTGAACGTGGTGAGATTTTTGGCTTTTTGGGTTCAAATGGGTGTGGTAAATCAACCACCATGAAAATGCTGACAGGTCTACTGGAGGCGACAGAAGGAACAGCCAAACTGTTGGGAACGCAGATTGAAACCAGTGATATGCAGACTCGTTTACGTGTGGGCTATATGTCACAGGCATTTTCGCTATATGAGGAGTTGAGCGTCCGACAAAATTTAGTGTTGCATGCTCAGTTGTACCGCATGGCTGAACATCAAATCGCTCAGCGTGTCGATCAGGCTCTAGAAGAATTTGATTTAGGTAGTATTGCTCAAAGCAAACCCAATGAAATTTCTTTGGGAATGCGCCAGCGTTTGCAGTTAGCAGCCGCGTGTTTGCATCATCCTGAAGTTTTAATCTTAGATGAACCGACCTCAGGGGTTGACCCCGCAGCTCGTGATATGTTCTGGCGGCATTTGTTACGTTTATCAAGAGATGATCGGATTACCATTTTTGTCTCAACCCATTTTATGAATGAAGCGGCACGTTGTGACCGCATTTCATTTATGCATCGAGGGCGAGTACTGGCGGTGGGTTCTCCTGAACAGCTTTGCCAGCAGCAACAGACCTCCGACTTGGAAGAAGCATTTATTGCTTATTTGCAAGCGGCATCTCAGGAACAGCAGCCAACTCCCCAAGCTGTCGAAGCTGAAACAGAGACACATGATCTGGCGGATTTATCCCACTTGGCAGTTTTTCAGTCTGCTCAGGTACAAGGCTGGCTGTATTGGTTTGCAACCATTTGGACTTTTGCTGTTCGCGAGGGCAAGGAGCTGTTTCGTGACAAGATCCGTTTGTTTTTTGCTTTGATCGGCCCCGTGATTTTAATGATGGCGGCAGCTTATGGCGTGTCTTTTGATGTTAAAAAAATCAAGTTTGCTGTACTTGACCGCGATCAAACCATCGAAAGTCGCGAGTTAATTCAAAATTTCTCGGCATCGAGTTATTTTAGTTTTACCAAGAATTTGCAAAGTAGCGATCAGATTGATTATAGCTTGCAAAGTTCTGAAGCTCGATTGGTGATTGATATTCCTGCGCATTTTGGACAACAGCTATTACGTGGAGAAAAGCCTGAAGTCGGATTTTATATTGATGGATCATTGCCTTTTATTGCAGAAAATACCAAAGGTTTTATTTTAGGTATTTTAACCCGTTATTTAAGCGATAAATTGACCGCGAGTGGTTATCCACTGAATCAGGCAACTTCGGTACAGTTGCAACCACGCTATATTTATAATCAGGATTTTAAAAGTATTTATGCGATTGCTCCGGGCATGATCATGCTAGCAACCATGCTTATTCCTGTGATGATGACCGCTTTGGGCGTAGTGCGTGAACGTGAAATTGGTTCAATCACCAATTTATATACGTCACCTGCATCGGTACGACAGTTTTTGATTGGGAAACAGTTGCCTTATATTGCGGTTGCGATGTGTAGCTATTTTCTTTTGGTGTGGCTGGCTGTTGTGGTTTTGGGTGTCCCTGTGCGTGGTAATTTCTTTGCTATGGCATTGGGGGCTTTTGCTTTAATTTGTGCCGCAACATCATTTGGATTGCTGATTTCTAGTTTTGTGAAGTCACAAGTGGCAGCCATTTTTGGTTCAGCAATTTTGTCGATGATTCCTGCATTAAATTTTTCAGGTCTTTTTTATCCACTCTCGACCCTGACAGGCATTAAGGCATGGATTGGCTGGGGATTTCCCACTGCATGGTTCCAACTGATTAGCCTGGGTGGTTTTACCAAAGGGCTAAGTTTTCAGAGTTTCATTCCGTATTACCTGATTTTATTTGGTTTTGCCGTGCTGTATGTGTTTGTTGCAGGACTGATTCTGAAAAAGCAGGAGCAGTAGCATGTTACGTTGGCTAAAAAATGTTTGGGTATTGAGCCTTAAAGAACTTAAAAGCTTGTTAGGCGATGTAACTTTGCTAGGGCTGATTGTGGTGTTTCTTTCAGTTGCGGTATATACCGTAGCAACGGGCATTACCACAGAAGTTCGTAATGCCTCAGTGGCGATCATTGATGAAGACCATTCACAGTTGTCATTTCGGATTCGAGATGCTTTACAAGCGCCTTATTTTAAAACCCCTGTGATGATTTCACCCGATCAGGTCGATCAGGCGATGGATAAAGGCGACTATGTTTTTGTACTGACCATTCCAAGCAATTTTGAACGGGATGTGATGGCCAATCGTGAGGTTTCGATTCAAGTCCTTGCCGATGCAACCGCAGTGACTCAAGCGGGGGTGGGGACAACTTATCTGAATCAGATTGTGCAAAATGAAGTGAATGATTTTAAACAGCAGTCCCCTTCAGATTTATTGCCACTGACACCTGTTGTTCAAGTTTTATTTAATCCCAATACACAAACCCACTGGTACACAGGTGTAGCACAAGTTCTGAACAATATTACCTTACTTGCCATGATTTTGGTGGGGGCAGCGGTTATTCGTGAAAAAGAACACGGCACGATTGAGCATTTACTGGTTATGCCTGTACATGCCAGTGAAATTGTGATGTCTAAAATCGTGACCAATGGCTTGGTGATTACCTTGTCTGCATTACTGTCATTATGGTTGGTGGTGCATTGGGCTTTGGCTGTCCCTATTCATGGTTCGATAGGCTTATATGTGCTAGGTACAGCAATTTACTTATTTTCAGTGTCTTCTTTGGGAATTTGTCTGGCAACCGTTGCGCCAACAATGCCGCAATTTGGGTTGCTCTGTCTACCGATTTATATGGTGGCACGTCTGTTATCAGGTTCTGAATCACCGATTGAAAGTATGCCAGACTGGATTCAAAACATTACTTTTTATTCGCCTGTAACCTTATATATGCAGTTTGGACAAGAAGTGCTGTTTCGAGATGCAGGCTTTGCAATCGTTTGGAAAAAATTATTGGTTATGAGTGTCATGGGCGTAGGTTTTTTAATATTTGCATTGAAACGCTTTCGCTCCATGTTGGCCAGTCAAGGCTAAATTACGGAGAATAAAAATGCAAAAATCATTTTTGCTAGGGTTAATGAGTAGTTTGGTTTTAGCCGCATGTAGTCCAGTACAAGTTAAATTGAACTCCAGTGTTGCCGTACCCGCACAGTTTCAGCAAGTCGCTCCAGTCACTCCTGAGCATACCGATTTATCACGCTGGTGGTTGACGTGGCATGACCCTGTACTGACGCAGTTGATTGAGCAGGGCTTAAAAAATAATCATGATTTGGCAGCAGCGCGTGCCAATTTACAGGCGGCACGTGCCAATGCTGCTTTGGCTTTGGCAAATTTAGGTCCAAGTGTGGCTTTGTCCGCAGGTGCTGAAGCACATCATCTCCAATTGGATAATCCACTGAGTCAGCAAACACAAACGCTGCTTGCAACTGTTGGTGCAAGCACGTTGAATCAAGATCAATTAAAAACCACTGGCTACAGTGAACATGTGGGATTAGCTGCAAGTTGGGAACCTGATTTTTTTGGAGGAAAACGCAGTGATGCCGATGCTGCTCAATATGCCAGTGTTGCCGTGATGCAGCAGGGGTATGCTGCGCAAATGTTAATTGCCAGTGATATTGCTGAAAATTATTTAAAAGTTAGAGGCTTACAGAAAAGAATACAGATTGGACAACAAACCATTCAAAGTTTGTCTGAGCTGCGTCGTTATATTGATGGGCGCTTTAAGGCAGGGCAAGTAACAGCCTATGATGTGCATGATGTTGAGATTAAAAAGCAAAGCTTACAGGCACAATTAGCCACTTTACAGGCACAGGCAGACGCGTATCAACGCAATATTGCGGTATTAACAGGACAAGACCCACAGCAGTTTCATCTCGCGCATTCGATAGATATTCTTCAGCATCTTCCTGCACGTCCTCAGGGAGAAACGCCACTGAGTGTACTCAATCGCCGGCCCGATTTACGTCAGCAATATGCTTTATTACAAGCCTCTAGCGCACAGATCGCCAGTGCCAAAGCCGATTTATTGCCACGCTTTAAGTTGGAGTTCTTAGGGCAAATGGGACAAATTCGACTGGATAGTGATCGCTCAGAACTGCAAGGTTTTGCAGGTTTAGTGAGTGCAGGTGTAAGCCTACCGATTTTTACTTCTGGACGAATTCAGCGCAATATTGAAGCGCATGAAGCACAGACTCAAGCGTTATTGGCACATTATGATCAGTTATTACTGAAGTCTTTGGCGGAAGTAAACAGTGCCTACCAATTACAAAGCAGTTTGTTTCAGCAAAACCAGTATTTGAGTCAAGCGACAGCTCAAGCCAATACCCAAGTTAAACAAGCCAATCAGTTGTTTAAATTTGGCAATCTGACTTTAGATAAAGTCTTACTTGCAAGAATCAATGCTCAAGACTTGCAAGATCGCTTGGTACAAGGACATTTGGCAGAAGCCAGTAATCTACTCAGTTTATATAAAGCGCTAGGTGGAGGCTGGCAGCCAGAAACAGAGTAAGCGATGTTTTGCTCGGCGAATTTTCTATTTTCAATAGGGCTTGATGTTTTTGGACATCAAGCCCTATTTTTTGACTGGTCATATCAAAGAAAATGATAGATAAAACAAAGAGAATATATCTGAATATGAATTCAAACCTGCTATGCAATAAGTAGGTTATCGGCACAGTTCAGACAATAACAGGAAGAACGATCAGGGTTCAGGGGATTGAATATGCGTATGAAAAAATTACTATGGCTTGCAACTACAAGCCTTATGTGGCTGAGTGCGACACAAGCACAGGCAACCAGTTTTAAGAATGTGGTTATTTTTGGAGATAGCCTAAGTGATGGTGGTAACGTTGCCTTATATACCGCAGGAACTCAAGCACGCTACACCACCAATCCGGGACAGGCAGCAGCAGAACTGGTAGCTGAGGGAGTAGGAACAACTACATCACCCTCATTACTTGGTGGAACGAACTATGCGTGGGGTAGCTCGGGAGTTGTGAATAGCTTGTATAGTGGCATTCCAACTTTACAACAGCAATTATCTCAATACTTGGGTTTAACGGGTGGAACAGCCAATCCGAATACTTTGTATGAAATGTGGGGTGGAGCTAATGATATTTTTGGTTTACTAGATAAATATGTATCATTAGACATTACACAGGCTCAATTGATTACAGGAACAACAACAGCAGCCACGACAGAATTGAGTTTACTTTCTTCCTTACAACAGGTGGGGGCAAAGTATGTCGTGGTGTATAACTTGCCAAATATGGGTTTAACGCCCTCTGCATTAGAGCAAGGAACAACGGTTGCAGGTTATCTGACGCAGTTATCTCAATTGTATAATTATAATTTAAGCAATGGTTTAGACAGTTTAAGTGCTTCGGGTCTCAACATTGTACCTGTCAATGTTTATGGATTGCTGAGCGAAGTGGTTGCTAACCCTGCGGCATATGGTTTTACCAATGTGACTAATGAAGCCTGTGGTGTAGGTTCAAAATCTTATCAATGTGGCCCCGCAGGGTCTGGTGCACTTTATACCTATGCTGCAGGAACTGATCAAAGCTATCTGTTTGCAGATGGGGTACACCCAACGACGGCAACTCATCGCTTATTAGCTCAAGCTGTACTGGCGGAGCTTGCTGCACCAGGTCAGAGTCTTTATTGTCAGAAGTACCCCTTGCGATCACCAAAGCGCAGTATCGAACAGTCAAGAATGAAATGCTCACCGATGTAAATGGTGGTGAAACTCGGATATTTTTTAATCTGGACTATAATCACCAGAAACTCAAAGCTTCAGACAGCTCACCTCAGTTAAATAGCAATAATGTCAACTTTACCTTTGGTTCAGACGCTCAGATTAATTCCAATTTTTCGGCTGGAGTTGCGATGAGTTTAAATCAGCAAAATGGTAATTTTTCTAATAGTCAGGGTGATTATAAATTATTTGATGTTAGTGGTTTGGGTTATGGTGTTTATCATCAAGGTAATGGTTATATTGGTGGTTTTGCCAATGCAGGCAGCTTGCACTTTACCGACATTAAACGTCAGATTCAACTTGGTACGGCAGAGCGTACCGAAACAGCCGATGCACAGGGCTACCATGTGGGCGGTGGCTTAGATGGTGGATGGTGGTTTAACTTCAATGATTTGAAAACAGGGCCATTTGTTCATTTAGAATGGCAAACCATTAAAGTCAATGATTTTGCTGAGCATGGTACAGACAGTACAGCCATGTGGTTTGGTGAACAACAACGCGATTCATTTGTAACCAGTGCAGGCTGGCGTTTAAAAGGTGATTGGAAATACCGTGATGTTGTTGTATCGCCATTTGCTGAGGTGGCTTGGAATCATGATAATCAAGCTGACTCACATAGTATTCGTGCGGGTCTTAATAGTATGGGCGGAAGTTTTGTACTTTCAGGTTATACTCCTGATAAAAACTGGGGAAGTGCAAGCCTAGGTTTAACGACACAGTATTCAGCAAATCTTGCAGCATGGGCAAGTGCCAATGGTGAGTTTGCCAACAATCAAGCTGAAGATTTTGGTGTCAATGTTGGGATGAAGTATTCATTTTGATGTGTAAGTTGATGGAAAAAGAGCCACCTTGATATGGCTCTTTTTGCTAATCAATCAGCATCAGATCCGCAGTATTTTCCAGTTTAAGCGGACGCAGTGCAAAAATAGAACGGGTATGCCGAATCCCTTTAATCGAATACAATTTTTTTCTAAGAAATTTTTCGTAGTGTTCGGCATTTTTAACAGCGACTTTAATTAAATAATCATAATCACCTGTCACCAAATGCGCTTCGATCACTTCAGGAATATCCGCGAGAGCCTGACTAAACTGTTCTAAAATTTCATCGTCATGCCGTTCTAAAGTAATTTCAATAAAAAACAGTTCATTAATCCCAATGGCTTTGGGATTGATGTTTGCGGTATAGCCATCAATAATTTTCAGCGTTTCCAGTCGCTTTAAGCGCGTCCAACACGGAGATGATGACAACCCAACAACCTCGGAAAGCTGTGCAACGGTAAGGCGCCCATTATGGCGTAATGCAGATAAAATTTTTCGGTCAATCTGGTCAAGTGTGTATTCTGTACTGTTCATGAATTAAACTACGGAAGAATCATCTTAAAAATACCAATATACTTTATTTTTATTTTGCCGAATCAAGAAAAAACCAAAAAATCGGGCAACATTTGTGATTCATCGGTTATACACTGAATACATAAGGTCGAAGTCACTTGGGTAATGGCTTTGATTGACAAAATGCCCCTGTACGGGAAGGGTGCCTGAACAGGGGCATTTTGTTATATTTATTTAAAATTTATCAGAAATTTTTCAATCTCTGCTCGCCAAGGAATAGCGGGTTGTGCACCTGCTTGAGTTACGGCTAAGGCTGCTGCTGCACTGGCAAAATAACAGGCATCGATCAAACCCTGACCTTCAAGAAATGCGGTCATTAATGCGCCATTAAAGGTATCACCCGCGCCTGTGGTATCAACTGCATGAACTTTAAATGCAGGAACGTGTTGACCTTGTCCATTTTGACTGAGCCAAACACCATGCTCACCTAAAGTAATAATGATGTTCGGGATACCTTTGTCATGAAGGATTTGTGCTGCCTGTTCAGCACTTGAAAGGTCTTTGACCTGTATACCCGTGAGCTGCGAAGCTTCCGTTTCATTGGGGGTGATGAGGTCAATCTGTTGCAAAAAATCTAGTGGTAAAGTCTGTGCAGGTGCTGGGTTAAGTACCACCATTTTTCTTGCTGCCTTGGCAATTTT
The DNA here is from genome assembly GCF_008993995.1 of Acinetobacter brisouii. Classification (GTDB taxonomy): domain Bacteria; phylum Pseudomonadota; class Gammaproteobacteria; order Pseudomonadales; family Moraxellaceae; genus Acinetobacter; species Acinetobacter brisouii_A. The sequence continues at coordinate 16,300 of NZ_BKNN01000005.1, forward strand.
TACAGCCTCAATCAAACTGTCCAAAGGCGTTTCGAGTTGCAACAACAATGCATCTGCTTGATGAATCTGATACGCATATTTCTTCACATAATTTTTGTCTAAACAGGCATTTGCACCTACATAAATTCCAATACAGTTTTCTGCTTCACGATTGACAAAAATCAGCGCAACCCCTGTGGTCTGCTCAGGAACTTTATGAACAGATTGGAGGTTGATTCCATCTTGAGTGAATTGCATCAAAATATCATCGGCAATAGCATCACTGCCTAAACAGGCAATAAAAGCCGTATTCGCACCACTTCGACTGGCAGCAACCGCCTGATTTGCACCTTTGCCACCAAAAGCCAACTGATAATGCTGTCCAGTAATGGTTTGTCCTGCTTGGGGAAAAGCAGGCACATTTAAAATATGATCGACATTGATACTGCCAAGAACCACGAGCTGTTTATTGTTATTTGTCATATATAGGCTCACAACGAATTATTGCTGACAGCATAAAAGATTTTGAGGGGTGGGTGAAGATGAACCTAGACGATGGTTGCTGCACAGAGAAAATTCCTCAAAGTTTATATGGAATTTGTTAATATCGAATTTTACTTTTTCGTGCCTTTGCCATGGCAGTTTCAGCTTACTATCGTCGTACACGTCGCTATTGCTATGATGTGCTTCATAATTCTGATTACGATACTCCTGCAAGCCGTTATTTTAACTATTTGCTGATTATCATGATTATTGCCAATGTTTCGGCGGTTTTGGTTGAGTCTATTGATCATGTTTATTTGGCACACGCGGTTTATTTTGATCGCTTTGAACATATTTCAATTGCAGTGTTCACGTTTGAATATTTGCTAAGACTATGGAGCGTGGTCGAAGAAGATACGGAAACACCTGCATGGAAACAGCGCTGTCGCTGGTTGTTAAGTGGTGCAGCTATCGTTGATTTTATTGCAATTTTCCCTGCGTATCTCAACTTTTTTGTACATATGGATTTGAGCTATTTACGAATCTTGCGCTTACTGCGATTGCTGAAGTTGACCCGTTATTTTGTGTCATTACAAATCCTGTTGAATGTTCTTGAGCGTGAGAAAGGTTCATTTCAGGCGGTCATCTTTATTTTAATCATCATGATTGTACTGGCAGCAGGGGGGGTTTATGCCTTTGAACATCATGCTCAGCCACAGGTATTTGGCTCAATTCCACAGGCGATGTGGTGGGCAGTGGTGACTTTAACCACCGTTGGATATGGCGATGTCACGCCTGTGACCAACGCAGGAAAATTGCTTGGTTCGGTGATTATGGTGCTCGGGGTAGGACTTGCGGCTTTACCCGCAGGTATTTTAGCAACAGGTTTGGCCAATGAGCTGAACGTGCGTAAACAACGCCTTGAACAGGAATTTCGTGAATTGATTATCGAAAAAGATTTGGATTTGGTAAATGATGAAAAACAAATACAAAAAATTGGACGTGCAGTAGGGTTAAGGAAAGAGCAGATTCATGAAATTCAGATGCAACTTATTCGAGAACAAATCCTTGAAGAAAAAGAACAACAATTAAAACATTATAAATATTGTCCACATTGTGGTGAAAAATTGCATGATTAAGGTTGATTTGATTTTCACTCAATATTATCACCATGTGAAAATTACTCTGCTTTGTAGCGTTTTGTATCTAAACGCATGAGATTACAACAAGTGTAGTTTTCGCCAATTTGCACCTTGAAAAATTTTCGTTACAATGCGACCTTAGTCTTTTATAAAGTTTTGCTAAAGACTAAGCAGTCTTGCAAAAAATACTATCTGGAGGAATTGCAATGCAATGGACTAAACCTGCTTATACTGATATCCGTATTGGTTTTGAAGTGACTATGTATTTTGAAGCGCGCTAAGCCTCGCTGTTTATAGTCAATTTATAAGCCCTAGATTTACTAGGGCTTATCTCTTTGTAAAAGTTAAAAATTATGTATATTCATGTATTAGGATCAGCAGCAGGTGGTGGTTTCCCACAGTGGAACTGTAACTGTGCCAACTGCTCGGGCGTACGCCAAGGAACGATTCAGGCTAAACCGCGTACTCAGTCTTCAATTGCCATTTCCGAAAATGGAGTTGACTGGATTTTGTGTAATGCCTCTCCTGACATTCGTCAGCAACTTTTTGATTTTAAAGCGGCACAACCTGCACGTAAATTGCGTGATACAGGAATTCGTAGTGTCGTGTTGATGGATAGCCAACTCGATCACACCACAGGGCTCTTAACCTTACGTGAAGGTTGCCCGATTGATGTGTGGTGTACCGATATGGTTCATCAAGACCTGACCACTGGTTTTCCGATTTTCAATATGCTGAAACACTGGAATGGTGGTTTGCAGCACCATCTGATTGATCCAAAACAAGCTTTTCAAATCACTGGCTTTGATCAATTGGAATTCCAACCGCTGGTTATTCGCAGTGCTGCGCCGCCGTATTCTCCACATCGCCATGATCCGCACGACGGTGACAATATCGCGCTGATTGTTCGTGATCTTAAAACGCAAAAACAACTGTTCTATGCCCCGGGGCTTGGAAAAATCAGTGACGAGATCATGCAGATTATGGCAGCGTCGGATTGCGTCATGATTGATGGAACATTGTGGGCAGATGATGAAATGCAGCAATGTGGCGTCGGTCAGAAAACTGGGCGTGAAATGGGGCATTTATATATTGGTGGCGAAGGTGGTTCGTTGTCTTATCTGGATCAGCTCGACAAACCGCGCAAGGTGTATATCCACATTAACAATACCAATCCGATTTTAAATGAAGCATCTGCCGAGTGCGCTAAGTTACAGGCGCATGGTGTGGAAGTGGCATTTGACGGCATGCAGATTGAACTTTAAGGGATAATAATGACAGAGCAAACACAGGCAATGAGCCCTGAACAGTTCAAGCAGGCGATTTTAGATAAAGGGCGTTATTACCATATTTATCATCCGTTTCATGTGATGATGTATGAAGGCAAAGCCACGCAGCAGCAAATTCAGGCGTGGGTGGCGAACCGTTATTATTATCAGATCAATATTCCATTGAAAGATGCAGCGATCATGGCAAATTGCCCTGACCAGCGTGTGCGTCAGGAATGGATTCAGCGCATGATTGATCAGGATGGTATTTTTCCTGATGGCGGTGGGCGTGAAGCATGGTTGCGCTTGGCGGAAGCTGTGGGCTTGACCCGTGAGCAGGTGATGTCTGAAGAACTGGTACTGCCAGGCGTGCGTTTTGCTGTAGATGCATATGTCAACTTTGCCCGTCGTGCGCCGTGGCGTGAAGCGGCCAGTAGTTCATTGACCGAGTTGTTTGCACCGCAAATTCACCAGTCACGTCTGGATTCTTGGCCACAGCATTATCCGTGGATTAATGACCAAGGCTATGAATATTTCCGTTCGCGTTTAAGTCAGGCACGCCGTGACGTAGAACATGGGATGAGCATTACCCTTGAGTCATTTACCAGCTATGCTGAACAGCAACGCATGTTGGAAATCTTGCAATTTAAGCTCGACATTTTATGGACGATTTTAGATGCATTGACCTTGGCCTATGTACACAATCAAGCCCCATATCATAGTGTGACTGAACAACGCGTTTGGCATACAGGATTGTTTAAGTGAGTGAAAAAATGGATTTTGACTTAACCCAAGTGCCTGCATGGCGACAAGGCTACCGTTTTCAGTTTGAAGCGGCACAAAATGCCCATGTGATTTTATATCCTGAAGGGATGATCACACTCAATGGCAGTGCCGCCGCGATTGGGCAGCAGATTGATGGACAGCGTTCTGTGGCAGACATTGTGACTGTACTGAAACAGCAGTTTGGCGATATTGCCGAAATTGAGCAGGACGTGGTGGATTATATGCTGGTGGCACAGCAACAACACTGGATTGATCTGCATGGTTGAGGGTGTTGGCTTACCGCTTTGGCTGTTGGCAGAGCTGACCTATCGCTGCCCGTTACAGTGTCCATATTGTTCCAATCCACTGGATTATGCTGCGTATCAGCAAGAACTCAGCACTGAAGAATGGTGTCGGGTGTTTGATCAGGCACGTCAGATGGGGGCGGTGCAATTGGGGTTTTCGGGCGGTGAGCCTTTGGTACGTCAGGACTTGGAACAACTGGTTCAGCATGCGCATCAGCTTGGGTTTTATACCAACCTGATCACTTCGGGTATGGGTCTGACCGAACAACGGATTGCCGCGCTGAAACAGGCAGGGCTAGATCATATTCAGGTCAGTTTCCAAGCCAGTGATCCAACGGTGAATAATGCTTTGGCAGGTTCAAAACATGCTTTTGAGCAGAAATATGCCATGAGCCGTTTGGTCAAGCAGTACAATTATCCGATGGTGCTGAACTTTGTGATTCATCGGCATAATATTGATCAGATTGATAAAATTATTGAACTGTGTATTGAGCTTGAAGCCGATACGGTGGAATTGGCGATTTGTCAGTTTTATGGTTGGGCATTTTTAAATCGTCAGGGATTATTGCCGACCAAAGAACAACTGGTTCGTGCAGAACGAATTACCAATGAATACCGTGCCAAACTCAAACAGCAAAACCATCCTTGCAAATTGATTTTCGTGGTGCCCGATTATTATGAGGAACGTCCCAAAGCCTGTATGAATGGTTGGGGCAAAATCTTCCTGACTGTTGCACCCGATGGTACAGCCTTGCCATGTCATGCTGCGCGTCAGTTGCCGATTCAGTTTCCGAATATCCGTGAGCAAAGTTTGTCGGAGATTTGGTATCAATCTACAGGTTTTAATACTTTCCGTGGCGCTGCGTGGATGCCTGAACCGTGTCGTAGCTGTGATGAAAAAGGCAAAGATTATGGGGGCTGCCGTTGCCAAGCCTTTATACTGACGGGGGATGCCAGTCAGCCTGATCCAGTCTGTGGCAAATCGTCACAGCATCATTTGATTGAAGAGGCACGGGCTGAAAGCGAGCAACCACTGACCTTCGAGCAACTGCAATTTAGAAATCCGCGTAATTCTAAAAAATTGACCCGAATCCAAGTGCAACAACTTGAGGGTAAATCATCATGAGTTTGGTGTTTGATGGTCATAATGACGTGCTGACACGCTTATGGTTGAGCAATTCACCCAACCCTGCGCAGGCATTTTTACAACAACGCCTTGCAGGGGAAATGGATTTGCAGCGTTGCCAAATGGCAGGTTTTGCAGGTGGTTTGTTTGCCATATTTGTACCACCTTTTGAATATGTGCAGCAGCATGTACCTCATAAACTGGCTAATCCGCAGGCTGATCAGTTTAGCCAGCAGGACATGCAAAACATTTGTTTGAAGCAACTGGCGATTTTACAAGAGATTGTTACTGATCCTAATCAGCAGGTGAAACTCTGTACCAGCAGTGCGGAGATTCGCCAGTGTATTGAACAACAGAAATTGGCAGTGGTGCTGCATCTGGAAGGTGCAGAAGCAATTGCCGAAGATCTTGAATTGCTCGATGTATTGTATCAGGCGGGTTTACGTAGCATTGGCCCATTGTGGAACCGACAAAGTCTGTTTGGACATGGCTTAAAAGCAGCATTTCCACATTCACCCAACACAGGTGCAGGGCTGACCGATTTAGGTAAACAGTTGGTGAAGCGCTGTGCTGAACTGCGCATGGTCGTGGATGTATCGCATATGAACGAACGTGCCTTTTGGGATACGGCAGAACTGTTGCAACAGCCGTTGGTTGCCACGCATTCCAATGCCCATACCTTATGTCCACAAGCACGTAATTTGACCGATCATCAACTGAAAGCCTTTCAGGAAACGCAAGGCATGATCGGGGTGAATTTCGATACCGCATTTTTACGTGAGGATGGTCAGCGTAATCGCGAGACCTCGCTTGATGTGATTCTGGATCATATTGAATATCTGATGGCACATGTCGGAGAAGCACACGTGGGCTTTGGTTCAGACTTTGATGGTGGTTTTATCAGTCAGGAACTTGAAGATGTGACAGGTTTGCCAAAGATTGTGCAACGCATGCAGCAGCGACGCGGTTATAGTGAAAATCTGATTCATCAGTTATGTCGAGAAAACTGGCTCAATACCTTGGAACGAATTTGGGGTAAATAGCCTAAGTCATTCAGATACACGCCACCATCAAGATGGCGTGCAAACCCAAAAATTAAAATGTCCAGTTTAAAGTGAGTGTTGCTTTTAGTGGCTCACCTGGTTGAACCCAGTAATTGGTATAACTCGACACATAATAGGTGTGGTTAAACAGGTTGCTGATATTGAGCTGCACCCGAACATCTGGACGCGGCAACAAATACCCACCGACATTCACCACAGTAAATGATGGCAAGCTTGTACCGTTATCGATGTAATTGGCGCTGCGTTTTCCAAAGTAATTGAGATTGCCCACCAGTCCCGCAGGGTAATCTGCAATATGGAACTGATAATCTGCTGATAGGTTCGCGGTATGTTTTGGAATATTTTTCAGGCGTGCACCTTTGGTATCGACTTCACTTTCAATCACTGATGCGTGGGTCAATGTGTAGTTGGCATTTATCCGTAAATTTTCGGTGAGTTGATGCTGCAATTCGACTTCAAGACCATGACTTTGTACATGCCCACTATCCACATAACTGTCGCTAATGCCTTTAGTCCCTTCAGTTAGCAAATGGTGCTTATCCAGATTAAAATAAGTTAGCCCCAACCAGCTTTTTGGCAAGAACTGATATTTCGTACCAATTTCCCAGCTTTCGGTTTTTTCAGGGGCATAGAGTTGATTGTTCTTGTCTAGACCTGTGTTGAGTTCAAAGGACTTGCCCCAGTTGCTATACAGTGACCATTTTGCAGTCGGTTGATAATTAATCGCAGCGCGTGGGGTAAATGGAGTAAAGGCTTGTTTGGCAGAAATCCCTGTGCGGTAATCATCAATCTGTTGCTGTAAACGGTTATAGCGTCCACCTAACACCACATTCCATTGATCATTCAGGAAGATCTGATCTTGTAGGTTGAGCCCCAACATGTCTTGGGTTTCTTGGTTGTATTTGGTGGTACGGGTCAGTGGTAAAATGGTCTGACCGTAGACAGGATTGGCAATGTTAATCTGATTATCTTTATCTGCCCCAGACGCGCTTCTTAACTGTAACTGGTCGATGGTGTAGTGACCCGCTTCAACGTTGGCAACCACTTCATGGCGAATCGAACCTGTACTGAATTTTCCACGTAAAATTTGCTGAAACTGGGTGGTGTCGGTTTCAAAATGTCGATAGCGGCGGAAACGGTTGGCGGTTTGCTCATCTTTGAGCGATGAAATCTCAGTCGATGTGCCTTCACGTTCGCCGTGTTCATAACTCAGTGCGGTGGTGCTGTCCCAATTGTCATTCAATTGATGATTCAGGCGAAGCTGAAGCATCTGATCTTTAATCTTGATATCGCCATCGCTAGGTTCACCATAGAAGCTGTGAATATTCCCAAACTGACCGTTGACCATCGGAATGCCACGGTCAAACACCCCGCGATAATTTGCAAATTCGGTATCGAGATTGAGCTGGGTTTGATCGGAGATTTTCCATGCCAGTTGTGGTGCGATGTAATTATGTTGATTATCGACATGATCGCGGAAACTTTGGTTATTTTCATACGCCACACCTAAGCGGTAGGTAAGTGCATCATTGATTGCACCTGTGGTATCGATTGAACCGCGATACTGTCGTTCGGTACTGCCACTGACAGAAACTTCAGTTTTAGGTTGCCACTCAGGCTGCTTGGTGGTGATGTTCATGATCCCGCCAATCGCACCTTGTCCATACATGGCAGCCATTGGTCCTTTGAGAAAATCAATCGACTGGATGTTGACCATGTCGCGTGGCGCATGAATTCCACTCAGAGAACTCAAACCGTTACGCATGTACATCGTACCCATGTTTGGGTCGGTGCTAAAGCCACGAAATGAATAGTTATCCCAAAAACCGCCGCCATAACTGTCCTGATACATCACACCATTCACCAAAGCCAGTGCATCGCTGACGCGCTGGATGTTGTAGTTTTGAATATCTTTTTCAGAAACATGCGATTTGGTAAAGGGCACTTCAAGCAAGTTATGTTTGAACTGGGTGATGGCCTGAGAGGACAAATGGCGTTCATCCTGTTTTTCGGCAGAAACCGTAATAGTTGGTAAGTCTGAAATGGTGGTTGAGTCGCTCACCTGATCAGCAGCATGAGACGTTGCAGAAATAGATGCAGCAAGAATTCCCCAAGTTAAAGGGTGCAATAAAAAACGATGTGGCATAACAAAGAGCCTTTCAACAAAAGCAAAATAAGGGTATGCGAACAAAATTCGCTTAAACAAAACTATGCGAAGTTGAAGGCAAAAGGCGGTGCTCGACCTTGGGGGCAGAGAAATAAACGACGTAGATAGAAAAACACATAGCTGAGCGCTGCGAAGACGATCAGGCGAACCAGAATTTTGTCTTCAATCAGGCTTAAGTTCGGCTCAGTGATTGGCGAGAGGTGATGGAATAACTCGCAAAAGTGACAATGCTGTAACATTTTGTCATGTTGTTTTTGCATTTGGGAATGCTCAGCCGCAGACATATGCATCTGTGACATGGACATGCTGCTTTGTTCAAGTGCAACGCTAATCTGTTCACAAATCATGTTGTTTTGCATGCTTTTAGGCATAGCGACTTGCCAAAACACAAGGTTTTGCAGCAAAAGTGCCATCAAGCCGAAAAACAAACCATAACGCCGCATGACTTAATCCAAGTTCCAGCATTCCCCAAAAAAGATGCACAGCGTAGCATAAGATTGATAAGATGCAGCCTATTTTTGAAGGTTCTGGGCTGTTTTATGCAGAAAAATTCATCGCAAACTCACTTTTCCAATCAATTGCTACATGTCTTGCATGTCCAGCTTGGAGTGTTGGTTGCGCCGTTTATTTTTATTGCTGCATTGACAGGTTTGCTTTACGCACTGACCCCACAGATTGAACATGCGGTGTATCAAAAGCAGCTCTTTGCCGTGCATGATCTGTCCCAGTCAGAACAAGCCTTAAGTCTACAAGTGGCTGCTGCACAAAAGGTTTTACCAAAAAAAGCAATCATTACGGCTGTACGTCCTGCCCCGCAACCCGATGCGACCACGCGGGTTTTATATCTCGATCCGAACGATCCTGAGCATAGCCATGCTGTTTTTATTAATCCGTATACGCTTGCCGTACAAGGACAATTACCTGTCTATGGCACCAGTGGTGTACTGCCAATTCGTACCTTTTTAGATAACTTACATCGCAACTTGCTGCTCGGTACATTTGGGCGTGCCTACAGTGAGTTAGCAGCCAGTTGGCTCGGGATTTTTGCGCTGACTGGGTTATGGCAGTGGTATCGAAAACGTCAGCAGATGAAAGTTGGTAAAGCACATGCGCGACAAAAGAACTTGCGCTGGCATACGTGGATAGGTTTAAGTGTATTTCCAATGCTACTGTTTTTTTCAGCTACAGGGCTGACATGGTCAAACTGGGCAGGGGCGAATATTGCCAAACTGCGACATTTGGCAAACAGCGATACGCCCACTCTAAATACTCAACTTAGTCCTATGTCGATGTCTATGCCGATGGACGCTCATGCAGAACATCACATGTCGATGCCCATGTCAGTTCAGCAGCAACCACTGATTTTGAAAAATTTTGACATCATTGAAAAACTGGCACAGCAAAATGGGCTGACTTCAGAATATTTGCAAATTAAACCGAGTTATAGCAGTGACAAGGCATGGACGATTGAAGAAATGCGTCATCGTTGGCCTGTACAAGTCGATGCGATTGCGGTGGATATGCAGCAACAAAAAGTGGTCGATCAAATCGAGTTTGCCAAATTTCCATTGTCTGCCAAGCTGACCCGTTGGGGGGTTGATGCCCATATTGGGGTGCTGTTTGGCTGGGTCAATCAACTGGTGTTGGTACTCAGTGGTGCTTTGATTTTGGGGTTGGTGGTTTTTGCTTATCGGGCGTGGTGGAGCTATGCACAGGCACGTTCAACCTTGCAGCATCTCAATCGTCAGGTGATACGTTTGTGGCAGTGTGCCAATGCTGTACAGCGTGGGGTCAGTTTACTGGTTTTAGCAGTGCTTTATTTTTTAATGCCTGTCTGGGTTTTAAGTATTTTGGCATTACAGATCATGTTGTGGATGCTGAATCTCAGAAAGCCACAAGGTGCGGTGGATTAAACATCAACCTGCCACTTTCAATTGATGCATTGGCAGATGATCAATTAATTTAGAATGTTTAGCTATGACTAAGCAAGGCCTGTACTTTGTCTAAATACGGGCTGTCTTCAGGTAAAATCTCTAGTAACCGTTCAATCGCATCCAGACGTTCAGGCGCACGATTCACCAGATTTAGGAGCAAGTTTGCATCCCGACAGTGATAAATATAGTGGCTTAAACGTGCATCAAAAGCATCGCGCCATGCCCGTAAAAATGGGCTATCGGTTTTCGGTAAAAATTCACCTTTATATAAATTAAACACGGTTTGCATATAGCCTGCATTCAGGGCTTTTTCTGCCATGAGAAAGTCGCATTGCAACTCACAATTCAGACGATAACAACGTGACTGAATTCCACCTTTAAGCAAATGTCGAAGCTGCGAAATTTCGGCTTTTAAGGTCGTTAAACTGACGTCCCGATCGCCATAAAGCGCATAGTGCAGTTCATCGAGCTGAATCCCTGCGGGGCAGAGTGCCAAAATACATAAGATTTCGGTTTGGCGTTGGGTTAGGGTGAGAATTGTTTGATTGAAACTGATTTGGGGTGTGCCAAATAGATTCATGGACAGGCAGTCTTGCTGTTGTGCATGAAAAATTTGGCTGAGTAATTCTGCACAGCGTTCGACCGCCAATTTTCCCAAAGTGCTATGGCGTTTATATTTGGCAGATAAATTCATAATACCATAATATTGCTTGGTTTTTTGGTCAATAATCGGGGTGGCGTAACAGACCCAGTCACGCACACTATTCATGCTATTTTCATGAGAATAGACACAACTGGTTTGATGGGTATTGAGTGCTAGACCAATCGCATTGGTTCCCACCGATTGGGTTGACCATTGTCCACCTTCGACAAAATGCACCTGTTCGGCAGAGGAGCGCATGACTTTGCTACTCCATGCCCATAGCAGTGTGCCACAACTGTCCGTGACGCCAATCGCCATGCCCGCTTCATCAGCAATACTGGCAAGCTCGCGTTGCCCGTGTTGAATACTGCGCCCAAATAAGGAAGACTGCCAGTTTTGCTCTAAACAAAGCAGTGGTGCGGCAGTTAAAGAAAGAAGTGAATCAGCAGATGTGCTAGAAAAACGAGTGTGTTGCATATCCATGTTGTTATCCTTCAAAGGATGGGGCATTAGGCTCATATCCGTTGAGCATTTTGTCTGTCCCATCACAGTTTAGTGCATTCAAATTCACAGCAAAGAAACGATTTTTTATGATCTAAAACAGCAGTTTGTCCAGATCTCTTGGCTATTTTTAAATCTTGTGTCGCCTCATCTCCCACACCAATTTATAGCAGATTGTTGCTGTAGTTTGCTCGAAAAATGTTAAAAAATTTCGGTACTTTGTGAACTGTAAAATGAAACACTTGTTTTTTCTATGGTTATTAAAAAACAGGTAGATTTTCTCCTTTATATTGTTTGTCGGCAAAGTAACTGGAACGCACCATCGGCGCACTCCATAAATTAAAAAACTGCAAATGCTGACCATGCGTTTGATAACGCTGAAATTCGGCAGGGTCGACAAAACGCTGAATTGGAGCATGTGCAGGACTTGGCTGTAAGTATTGTCCAATTGTCACCAGATCGACCTCATGGTCTTTCAGATCATTGAGTAAAGCCAACACTTCGGCTTCAATCTCGCCCAGACCGACCATCAATCCGCATTTGGTCAAAATATCGGGACAGCGTTGTTTAAACTGCTGAAGCAAATTGAGCGAGTGCTGATAGTCTGAACCCGGACGCATGGCTTTATACAAGCGTGGTACGGTTTCAATATTGTGATTAAACACATCGGGCGGGCAGCAGCTTAAAATCTCCAGTGCCAAGGGCATGCGTCCACGAAAATCAGGCACTAAAATTTCAATCCGCGTCTCTGGACTTTGCGCTCGAATTGCTTGAATGCAATCCACAAAATGCTGTGCGCCACCATCGACCAGATCATCCCGATCTACGGAAGTAATCACCACATAATTGAGCTTTAAACGTGCCACCGTTTCGGCAAGATGCATGGGTTCATCGGCATCGAGTGCCAACGGGCGACCATGTGCCACATCGCAAAATGGGCAACGCCGCGTGCAAATATCGCCCATGATCATAAAGGTCGCAGTGCCACTGCCAAAGCATTGTGGCAGATTGGGGCAAGCGGCTTCTTCACACACGGTATGTAGCTTTTGTTGTCTTAATAAACGTTGAATGCGCTTAATTTCTTCAGGATCGCTGATTTTACTACGTATCCACTGTGGTTTTTTCGGTAAATGTTCACTGGGAATAATTTTAACGGGAATACGTGCCAGTTTATCTGCACCCCGTAATTTTTCACCTTGTTGTGGTTTTATACTTTGTGACATTTAAAACATATCCTTATGTGATTTAAATTGATTGATTTACTCGGAATAAGGTATAAATAACCTCTATTTTAAAATCATTAATGCTGTTAAATTAAAATAGTAGCATTATAGATTATCAGGCAAAGGTTGGTTGAAGGTTTGTTTTTATAATTTATTGATTATTAATAAAAAATAACATTTTATTTTGTGGGTTTAATTGCTTGTTTTATTTAATTTTTATTTAAAAATAAATCAAAAATTTTTTTAGTCTAATATCCAATATTCACAATTTGATTTTATATAAATACAGATGGTTTAAATCGAACTATCAGATTAATTTTATTTTAAAGACGATATTTAAAATATAAGGGATATTGATATGCAGCTTACTGAAGAGCAATTACTTGCCGCATATAAACGTATGCGGGATATTCGTGAATTTGAAGACCGACTTCACGAAGAAAATACCAATGGTGATATTCCGGGGTTCATTCACTTATACAGTGGTGAAGAAGCGGTTGCAGTGGGTATCTGCGAAAATTTAACCGATAAAGACTACATTACCTCGACTCACCGTGGGCATGGGCACTGTATTGCCAAAGGCTGTGATATTCACGCCATGATGCTGGAAATTTTTGGGAAAGATGACGGTCTTTGCCGTGGTAAAGGCGGTTCGATGCATATTGCCGATCTGGACAAGGGCATGCTCGGTGCAAACGGGATTGTGGGCGGCGGCCCTCCTTTGGCAATTGGTGCGGCATTGACCGCGAAAACCCTGAAAACGGGTGGGATTGGACTGTCTTTTACAGGTGATGGTGGCTCTAACCAAGGCTTGACTTTTGAAGCCATGAATATGGCGGTGGTGCTGAATCTTCCAGTGATCTTTGTATTTGAAAACAATGGTTTTGGTGAAGGTACAGGGCACGACTACGCAGTGGGTAGTAAAGACATTGCAGGGCGTGCAGCAGGTTTTGGTTTGCCTGCGGTCAAGGTCGATGGTACCGATTTCTTTGCCGTATATGACGCAGCGAAAAAAGCCATTGAGCGTGCACGCCGTGGCGAAGGGCCAAGTGTGATTGAAACCGTGACCAACCGTTTTTATGGGCACTTTGAGGGCGATCCGGGATTGATCCGCTCTAAAGAAGAAGTGGATTATGTCAAAGAACATAAAGACCCACTGAAAATTTTCCGTAAAAAAGTCAAAGGCAAAGTCGATGTTGCCAAACTTGATGCGATTGATGTGGCATCGAAAGCCAATGTCGATGATGCGGTTGCCAAAGCACGTGCGGCGGAATATCCAAAAGCCGAGCAACTTTTGACCGACGTTTATGTGTCTTACTAAGGGAATAGTGAATCATGCCAAATAAAAGTTTTCGTAACGCGATCAAAGAAGCGATTGAACTGGAAATGCGCCGTGATCCAACCGTGTTTGTGGTTGGGGAAGATGTCCGTGGTGGACATGGTGGTAAAAATACCGAAGAAAATAAAATCGAAGGTTTTGGTGGTGTACTCGGTGTCACCAAAGGCTTATGGACAGAGTTTGGCTCAGAGCGCGTGATTGACACGCCGATTACCGAATCTGCGATTATCGGGATGGCGGCAGGTGCAGCCGCAACAGGTTTGCGCCCTGTCGCTGACTTGATGTTTATGGATTTTTACGGTGTCTGTCATGACATGTTGTATAACCAAGCCGCAAAATTCCGCTATATGTTTGGTGGCAAAGCCAAAGCCCCAATGGTGGTGCGTGGCATGATTGGCGCAGGCTTCTCGGCAGCAGCGCAGCACTCGCAATCACCGTATAACGTGTTTGCAGCCGTGCCAGGTTTGAAGGTGGTTGTGCCGTCTAGCCCTTACGATGTCAAAGGTCTACTCACTCAAGCCATCCGTGATGATGATCCTGTGGTGTTCTGCGAACACAAAATGCTGTACGACATTAAAGGTGAAGTGCCAGACGAAGCCTATACCATTCTGTTTGGTGTGGCGAATTACACCCGCGAAGGAACAGATGTCACCATTATTGCTTTAAGTTTGATGGTGCACCGTGCCAATGAAGTGGCTGACAAACTGGCCAAAGAAGGCATTTCGGTGGAAGTGGTTGACCCACGCACCATTTCACCACTGGATGAAGAAGGTATTTTGGAATCGGTTGCATCGACAGGGCGTGTGGTGATTGTGGATGAATCGGCTGCGCGTTGTGGCTTCGGGCATGATGTTGCTGCGCTGATTGCACAAAAAGGCTTTCATTATCTGAAAGCACCGATTGAACTCGTCACGCCTCCACATACGCCCGTGCCATTTTCACCTGTACTGGAAAAGGAATGGATTCCGAGCGTAGAACGCATCGAGCAGGCTGTACGTAAAACATTGGAGGCTTAGGATGAGCGAAATCAAAACGCTGGAAATCCCGAAATGGGGATTGTCCATGGAAGAAGGCACGATTGCCCAATGGTTGATTCAGGAAGGCGACAGTTTTAGCAAAGGTCAGGAAATCTGTGAGATTGAAACCACCAAGATTGTCAATGTCCTTGAAGCGCCCTTTGGCAGCACGTTACGTAAAATTATTGCCAAAGATGGCGATACTTTACCTGTCGGTGGGCTGATTGCCGTCTGTGCAGAAAGCAGTGTTTCCGATGCTGAAATTGAACAGTTTGTACAGTCTTTAGGGGGCGCAGCAGTGAGTGCTGCACCTGTAGCTCAGGCGGAAATGGTTGTTACTACAACCGTACCGCAAGCTGAAGTCGCAGCACCATCTGTAGCTGTAGCAACGACGGCTGCACCAGTTGCTAAAGCACCTGCGACAACACAAACGGGTTTTGTGATTCCTGCGGCATTACAAGGTTATCAGCAAGATACCGCGATTTTTGCCACGCCACATGCACTGAAACTGGCTGCAAAGCACAATGTGAATTTGGCAAAAGTTTCAGGTTCAGGACGTGAAGGGCGTATTAGCGTACAAGACATCCAAACCGCAGTACGTGCTGCGGGCGGACAATGGGCTGATATTAAACATCAAGCCAGTGGTAAACCGTATAAATCCAATGTCGATGATAGTCAGGTTTTGGCAACACCCGTGGCGCGCCGTTTGGCGAAACAGTGGGGCATTAACCTGCATGATTGCCGTGTGTCGGGTTCGCGTGGACGCGTGTGTAAGGAAGATGTTGAAGCGCTGTATTATCGGGACAATCCAAGTACTGTGTGTGCTGAATCTGCTGCGACCAGTGCAGATGCGACACCGAAAAGTCAAGTCACTTCGATTGCCTTAAATGCCATGCGTAAAGCAATTGCTTCACGTCTGCAAGCGGCAAAACGCAATGCTCCGCATTTCCGTTTAACAGTGGATTTGAATGTTGAGGCGATGCAAAACCTGCGTAAGCAAATCAATGATAGCGTTCCGCAGGTGAAATTATCGATTAACGATATGTTGATTAAAGCGGCAGCCGCAGCATTGCTCAAAGTGCCAGAGGTCAATGTGCAGTTTGACGAAGCAACCCAGTCGATTTTGCAATTTGCTCAGGCCGATATTTCAGTGGCTGTGGCGATTCCTAATGGTTTAATCACCCCGATTGTCAAAGCAGCCGATCAAAAATCACTGTCTGAGATTTCAACTGAAATGCGCGATCTAGCAACTCGTGCCAAAACTGGAAAATTACAACCTGACGAGTTTCAGGGCGGTAGCTTTAGTATTTCCAATTTGGGCATGCTTGGCATTAAACAGTTTGATGCGATTATTAATCCGCCACAAGGCGCGATTATGGCACTCGGTGCATCTGAAGCGCGTGCTGTGGTTGAGCAAGGTGAAATCGTGGTTCGGGAAATGGTGACGGCAACTTTATCTTGTGATCACCGCGTGATTGATGGTGCAGTTGGGGCAAAATTTTTGGCAAGCTTCAAACAGTTTGTTGAAAATCCCGCCCTGATTTTGGTCTAGGAGAAGCCGCATGTCAGAAACACAATTTGATGTGGTGGTGGTGGGTGCAGGACCAGGAGGGTATGTGGCTGCCATTCGTGCAGCCCAGCTCGGGCTGAACACCGCGATTGTTGAAGCACAGCATTTAGGCGGGATTTGTCTGAACTGGGGCTGTATTCCGACCAAAGCCTTACTTGCGGGTGCAGAACTGGCAACCCAACTCAAACATGCGGGACAGTTTGGTTTTCAGGTGTCACAGCTTGAGTTTGATTTGCAACAACTGGTCAAGCATAGCCGTCAGGTGTCAGCACAACTGGTACAGGGCATTGCCCATTTGCTGAAAAAAAATCAGGTTACGGTGTTCGATGCCAAAGCCAAACTGATCGGCAAAGAAACCTTGCAACTGACCGATGCTAATGGAAAACAGCAAACTTTAACGGCACCGCACATTATTTTGGCGACAGGTGCACAGGCACGGCATTTGCCGCAGCTCCCTGTCGATAGCAAATATGTTTGGAGTTATAAAGAGGCCTTAGTTCCTGAGCAATTGCCAAAGCGTTTACTGGTGGTGGGTTCGGGTGCAATCGGCAGCGAGTTTGCCAGTCTGTATCAGGACTTGGGTTGTCAGGTCACACTGATTGATATCGCCAAGCAAATTTTACCGACTGAAGATGCTGAAGTTGCCCAATATGTGCAAAAACAGTTTCAGCAAAAAGGCATGCAGATACTCACTCAAGCCGTGATTCAAAGCATCAGCATTGTGAATGAACAAGTGCAATGTGTGATTAGTACTGCTCAAGGTGAACAGACACTTGAATTTGATCGGGTACTTTCAGCGATTGGGGTGCAGCCGAATACCCAAAATTTAGGATTGGAAGATTTGGGTGTGGAGTTAAATCCGCAAGGCTTTATCCAGACCGATAGCTTCTGCAAAACCAATGTTGTCGGGCTGTATGCGATTGGGGATGTCGCGGGCGCTCCGTGTTTGGCGCATAAAGCCAGCCACGAAGGTATTTTGTGTGTCGAAAAAATTGCAGGCGTGCAAGGTGTACATGCACTAGATCGTAGCCAGATTCCAGGGTGTATTTTTACCCATCCACAAGTCGCCAGTATCGGGTTGCATGAAGCGGCAGCGAAAGCCCAAAATCTACCGATTCATATTGGTAAATTTCCACTGTCTGCCAATGGTAAAGCATTAGCACTTGGCGATAGTGCAGGCTTTGTTAAAACTATTATTCATGCGGAAACAGGTGAATTACTGGGCGCGCACATGGTCGGGCATGAAGTTACCGAGCATATTCAAGGTTTTGCGATTGCCAAATATCTCGAAGCCACCGATGCAACACTGGCACAGGTCATTTTCCCGCATCCAACCTTATCGGAAGCGATGCATGAGTCGATTTTGGCATCTATGCAACGCGCGATTCATATTTAACTTTTTGACTCATCATTTGACGGATACAAAACAATGAAAGCAGCACGTTTTTATGACAAAGGGGATATCCGCATTGAAGATATTCCAGAACCAGAAGTCGCCGCAGGTACAGTCGGCATTCAGGTGGCATGGTGTGGCATTTGCGGCACTGACCTGCATGAATTTATGGAAGGCCCGATTTTTATTCCGCCGTGTGGTCATCCGCATCCGATTTCGGGTGAATCTGCACCAATCACGATGGGGC
The DNA here is from genome assembly GCF_008993995.1 of Acinetobacter brisouii. Lineage (GTDB taxonomy): Bacteria > Pseudomonadota > Gammaproteobacteria > Pseudomonadales > Moraxellaceae > Acinetobacter > Acinetobacter brisouii_A. Next base: position 34,465 of record NZ_BKNN01000005.1, read on the forward strand.
ATGAATTTTCAGGCGTAGTCTATGCCGTTGGTGAAGGCGTGACGGATATTCAGATAGGGCAACATGTGGTGGTTGAACCGTATATCATTGCCGATGATGTGCCGACAGGCCCGGGTGAAAACTACCATCTCTCCAAAAATATGAACTTTATTGGGTTGGGCGGTCGTGGTGGTGGTTTATCTGAAAAAATTGCAGTGAAACGCCGCTGGGTACATCCGATTTCTAATGACATTCCACTTGATCAGGCAGCGCTGATTGAACCACTTTCGGTGGGACATCATGCCTATGTGCGAAGTGGTGCGAAAGCAGGCGATATTGCGTTGGTGGGTGGTGCTGGGCCGATTGGTTTATTACTGTCTGCGATTCTCAAAGCCAAAGGCTTAACCGTGATCATCACCGAACTCAGTAGCAAGCGCAAGGAAAAAGCCAAAGAATCAGGCGTGGCCGATTATATTCTCGATCCATCACAGGTTGATGTAGTCGCCGAAGTCATGAAAATTACCCAAGATCGCGGTGTCGATGTTGCCTTTGAATGCAGCAGCGTCAACAAAGTTTTAGATACCTTGGTCGCTGCAACCAAACCGACAGGTGTGATTGTGATTGTGTCGATCTGGAGTCATCCTGCCACTATCAATGTACATAGCGTGGTGATGAAAGAACTGGATGTGCGGGGCACGATTGCCTACGTGAATGATCATCAGGAAACCATCAAACTGGTTGAACAAGGTAAGATCAATCTTGAACCGTTTATTACTCAGCGCATTCAACTGGATGATTTAGTGTCACAAGGGTTTGAAACTCTGATTCACAACAATGAATCTGCGGTGAAAATTATTGTTCATCCATAAATATAGAGAACACTGACTTCTTTTAGTTAACCCCGATTCTTTGTGTTCAATCAAAGAAGATAGGATTGAGTTGAGAGAAGTCATGTAACTGTTATGATTGAAATTAAAAGAAAAAGACAGGCTTTCCTGTTGTAAATTTAGTGTTTAACTCCAACCGCTGAATCAAGCGGTTTTTTTATTTTTAGAATATGACGGCATGAAAATAGAAAAGTGGCTTGTGGACTAAAGTCAATCAAAAATGATTTGCGGGGATGTGAAAGTTAATTTATATTTATTTAATAATGATACGATATGTATCGTTTTAAATAATTAAAAAGCTCAGGATAGCTTCGTTGTCATATCAATTAATCCGCTTCTCGTCGTGAATGAGGAGAGTGATGAGTTGAAAGATTATGATGATGCAATAGAGGGAAACTATGTCACACCATATTGTTTTACCACGTATTTTAGAAATTGGGCGTAATGCTCGAAGTCAGTTGCCCGATATTTTGGCATCATTAGGGGCAAGCAAACCCTTAATTATTACCGACCGTGTCATGCTGTCTTTGGGTTATGTCGATCAATTACAGGCGATTTTGGCTCAAGCCAATATCTCAACCGACTACTTTGCCGATACCATTCCAGAGCCGACCGCCAGCTCGATTGCTGCGGGTGTCGAAAAAGTTCAGTCTCAAGATTACGATGCGATCATTGCAATTGGTGGTGGCAGTGTCATTGACAGTGCCAAAGCGATTGGCATTTTAGGAAAATTTGGTGGAGAGATCCGCGACTACAAATTCCCACGTCAAGTGAATGAAACAGGTTTGCCGATTATTGCGATGCCCACCACCGCAGGCACAGGCTCGGAATGTACCAAATTCACGATTATTACCGATGATGCCACGCATGAAAAAATGCTGTGTACGGGCATTGGCTTTTTGCCAGTTGCTGCGATTGTCGACTATGAACTAACACTGAGTTTACCTGCGCGTACCACCGCCGATACAGGCATTGATGCACTGACACATGCCATTGAAGCTTATGTCAGTAAAAAAGCCAATCTATACAGTGATTCACAAGCACTCGCAGCGATGAAATTGATTGGTCAAAACCTGATACAAGTCTATTTGCATCCTGAAGATGCCACCGCACGTGAACAGATGATGCTTGGTGCGACCTTGGCAGGGATCGCATTTTCCAATGCTTCGGTGGCTTTGGTACATGGTATGAGCCGACCAATCGGAGCATTTTTCCATGTGCCACATGGGCTTTCCAATGCGATGTTATTACCGATGATCACGGCTTATTCGATTGAAGCTGCACCTGAGCGTTATGCCACCTGTGCCAAGGTGATGGGTGTTGCAGAACCCAATGATGCGACAGATCTTGCTAATCAAAAACTGGTTGCTGCACTAGAGCAGATCAATCGAGAACTCAAAGTGCCGACTTTGGCAGAATTTGGGGTCAATAAAGCTGATTTCGATGCCGTGGTTGAAACTATGGCAGAACAAGCTTTAGCATCGGGTTCGCCAAACAATAATCCTGTTGTACCTAGCAGCGAAGAAATGGTACAGCTTTATCAAAAATTATGGCTGTAAATGGCTTATTTTTAAAATCAACAATGATCTCAGAATCACAACGAGGAACTCCCACAATGGACATGATTGGTCACTTTATCCAAGGCAAACTGTGTTACGACCATGCACGTACCCAAGCCGTTTATAACCCGTCAACAGGCGAGCAAAGCAAAGAAGTTGCGATTGCCAGTGTTGAAACGGTGGAGCAGGCGATTGCCGCTGCACAAGCCGCTTTTCCTGAATGGCGTGATACCCCTGTAATTAAACGTGCGCGTGTCATGTTTAAATTTAAAGAATTACTCGAACAACATGCCGATAAAATCTGTGAGTTGATTGGCGCTGAACATGGCAAGATCGTGCATGATGCTGCGGGCGAATTACAACGCGGTATTGAAAATGTGGAATATGCCTGTGGCGCACCCGAATTTTTAAAAGGTGAATTTAGCAAAAATGTCGGGCCATCGATTGATTCATGGAGTGAGTTTCAACCGCTTGGTGTGGTCGTAGGGATTACCCCATTTAACTTCCCTGTGATGGTGCCGCTGTGGATGTTCCCGATGGCAATCGTCTGTGGTAACTGTTTTGTCTTGAAACCGTCAGAAAAAGATCCATCTTCAACACTGTTTCTTGCTGAATTGTTGAAACAGGCAGGTTTACCAGATGGCGTGTTTAATGTGGTGAATGGTGACAAAGTTGCAGTCGATACTTTGCTGCACGATCGCCGTGTACAAGCGGTGAGTTTTGTTGGTTCAACTCCGATTGCCGAATACATTTATCAGACTGCAACTTCGACAGGTAAACGCTGTCAGGCACTCGGCGGTGCGAAAAACCATGCGATTGTGATGCCAGATGCCGATCTTGAAAATGTCGTCAGTTCATTGTTGGGTGCAGCATTCGGTTCATCGGGTGAGCGTTGTATGGCGTTATCGGTTGCAGTTGCAGTGGGTGATGAAACAGCCGATGCCTTGGTACAACAGCTTAGTGAACGTATGCAAGGTTTAAGATACGGACACTTTGCCAATAAAGACAATGACTTCGGTCCAGTCATTACCGCAGAGCATAAAGCTAAAGTGATCGGACATATTGATAGTGCCGAGCAGCAAGGCGCAACGGTGGTGGTCGATGGCCGTCATGCTGCACCTGAAGGCTATGAAAATGGTTACTTTGTGGGTGCAACTCTGATTGATCATGTGAGCCCAGACATGCTCAGCTATAAGCAGGAAATCTTTGGCCCTGTGCTACAAGTGATTCGTGTTGCGACCATGCAAGAAGCCATGCAACTGATTAATGATCATGAATATGGCAATGGCACATGTATTTATACCCGCGATGGGGAAGCTGCACGTTACTTTACCGATCATATCCAAGTCGGGATGGTTGGGGTGAACGTTCCGCTGCCTGTACCTGTGGCTTACCATAGTTTTGGTGGTTGGAAACGCTCATTGTTTGGTGATTTATATGCCTATGGTCCAGACGGTGCACGTTTTTACACGCGCCGTAAAACCATTACCCAACGTTGGCCATCGAGCAATGTTCGCGAAGGCGTACAATTCTCAATGCCAACACTGAATTAATCGAATACAGATTATCCTTGCTGAATCAATTGACTGAGTTCCTGTGCTGCCTCGCGTAGCACAGGTTTATACACCATCAAATCCTGTAATGACTTACGAATTGTGGGTGCATGGGTATATAGGCAAGCCACGATTTCTTGTTGTGCATTTAAAATCGGTACAGAACACGCCACCATGCCTGCGATAAATTCTTCATTATCTGTTCCGAGTTGCTGCTCAAAAATTTCTTGTAAATTCTGCTCTAACGCAGTTTTGTCAATCAAGGTATTTTTCGTCATTTGCTCAATCGGCAAATGTTTCAGCACATTCGTCCGACGTTCTTTTTCTAAATAACTTAAAAACAGTTTACCGCTCGATGTACACCATAATGGAACTTTTGAACCTACAGGTAAATAGACTTGCAAGGGCCAGTTGGTTTGTACCCGATCGGTGTAGAGCATTTCATTGTCTTGTAAAATCGCAATGCCACAAGTTTCGCCAATCTGATTGGATAGCTTTTGCAAAATGGCAAGCCGTTCAATTTTCTTGGGTTCCTGATTCCATGAACTGATGAGCAGTGCATGAGTTCTTCGCCCGACAATATAACCGCCATAAGTATCGAGTTTAATAAACCCTTCTTTTTCTAAGGTCTGTAATAAACGGTGAATGCTTGGTTTTGGAATATCGAGGGCGATGGCCAAATCGAGAGGAGTAGGAGGATGTTGTGCTATTGCAATGGCCTCGATAATTTCGAGTACACGTGTAATCGACGATCCTTTTTTCTTGATTTGATCTGCCACTTGTCCTGCCTTATCCTTAAATCGAATGTAAAAAAGCTGTATATTTTTCAATATACAGCTTTGAAAATATTCAGTAAATGAAATTTTATACGGTGAAATCTTCACCCAAATAAACTTCACGAACTGTGGTATTTTCCAGAATCTCTTGTGCTGTACCCTCAGCAATCACAGAACCTTCACTGACAATGTAAGCTTTCTCACAAATTGCCAGTGTTTCACGCACGTTGTGGTCTGTAATTAACACGCCAATACCACGATCTTTCAGGTTTTGAATGATTTCTTTAATATCACCAACAGAAATCGGGTCAACCCCTGCAAAAGGTTCATCAAGCAGCATAAATTTAGGGTTGGCTGCCAAGGCACGTGCAATCTCGGCACGACGGCGTTCACCACCAGACACGCTCATGCCTAAAGAATCTTTAATATGACTGATTTTAAAGTCATCGAGCAGTTCTTTCAGGCGTTGTTCACGCTGAGCTTTGTTCAGGTCTTTACGCGTTTCCAAAATCGCCATGATATTTTCACCAATGGTCAATTTTCTAAAAATCGAAGCTTCCTGTGGCAAGTAGCCAATGCCTTTACGTGCGCGCTCGTGCATGGCAAAGTGCGATAAATCTTGGTCATCTAGATAAATCTCACCTTTGTCCATACGAACCAAGCCAACCACCATGTAGAAACTGGTGGTTTTACCCGCACCATTTGGCCCGAGCAAACCCACAATTTGACCACTGTGCATTTCAAAAGAAACGTCTTTGACGACCCAGCGTTTACTGTAGTTTTTGGCAAGATGACGAATGCGAAGCTTTTGTGGTTGATTGATGAGGGCATCACTCATTTACTTTTTGCTCCTGGCATTGATTGTGATGCATTGGGTGGAATCACAATCTGTACACGACCTTTATTTTGGCTTGCACCTGTAGAGGTTGCAGCACCGCCAGATGAGCTTCCGATGGCTTCAATATCGCCTTTGTTCATGCTGTAACGTAAGATTGCGCCGCGCAGACTAGCACCATCTTGATTGACATAGGCATTGCCACTGAGCGTAATAATTCCTGTATCAGCATTGTAAACAATTTTTTGACCTTCACCATGTGCTAAACCTTTGTTGACATCCATTTTCTGTTGAAAACGTGCAGGATGACCGTTGGCTGTAATAGTGCTGATTTGACGACTTTTATTGAGTTGTGCTGTGACTGAATCGGCTTGAAGTTTCATGGAGCCTTGTTCAATCACCACATTGCCTGTATAGGTGGTATAACCCGTTTTATCATTATAAGTTGCACGGTCTGCAACCAATGAAATCGGTTGATTACGGTCTGTTGGTAATGCAAATGCTGACATTGCCGTACTAGATAGGGCTCCTAAAATGACAACATTGAAAACCGCTTTAATAGATGAATGTTTATGATTTAGGAGCATAGTTTCCTCGAATATTGAAAAACTCGTATTGTCCTGAGTTTAAGTCTGCTTTTAAGCCATGACTTATAAACTGGCTTTGAGAAGAGTCAACAGTGACTTCATGAGTCGTTTCTAACTGTCGAGTTTTCGGATAGCCAGTCAATTGATCAGTCTTTAGAGTCATAACGCCTTGAGTGGTATTTTTGTGGGCAACTACGTTGCCAGACAATATAATCTTTTGATTATCGTCATAACCATCGGCACGTGAAGCCGCATAAGTGGCATCAACCTTACCATGACTATAAGTAGTCGCATTGAAGTTATATAACTGAGATGTATTATTTTGTTTATTTTGTCGCATCTCATCAACTGAAGCGCGTGCCGAAACATACCCTTGTTGATCGGTTTGGGTGATTTTAACGTCTTTGGCTGCATAGGTCATATTACGTGCAGCATTGACATCGAGCTTTTTGCTTTTACCGCTATAGTAATAGTAACCACCGCTTATGGTTCCTATTACAATCGCTGCGATATATAAAGTTTTAGTATCCATAAGTATAGTTTATCAAACAAATGCTACTTAATGCGGGACAGCAGTGAATTTTTCAAGTAATTCTTGATAAACACCTTGGGCTTGTAGCAGCATATCGCACACTTCACGTACAGCACCACGTCCACCCATCGCTTGAGTCACCAAATCTGCGCGACGACGCACTTCAACGTGACCGTTTGGAACAGTGACTTTCATGCCTGCAATTGCAAATGCAGAAAGGTCTGGCCAGTCATCTCCCATATATAAACAGTCTTTTGGCAATAGGTTGAACTGCGCACATGCTTCACGAAGTGCTACACCTTTGTCTTCACGACCTTGGAAAACCAAATCGACTTTCAGGTCAGACATGCGTTTTTCTACGATATTGCTTTTTCGTCCAGTGATGATGATGACTTTTAGACCCGCTTGTTGAGCGAGTTTCATGCCTAAACCATCACGAATATCGAAAGATTTGATTTCATCACCCGTGTTCGTAAAGGTGACAAAACCATCACTTAAAATACCATCGACATCTAAAACCAAAGCCTTAATGTGGCTTGCTTGTTCTAATAACACATAAGATGCCATGTTTTATGCTACTCCTGCTTGAATAAGGTCATGCATGCTGATAACACCAATGACTTTATCTTCTTGATCAGTGACAATACATTGATTAATTTTTTTATCACGTAATTGTTCAAGTGCTTCTACGGCACGGGCATGCTTAGAAATTGTAGCAGGATGATGAGTCATGACTTCGGCAACGGGCATATTGAGATTAATATTACTTTGTTTGCTGAGTAGGCGACGCAAGTCACCATCGGTAAAGACACCTAATAATTGATCATTTTCATCTGTAATCGTGGTCAGACCTAAACGTTTTTCCGTCATTTCATACAGAACATGACTCATTGGCGCTGTTGGTAAAACTTTAGGAAGATCCTTTCCTTTATGCATTAGATGTTCTACATGGAGTAATAGGCGTTTACCCAAAGCGCCTGCAGGATGTGAACGTGCAAAATCATCCGAGGTAAAGCCGCGTGCCTCTAGTAAAGCAACAGCTAACGCATCACCCAACGCCAGTGTCGCTGTGGTACTTGAAGTTGGTGCAAGACCTAGCGGACAAGCTTCATCAGCCGCACCAAGCGTCAGTGCCACATCTGCATTTTGTGGCATTGGGCCTTGAATATCGCGGCTAATGGTAATCAAAGGTACACCTAGATGTTTAATCAGAGGCATGAGCATCATGATTTCATCACTTTTCCCAGAATTTGAAATAGCAATGAGAACATCACCTTTGACTAGCATACCCAAGTCACCATGACCTGCTTCACCCGGATGCATAAAGAAAGATGGCGTACCTGTGGAAGCAAAAGTCGCTGCCATTTTACGACCAATATGCCCAGATTTTCCCATGCCTGTAACAACTAAACGACCTTTGCACTGTAAGATAATTTCACAGGCTTTTACAAAACGTTCATCAATTTGTGCGGCTAAAACGTCAAGGGCTTGCTGTTCAATTTTTAAAGTTTCTAAAGCGACTTTTTTAAAATCAATTAGATTCATGATATTGATGGAATTCAAAATTAACTACCTTACCAAAATATAGGAAATATATTGAGGATGTGACTTCATAATAGCGCCCATTTTAGCACAAATAATCTTATTACAAATTTGGCTTACGCAGCCAAGATGCTTATCTTATATTTTTTAGGGATAAAACTTTGTGAAATATTGTGCATCAGTTATGATGAGGCATCTTTAGTTTGAACATTTGAAGACTTTATATGCAACCCTTTGTTTTATATAACTCTGAGCAACGTAAAAAAGTTGAATTTGTACCCCGTAAAGCAGGGCATATCGACATGTATGTTTGCGGTATGACCGTTTATGACTATTGTCATATTGGGCATGCTCGAGTCATGGTTGCATTTGATTACATTATTCGTTTTTTACGTAGTCAGGGTTGGAAGGTTAAATACGTACGCAATATCACCGATATTGACGACAAAATTATTAAACGTGCCAATGAAAATGGCGAAAGCATCACCGCATTGACCGATCGTTTTATTCAGGCAATGAATGAAGATGCTGAAAATCTGGGTTGTTTGCACCCAGATGAAGCACCACGTGCAACTGAATACATTGACCAGATGCAAAGCATGATTGGGAATTTGGTGGATAATGGCACAGCGTATCCTGCAAGTAATGGCGACGTTTACTTTCAAGTTGAAAAGTTTGCAAAATATGGTCGTTTGTCGGGTCGTAAGCTTGAAGATATGCAAGCAGGCGCTTCAGAACGTGTCGATGTAGACGTCGAGAAAAAGCATCCATTTGACTTTGTGCTTTGGAAACATGCCAAAGAAAATGAACCTGCTTGGGCTTCACCTTGGGGGCAAGGTCGCCCAGGTTGGCACATCGAGTGTTCAGCAATGTCAACCTGCTGCCTCGGCAATCATTTTGATATTCATGGTGGTGGTTCTGACTTAATGTTCCCGCATCATGAAAATGAAATTGCACAAAGTGAAGCATCAACAGGCGAACAGTACGTGAATTACTGGATGCATGTCGGCTTTATTAATGTCGATGGTGAGAAAATGTCGAAGTCTTTAGGCAATTTCTTTACCATTCGCGATGTGATGGACAAATTCCATCCTGAAGTCATCCGTTACTTTATCGTGTCGTCACATTACCGTAGCCCAGTCAATTTCTCGGATGTGGCATTAAAAGAAGCGAAAACTGCGCTCAGCCGTTTCTACCATTCATTTAAGGCGTATCAGCAAGCTTATGGCGAAAAAACCGTTGAAACTTTAGATCAAGCACTGGTTGAGCGTTTTAATGCTGCTATGCGTGATGACTTTAATACGGCTGAAGCCATTGCGGTATTGTTTGAAGTCAACAAAGAACTGAACCGCGCGGTGAAAGAAGAAAATGCTGAACAGGCAGCGGTTTATTATTCAACCTTACGTCATTTGACTAACATTCTAGGTTTGGTACAGCACAATGTTGAGGACTTCTTAAAGTCAGATATTGGTCAGGAAGCTTTAGGATTGTCTGAAGAACAAATCGAAGATTTGATTCAGCAACGTCAAGATGCCAAAAAAGCCAAAGATTTTGCCAAAGCGGATGCAATTCGTCAGTCATTGCTAGATCAAGGTGTGGTTTTGGAAGATACTCGTCAAGGGACTGTTTGGCGTCGTGCTGATTAAATCACCACTTGGACACCAAAAGAGTTGACAGCTTTTTGAAACACTCTATAATGCGTCCATATTGCGGGAATAGCTCAGTTGGTAGAGCATAACCTTGCCAAGGTTGGGGTCGCGAGTTCGAGTCTCGTTTCCCGCTCCAAAATTTAAAAAGCCTCAAGATTAAATCTTGGGGCTTTTTTTATGCTGTTTAAAATGAGAGTAAAGCTGATTTTATTCGGTTTTGATGATGCTCGATGAAGCACGTCGCGCTATGTCATTGTGCTGATAAGCTTGAACCTCCTGATTGAGCCACTCTACAAACTTCAAAATCAAACCACTATTTTGTTGTTCCGAATAAACAAAATAATAAGAACGCGAACCGACCAGTTTAAATCGAGAGGCAATCACCAAATCAGCATTCTTCAATTCTTTCTCAAGGAGCATTTGAGGAATGAGTGCCACGCCCATGTGATGTGTTGCGGCAACTGCAAGCATGGAAAAAAGCTCATGGCGTTGTCCATCCATTGCAGAAGGATCGTCATAACCTGCTGCATTGAACCATTCTTTCCAGATATACGGTCGCGTCGTTTGCTGTAATAAAGGCAATTGACTCAATTGCTGCGGAGTCAAATCAATTGCATTTAGATCCATTTCGGGGAAATATTTTTGAATCAACTGCACCGAACAGACAGGAACAACCTCTTCCTGCATCAGAAATTCAACCTTTGCCTCAGGCCAGTTTTCAAGTTGGGACGGCGTACCTGCGTAAATTGCAGCATCAAAAATATGTTCACTAAATAGAAAGGGCTTGGTACTGGTTTCAAGATGCACCGTAATTTCAGGATAAATCTGATTGAAACGATATAGTCGAGGTAGTAACCAGCGGGTCGCGAAAGTAGGAACAACGCCAAGTTTCAGTGTGCCGCCAAGCCCTTTGTGCGACATAAGATCCATCGTGCTTTGTTCAATGTTCAATAATGAAGATTTGATACTTTTAAAATACTGCTCGCCTGCCAGCGTCAATTCAACACCGTGGCGAGTACGTTGAAATAAACTCAGATTTAAAAATTCCTCTAATTGTTGGATTTGTCGGGAAACAGCACTTTGGGTAATACACAGTTCCTGCGCAGCGTGGGTGTAGCTTTTATGTTTGGCGGCAGATTCAAAACACAACAGTGACTGTAAAGATGGAATCATCCGACGCATATCACGATCCTTGTCATATCGGTGGATTTCTAGAATGAGGTATTTAGAAATAACATAGATTGTCCTTAAAAATAAAATGTTCATTTTATAAAAATATAAAAGTCATTGTATTTAAAATACTTTTTTGAAAACGGATCATTTTTTGTGAAATAAGATATGCGTAAACCACATGTCTGCATGAAAAAGAATCGTTTGCCTGAGTGGAGAACTTGATCGTAGCATGAATGAAAAGATCAACCAGAACAGGCTAGGAAAACAATGAATCAAATGCTGGAAACAACAAAAAAATCTGAACGTGTCCAATTTAACTGGCAAGACCCATTTCTGATCGAGCATCAACTCACCGAAGAAGAACGCATGATTCGCGATGCAGCAGCGGCTTACTGTCAAGATAAGCTTATGCCCCGTGTGCTTGAACAATTCCGCCATGAAACCACAGATCCCCGCATTTTCCGAGAAATGGGGGAGTTGGGGTTACTTGGGCCAACCATTCCTGAACAATATGGCGGGGCAGGTTTAAACTATGTCAGTTACGGTCTGATTGCCCGTGAAATTGAACGGGTTGATTCGGGTTATCGCTCTATGGCAAGCGTGCAAAGTTCCTTGGTAATGGTGCCGATTAATGAGTTTGGGACAGAAGAGCAGAAACAAAAATATCTGCCGAAACTGGCGACAGGTGAATATATTGGCTGTTTCGGGTTGACTGAGCCTGATCACGGTTCAGACCCTGCGGGCATGTCAACACGTGCCAAAAAAGTGGCAGGGGGATATCGCCTGAAAGGTTCAAAAATGTGGATTACCAATAGCCCGATTGCCGATGTATTTGTCGTGTGGGCAAAAGAAGTGTCAGAAGAAGGCAATGTTGGTGATATTCGCGGTTTCATTTTAGAAAAAGGTTGGCAAGGTTTATCTGCACCCGCAATTCACGGCAAAGTGGGGTTGCGTGCTTCGATTACAGGGGAAATTGTCATGGATGATGTCTTTGTCCCTGAAGAAAATGCCTTTCCTGAAGTTCGTGGTTTAAAAGGCCCATTTACCTGTTTGAATAGCGCACGTTATGGCATTGCATGGGGAGCGATGGGCGCCGCAGAATTTTGTTGGCACACCGCGCGTCAATACACCCTCGACCGTCAGCAGTTTGGTCGACCGCTTGCAGCCAATCAGCTCATTCAGAAAAAACTGGCGGATATGCAAACCGAAATTGCACTCGGCTTACAGATCGCCTTGCGTTTTGGGCGTATGAAAGATGAAGGTCTTGCCGCAGTGGAAGGCACATCCTTAATCAAGCGCAATAACTGTGGCAAGGCACTAGAGATTGCTCGTCTCGCTCGTGACATGTTGGGTGGAAATGGCATTAGCGATGAGTTCGGGATTGCCCGCCATTTGGTTAATCTTGAAGTGGTCAATACCTATGAAGGTACACATGACATTCATGCCTTGATTTTGGGGCGTGCGCAAACTGGCATTGCTGCATTTGCCAACTAAATAAAACCTTTTCATTAAAAATTCTTGGAGATGCTCGTTATGGGCATCTTGAGGAGATTTAAAATTTCAAAATGCCGAGGGAATGGCAGTACAGGCAAATTGAAATTGGGATGACACATCATAAAAATAATCGGGATGGAGCAATGGGTGCATTAACAGGGTTACGTGTGCTGGATTTGAGTCGGGTATTGGCAGGGCCGTGGTGTGGTCAGATTTTAGCTGATTTGGGTGCAGAAGTGATCAAGATCGAACGTCCCAAAGTTGGGGACGATACCCGTATGTGGGGACCGCCCTGGATGCCCGATGAACAAGGAGATGCCACCCGAGAAGCGGGTTATTATCAGTCTGCAAACCGTAATAAATATTCAGTCGCGGTTGATATCGCTTCAAAACAAGGACAATTGCTGATTCAGGATATAGTCAGGGATTCCGATGTACTGATTGAAAACTATAAGGCAGGCTCATTAGCCAAATATGGTCTGGACTATGCCAGCCTCAGCAAGATTAATCCTCGACTGGTGTATTGTTCGATTACAGGTTTTGGGCAGACAGGACCGCGTGCGGCTGAACCCGGTTATGACTTTATTATTCAGGGCATGGCAGGACTGATGAGCATTACAGGTGAGCCTGAAAATGTGCCGCAAAAAGTTGGGGTTGCAGTCACGGATTTACAAACAGGGCTGTATGCCACCATTGCAATACAGGCGGCGTTGTGGTCACGTCTCACGACTGGAAAAGGTCAGCATATTGATCTGTCACTGCTTGATGTTCAGGTTGTAGGTTTGGCCAATCAGGGCATGAACTATCTGCTGACAGACAAATCCCCAGTGCGGATGGGTAATACGCATCCCAATATTGTGCCGTATCAGACATTTAAAGCAAAAGATAAAGACTTTATTATTGCCTGTGGCAATGACAAGCAGTTTAAAGATCTGTGTATCGCGATTCAGCGACCAGACCTTTGGGAGCATGCCAACTTTCGCTCAAATCAGGATCGGGTGAAACATCGGCATGTTTTGATTCAGCAATTGCAGCAGCACTTTTTAACTCAAAATGCACAATTTTGGGTGGATTGTATTCATGCGAAACAAGTCCCTGTAGGTATGATTAATTCCATTGCAGAAGCATTACAGGAGCCACAGATTCAGGCGCGCAATATGCTGGTAAATGTGCCACATCCGCAAAATGCTGAATTTAAAATGATTGCTTCACCGATTAAACTGTCGGGTACACCGATTGAATACCGTCAAGCCCCGCCTCGTTTAGGGGAGCACACTTGGTCTATACTCAAACAATACCGCAGTGAAAGTGAATTGCGACAGCTCAAAGCGACGGGAGTAATCGAGGCGTTTGCTGAGCAGAATGACGCGGTGGGTGTCGAATAAGATCGAGAAAAAAGGATTATTCGACTTTATTTCATAAGTCATTTTCTAAACAATAAATCACAATATAAATACCCTCATTCCCTTGCGGAACAGTGTTCCTCATCCCAAAGGGAGAAGGAACTTTTAATACTAATTTTATTGATTAATCACATTGTGCCTGTCGGTATCTGAAAAATTATTCCTGCGGCTGTGCGTAGTTCATCACCGAGAGCAGGCGAATTGGAACCTGAATCAGTTTTTCTGGGCCGTGTGGAATCTCACCTTCTAGAGTTAAACAGTCGCCTGGTTGCATATGAAACACTTCATGCCCGTGACGATACAACAATTCACCTTCGACTAAATACAACATTTCTGTTCCTGGATGAGCAAAAGTCGGGAACTCCTCACTGGCATCGTCCATGCTGACCAAATAGGCTTCAAAGTTTTTACGTGGGCCGCGTGAATGGGTCAATAAATGATAAGTATGTCCTTTTTCTGTGCCACGGCGAACTACTTCCATACCATCACCCGATTTCACCAACATGGCATGGTTTTCTTGCTGATCGTACTGGCTAAATAAAGTCGACATGGGAATACCGAGTACTTCACATAAGCGGCTTAAGGTCTCAAGGCTAGTGGACACTTGGGCATTTTCAATTTTACTGAGCATGCCCTGACTAATCCCTGCGATCTGAGCAACCTCAGACAATTTTAAACCCTGTTCTTGGCGGTTACGTTTGATTTGAATGCCAATATATTGTTCAAGCTTTAAACTATTTTTACTTTGTCTCATTCTGGTTCATTCCTGCACTATTTCGATACCAATATTGCCTTGTAGTTTACTGCAAAGCGCAAACGAACTTTGTCAAAACATAAAATTCCTATTACGAAATATATATTCTTTTTGGAAATATAGTCGATTTTTACCCATAAATCACAATTTTTTTTAATGGCTGCAAAGTTGGCAAGGGATTTGCTTTCCTATTAGGAAATAAAATTTCTTAAATGGAATTTTTAAACCATGTAAGCACAGAAAGATGCATTTTCTGCACCACATTCAGTTTTTGTCATATGGGAGTATGCCAAATGTTGCAGCAAGCCGTAACCGAGATGTTTGATCAACATCAACTCATCAAAAAACCGATGTATCGTCCAGAGGTTCAACAGGTGATTGATCAGTACCAATTAAAATATGTATTGGCTCAGTTTGTCGATATTCATGGTGCTGCAAAAACCAAGTCTGTACCAATTTCTGGCTTAAAAGCCATTGAAAAAGATGGTGTAGGCTTTGCGGGCTTTGCGATCTCGGGAATGGGAATGCAGCCGCATGGGCCAGATTTTATGGTGAAAGGCGATTTGTCGAACTTAACTCCTGTGCCATGGCAACCAGGTTATGGTCGTGTGGTGTGCGAAGGCTATGTCAATGGTCAGCCGCATCCTTACGATTCACGCTATGTACTGCGTAAACAAGTCGAGCGTTTAAGTGCCAAAGGCTGGACATTAAATACAGGTCTAGAGCCAGAATTCAGCCTGTTTCGCCGTGGTGAAGATGGTTCACTGAAAATGGTGGATGACTCGGATAACCTCGATAAACCTTGCTATGACTATAAAGGCTTATCGCGTTCACGTGAATTTTTAGAACGCTTAACCGAGGCGCTCATTCCTGTGGGTTTCGACATTTACCAAATTGACCATGAAGATGCCAACGGTCAGTTTGAAATTAACTATACCTACAGCGATGCCATAAATTCGGCAGACATGTTTACCTTCTTCCGCATGGTAGCAGGGGAAATTGCCAATGATTTAGGCATAATCTGCTCATTTATGCCGAAACCAGATCCAAAACGTGCGGGCAACGGTATGCACTTCCACTTGTCAATTGGCAGTGAAGAATCTAGCAACCTATTCCATGACCCAAGTGGTATGGGCTTATCGAAAATGGCGTATCACTTTATTGCAGGTTTGCTTGAGCATGGCCCAGCACTCTGTGCGTTCTGTGCGCCAACTGTGAACTCTTATAAACGCCTTGTGGTGGGTCGTTCATTGTCTGGTGCGACATGGGCGCCTGCATTTATTGCCTACGGTTCCAACAACCGTTCAGCCATGGTGCGTATTCCGTATGGTCGTATCGAACTACGTCTGCCAGATGCAGGCTGTAATCCTTACTTGGTGTCAGCCGCGATTATTGCTGCGGGCTTAGATGGCATTGAACTTGAACTGACCCCACCTGCGGCATGCAATGAAAACTTGTACAGCCTTGGTTTGGAAGAAATCGCTGCACGTGGCATTGAAACCTTGCCACAGTCGCTGAAAGAAGCAGTCGATGCACTCAAAGCTGATCCATTGTTCCGAGAAAAAATGGGTGCAGAAATCGTGGATGAATTCATCGATCAAAAAAGTATGGAATGGGTGGAATACAGTCGGCATGTGTCCGACTGGGAAGTGAAGCGTTATACCGAATTTTTCTAAATTTTAAGATAAATCAACAGAATTGAATCTATTGGAGTAAGCATTATGTGTGGCATTGTCGGACTTTACTTAAAAAACCCTGCGCTCGAATCTCAATTGGGCAAACTGTTTGAACCGATGCTTGAAGCCATGACTGGACGTGGTCCAGATAGCGCAGGCTTTGCGATCTATGGCGACGAAGTACAAGATGGCTGGGTCAAACTGACCTTACAAAGCACCGATGAAAGCTTTAACTGGCAAGCATTTGCAGAAAAACTAGAAGCAAAACTCGGTACAGGCTTTGACTGGTTCCAAAATGCAACCGCAGCTGTGCTGAAAGTCGAAGCAGATGAAACCACTGTTCGTGTAGCAATTGCCGAACTTGCACCTGAACTGAAAATCATGAGTGTGGGTCAAAGCATCGAAATTTTAAAAGGCATGGGCTTGCCTGTGGAAATTTCTGAACGCTTTGGCTTAGCCAACATGAAAGGCAGCCACATTATCGGGCATACCCGTATGGCAACTGAAAGTGCTGTAACCATGGAAGGCAGCCACCCATTCTCAACGGGTGCAGATCTTTGCTTAGTGCACAACGGTTCATTGTCAAACCATGCGCGTTTACGTCAGGAACTCAAACGCGAAGGCATTCATTTTGAAACGGATAACGACACTGAAGTAGCTGCGGGTTATTTGGCTTGGCGTTTACAAGAAGGGGACAACCTCGAACAAGCGCTGAATCATGCCCTTGATGACTTGGATGGTTTCTTTACGTTTGCGATTGGTACACGTGACGGTTTCGCCGTGATTCGTGATCCGATTGCCTGCAAACCCGCAGTGTTGGCAGAAACCGATGACTATGTGGCAATGGCATCTGAATATCAGGCATTGGCTTCACTTCCAAACATCGACAAAGCCAAAGTTTGGGAACCAGAACCAGCAACGTTATATGTCTGGGAACGCTCAACAGCCAATACTGGCGCAGCAGCATAAAACCAAAATAGAGATTAGAGGAATAAACACGATGAATAGCACAGTATTGGCAGACAAAATCGAATTAAAAGATACTTATGATTTGAGCGTGGACAGTATTCGCGAACTGAATCAGGCATTACATACCCCTGAATTGGTGGCTGCGATTCCTGCATGGACTGTGCAGAACCCAGCAGGTCAGCACAATATCGCAGTGGGTATAAAAGCTCCTGTACAGGTCACTATTGACGGGCATGCAGGTTATTACTGCGCAGGCATGAATCAGGAAGCTGATGTGATCGTGAACGGAAACGTGGGTGTTGGTGTTGCTGAAAACATGATGTCAGGTTCAGTTTGCATTAAAGGCAATGCTTCACAAGCAGCAGGTGCAACAGCACACGGTGGTTTGCTGGTGATTGATGGAGATGCAGGCGCACGCTGTGGTATCTCGATGAAAGGCGTGGACATTGTGGTGGGTGGCAGCATTGGACACATGAGCTGCTTTATGGGACAAGCAGGACGCTTGGTGGTGTGTGGCGATGCAGGCGATGCATTGGGTGATTCACTGTATGAAGTGCGTATTTATGTCAAAGGCACAGTGAAATCTTTGGGTTCAGACTGTATTGAAAAAGAAATGCGCCCAGAACACATTGCCGAGTTGGCAGAGCTGTTGGAGCAGGCAGGATTTGATGAAGATCCAACCACCTTCAAACGCTATGGCTCGGCGCGCCAGCTTTACAACTTTAAAGTCGACAACGCATCTGCTTACTAAACCAAACGTGGCTCGGAGATATTTACGATGACTCAATCTGCTACTCAATTTGAACCAGTATTACGCGAATCTGCTACGTTTGACCGTTTAACGATTCAGGAAATTCAACGCGCTGCCGCTACAGGGATTTATGACATCCGCGGTGGGGGTACAAAACGCAAATTGCCACACTTCGATGACTTGTTGTTGCTCGGTGCAAGTATGTCACGTTATCCGCTTGAAGGTTATCGTGAAAAATGCGGAACTGATGTGGTGCTTGGCACACGTTTTGCCAAAAAACCGATTCACCTGAAAGTGCCTGTCACCATTGCGGGAATGAGCTTTGGTGCATTGTCTGCCAATGCCAAAGAAGCTTTGGGGCGCGGTGCAACCATGGTTGGCACATCAACCACAACAGGTGACGGTGGTATGACGCCTGAAGAACGCGGTCATTCGCAAACATTGGTGTATCAATATCTACCTTCACGTTATGGCATGAATCCAGATGACTTGCGTAAAGCCGATGCGATTGAAATTGTACTTGGTCAAGGTGCAAAACCAGGCGGTGGCGGTATGCTGTTAGGCATGAAAGTGACTGAACGTGTGGCAGGTATGCGTACACTTCCAGTCGGTGTCGATCAACGCAGTGCCTGTCGTCACCCAGACTGGACAGGCCCAGATGATCTTGCAATTAAAATTGCAGAAATCCGTGAAATCACCGATTGGGAAAAACCAATTTATGTGAAAATTGGGGCAAGCCGTCCATATTACGATGTCAAACTTGCAGTCAAAGCAGGGGCAGATGTAATCGTACTCGATGGTATGCAAGGCGGTACGGCAGCAACTCAGGAAGTGTTTATTGAACATGTTGGTATTCCAATTTTACCTGCAATCCCACAAGCGGTTCAGGCATTGCAAGAAATGGGAATGCACCGCAAAGTGCAGTTGATCGTGTCAGGCGGGATTCGTACAGGTGCAGACGTGGCAAAAGCCATGGCACTGGGTGCAGATGCAGTCGCAATTGGGACAGCAGCCTTGATTGCACTGGGGGATAACCATCCACGCTTAAATGATGAATTGAAAAAAATCGGTTCAGCATCAGGTTATTACGATGACTGGCAAAATGGTCAAGACCCTGCGGGGATCACCACGCAAAACCCTGAGTTAGCTAAAAATCTTGACCCGATTGAAGGTGGTCGCCACTTGGCAAACTACTTACGTGTGTTGGTACTCGAAGCGCAAACTATGGCGCGTGCCTGTGGTAAATCACACTTGCATAACCTTGACCCTGAAGACTTGGTGGCGCTCACTGTTGAAGCAGCAGCAATGGCGCGCGTACCATTGGCAGGTACTAACTGGGTACCCGGTCAAGTTCAGTTCTAATTGATTTAAATCCCCCATTAAAGCGAGCCATGTGCTCGCTTTTTTATTACAGACTTTTACAGCGATGATTTGTTATTCTTGACAAGTAATTATTGAAATAACAATGAGTTTAAAGATCATGGACAATAGTAATAAAAAATTAAAACCAAGCATTGTTTGGTTAACACAACCTGAAGCCCATGACTATCCCGCTGCGAGTTCCTATCTCTCTTTGATTTTTGATCCCATCCAAGTGAAAAAATTGCTCGATCAGCTACAAAAACAACCCATCAGTCAATTCAAAGCCAAAGATATTTTTCGTGCAGCACAGCTTCCATTACTTGATGAGCATAATTTTCACGTGGCACGTGATCTCGACAAAATTGAACAGGAAAAAGCACTCTCTCCATTGTTACTTGTTCGAGATCTTGCTCAGCATAAAGTGATTATTGCCGATGGCTATCATCGTTTATGTGCCGTGTATTTACACGATGAAGATGCTTTAATTCCATGCCAAATCGTTTCATTTGATGCAAGTTGAGTCGTTGAATGAATGCCAATAAAAAATCTTCAATTTTCGATGTAGTCGCCGGCTTATCCATCGCAGGGTTGTTATTGCCTGAAGCTGTGGCTTATTCCAACATTGCAGGCTTGTCCCCACAAAGCGGTCTGGTGGCTTTGGTCATTGGTTTAATTGTGTATGGATTGATTGGGCGTAGCCGTTTTGCAATCGTTTCTTCAACATCTTCTTCGGCGGCAGTGCTGAGTTCAGGTTTAGCCACTATTGTTGCATTATCTTCGCCTGAGCGAGCCAGTTTGGCGTATGCCTTGGTATTTTTATCTGGGATTTTGCTGGTGATTGCGGGGCTATTTAAACTTGGTGAAGTCACACAATTTATTGCCAAACCTGTACTCAAAGGTTTTTCTTTTGGTTTAGCTCTGAGCATTGTGGTGAAACAGTTGCCCTCTGTCTTGCAGATTCATCCTGAACACAGTGATTTCTTTCGGCAGATTTGGGGATTCATGACGGCGTATCAGGACTGGAATGTTTATGCGTTCGGCATGGGTATTGTGACCTTTGCAACTCTAAAACTCACCCAAAGCTATAAAACCATTCCTGTGGCTTTATTGTTGATTATCTTGGGAATTAGTTTAAATGTATTGGGTTATACCGATGAGTGGGGGATTCATTCGGTTGGGCATTTTGAATTTGTTTTACCGAGTGCCAGTTTGCCCAACCTGAGTATGAATAGCTGGCTGCAACTGGTTGAAATTGCCCTTGCAGTAGCACTGATTGTGTATGCTGAGTCCTATACTTCGATTCGTACTTTTGCCTTAAAATATAATGATCCGAGCGAACCCAACCGCGACCTGATTGCTTTGGGCGTTGGTAATATCTGTTCGGGATTACTCAAAGGTATGCCGCTAGGCGCAGGCTACTCCGCCACCTCAGCCAATGAAGCCGCAGGTGCAACAAGTAAAAAATCGGCGTGGGTTGCAGCGCTGGCAGTCATCCTGTTTTTAGTATGTTTTCGTCAATATATTGCCAATATTCCTGAGCCGATTCTGGCCAGTATTGTGATGTATGCGGTCAGTGGGCATATTCGTCTTGCACCCTTCAAACAGTATTTTATTTGGCGTAAAGATCGTATTCTTTCGATTACTGCAATTTGGGCTGTGATTATTTTTGGTGTGCTGAATGGCTTAATTATCGCAATTGCGGTCAGTATTTTAATGATGCTGAAAAGTTATGCTGTTCCCCGTATTGCATGGCTTGGGCGCTTAGATGGAGGACATGACTTTGTCGATATGGACCGCTTTCCTGAAGCGGTTGCTCCATATGAAATTTTAATTGCCCGACCTGATCATCCGATGTTTTTTGCCAATGCTGAAAAAATCTGTAATGCGATCTTAACTAAAATTGCGACACAGCATTATGAGCATGTGATTTTAAATCTGGAAGAATGTCCGAGTCTTGATAGTACCAGTATTGAAGAACTACTTCTGCTTGCTACCCGTTTGCATGAACAACAAATTGACTTGAGATTAGCGCGTGTACGCCGTTCAGTGGCGCAGACCTTGTTGTATGTGAATAGTCCATTATTTCCCCAATCCAGTTATAGTGCACAAAGCGTCGATGACGCTGTACAGGGGTATGAAAGGAGAGCTTCATCTGCAACCTGAGGTTACTTCATTAACTTGAAGTTAATGTTCTGCATTTCGAGTTTATTGATCAAAAATCCTGAACAGGGTTTTATAGATGAAAACATGAACTGCGGAACAGGACATCACATGGAAGGCTCGGTACAGCATAAAGATCGAATTTGGAATAAACGCCGTTATGCCAAGCAGATTAAATTGGACTTGGCACGCAAGTTTGCTGATGGTGTAGTGATTCCCACCCAAAATATTGTTCAGGCACTTGAAACCCTGATTACCCCAGGTGATCGGGTTGTCCTCGAAGGCAACAATCAAAAACAAGCCGATTTTCTTTCACGTGCACTTGCACAAACTAGCCCAGATATTTTGCATGATTTGCATATGATCATGCCGAGTGTTGGGCGTCCAGAACATCTAGATTTATTTGAAAAAGGCATTGCCCGTAAACTGGATTTTTCATTTGCAGGCACGCAAAGCCTGCGTATTAGCCAGTTACTTGAAGATGGCTTACTGGAAATCGGCGCAATTCATACCTATATCGAACTGTATTCACGTTTACTGGTCGACCTGATTCCCAATGTGGTGTTATCCGCAGGCTTTATGGCAGACCGTCACGGCAACATTTATACGGGCGCAAGTACCGAAGATTCACCAGCCTTGATTGAACCTGCGGCATTTAGCGATGGCATCGTGATTGTACAGGTCAACAAACTGGTCGATGACGTGACTGACTTGCCACGTGTCGATATTCCTGCGTCTTGGGTGGATTTTGTAGTGGTGGCGGATCGTCCATTTTATATTGAACCATTGTTTACCCGTGACCCGAAACACATCAAACCTGTACATGTCCTCATGGCAATGATGGCGATTCGCGGGATCTATGAAAAACATCAGGTGCAATCGCTGAATCATGGCATTGGCTTTAATACCGCAGCGATTGAACTGATTTTGCCGACTTATGGTGAATCACTTGGGCTAAAAGGCAAGATTTGCCGTAACTGGACACTCAATCCACATCCGACCCTCATTCCTGCGATTGAATCGGGCTGGGTGGAAAGCGTGCACTGCTTCGGGACAGAACTCGGCATGGAAAAATATGTGGCTGCGCGTCCCGATGTGTTCTTTACAGGGCGTGATGGCTCGCTGCGTTCCAACCGTATGATGTGTCAGTTAGCAGGACAATACGCTGTCGATCTGTTTATTGGTGCAACTTTACAGGTTGATGGACAAGGACATTCTTCAACGGTGACTAAAGGTCGTTTGGCAGGTTTTGGTGGTGCGCCGAATATGGGGCATGACCCGCGTGGTCGTCGACATGGTACGCCTGCATGGCTGGATATGCGTCCTCAAGGCTTAAATGACACTGATACCTACTTGGCACGCGGCAAAAAACTGGTCGTGCAAATGGTGGAAACTTTCCAAGAGGGTGGCAAACCGACCTTTGTGGATCAGCTTGATGCCGTCGATGTTGCGAAAAAATCAGGCATGCCACTCGCGCCAATCATGATTTATGGCGATGACGTGACGCATTTACTCACCGAAGAAGGCATTGCCTACTTATATAAAGCCGACAGTCAGCAACAACGTGAAGAAATGATCGCGGCAGTCGCAGGGGTCACCGACATTGGTTTACGTCATGACCCGAAAAATACCGAACGCTTACGTCAAGCTGGTTTGGTGGCATTCCCAGAAGATTTAGGCATTCGCCGTACCGATGCAACCCGTGAGTTGCTTGCGGCGAAAAATATTGCCGATTTGGTGACATGGTCAGATGGTTTGTACGAACCGCCTGCGAAATTTCGGAGTTGGTAAATGAATGCATTTTTTCAACCCAAACCGCAGCGTTGCCTTGCCGATACGCTAGCCGATTTTGCAGTACAGGCATTACTTGATGAAGTGCGTCTGTCTCCAAAACCTGCACTGGTCGATGCACGCAGTTCAGGCGCACATCAAGATTTAAGCTTAAGTTTGATGGAACAATCCGCAGAAAGTTTAAGAGAAATGTTTGTTGCCATGAGTGTGGCAGCAACATGGCATGGTGAAGTTTCACAGGCATTACGTGAACAGATTGGGCAGCTTGGACGTAAAGGCGAACAACGCATGTTGGCGGTGACAGGTGGCGTCAATACTCATCGTGGCGCAATTTGGGCACTCGGTTTACTGGTGACGGCAGCGACATTATTGCCACAAGGGACATCCGCAGAAGACATCTGTTTTTGTGCAGGGCAAATCGCACAAATTGAAGATCGGGCTGTGAGCGTGCAATCAACGCTCAGTCATGGGCAAATGGTGTTGCAGAAACATGGCAAGCAAGGCGCAAAACAACAAGCTCAGCAAGGTTTCCCTGCGATTCGTCAGCATGCTTTGCCGCAGCTTCGTCAAACCCGACAGTATTCCATGCGAGAGGAATTTGCCCGCCTAGATGCACTGCTTGCACTGATGCAACATTTGGATGATACCTGCGTACTGCATCGGGCAGGTCTAAACGGTTTAAACCGTATGCAGCAAGGTGCGGGCAAAGTATTGGCTTTGGGTGGTTATACCAGTCTGGCTGCGCGTCGTGAACTGCATTTGCTGGAAATTGATTTATTGCGGTTGAATGCATCACCAGGTGGTGCAGCGGATTTATTGGCAGCGACGATATTTGTCGATCGGGTAGAACGTGAACACGGCGAATAACCCATAAGGATAAACAACATGGAAATATTGAATTTTGAATTTGCTGCCCAAGGTGTTGCCAAACAACGTGCGTTGGTGGGTTGTGTCGGTTCGGGCGATTTGGAAATTTTGGTTGAGCCAAAAGAAGGTGAGACATTAAACATTCAGGTCACCACATCGGTCGATGGCAGCCAAGTACGCTGGAAAAATCTGTTTGAACGCGTGTTTGCGATGCAGCAATTGCCTGCGGTCAACATTGAAATTAATGACTTTGGTGCAACCCCAGGCGTGGTGCGCTTACGTTTAGAGCAAGCTTTGGAGGAAGTGCAGCATGACTGATATTCAGGACTTATTACAGCGCAGCAGTTTTATTGAACTTTCAGCGCGTCAGCGTGCACAAAGTCTGCTCGATGTGCGTTACCGTGAGCTGGTCGATCCATTTGACCGTATTACATCGCCGTGGTTGCCAAAGCAAAATATTGTGCCGCAAGCCGATGATGGTGTGGTGGTGATTAAAGGCACCATGCAACAGCAACCTGTGGTGGTGATTGCGATTGAAGGTGCATTTCAGGGTGGAAGCCTTGGTGAAGTAGGCGGTGCAAAAATCGCGGGGGCTTTGGAACTGGCGATTGAAGATAACCGTAAAGGCATACCCACCGCAGCCATATTATTGCTCGAAACGGGTGGTGTACGTTTACAGGAAGCCAATTTAGGTTTGGCAGCGATTGCTGAAATTCATTCAGCGATTGTGGAATTACGTCAGTATCAACCTGTGATTGGCATTGTTGCAGGCAGTGTGGGTTGTTTTGGTGGTATGTCGATTGCTGCAAGTTTATGTAGTTACCTGATTTTGACTCAAGAAGGTCGTTTGGGACTCAATGGTCCGCAAGTGATTGAGCAGGAAGCAGGCGTACAAGAATACGATGCTAAAGATCGTCCATTTATCTGGAGCATTACAGGGGGTGCACAACGCTTTGCATCGGGTTTAGTCGATGCCTTTGTTGAAGATGATGTGGAACAGATTCATCAGCAAGTCCAGCAGTTTTTAAGTGCAGGTTGCCCAGCTCAGCCGCGTAGTTCGCGCTATGCGTGGTTCTTGGAAAAAATGGCACAGGTCAATACTTCTGAACAGATCAGCCCAAGTGCAGTGCAGCAGTTATATCAAGGAGAGTCCGCATGAATATGGATGTGAATGCAACGCGTGTCGCTACTCGCGGTCTGAACTGGTTCAATGCGCTGACAGCAGAATCAAGTTTTAAAATCGTTTCTGATTTTCCTGCATCGTTACGGGTTGCCGATGGTGAACTCAATGGTTATCCCGTCCGTGTGATTGCGGTGGTGGCAGATGCCAACAATCAGTTTCCACGTGCACAACAAGGCGAAGTAGGTTTACTCGAAGGTTGGTCACTGGCAAAAGCCGTGGATCAAGTCATTCAAACCGATCAAGCTCAGTCACAAAAACGCGCCATCTTGTGTGTGGTCGATGTACCGAGTCAGGCTTATGGCCGCCGTGAGGAAGTTTTAGGGATTCATCAGGCTTTGGGCGCTGCCGCAGATCGTTATATTACGGCACGTTTGGCAGGGCATCCTGTGATTAGCCTGTTGGTGGGTAAAGCAATGTCAGGTGCATTTTTGGCACATGGTTATCAGGGCAATCGTTTAATTGCTTTGGATGATGAAGGCGTGATGGTACATGCGATGGGTAAAGAATCTGCTGCACGTGTGACGTTGCGCAGTGTCGAAGAACTGGAACAACTGGCATCGAAAGTTGCGCCTATGGCGTATGACATTCACAACTATCACAGCTTGGGCTTACTGGCAGAAATTTTACAGGTTCAGAATATTGTGCATCCACAAGCGGAAGATGTGCAGTTGATTCAGCAGCATGTGTCAGCCGCATTGCAAGATATTCTGCACAGTCAAGATCGGAGTTTATCTTCACGCTTTCACGGTGAAAACCGTCAGGCATCGCAAAAAGTGCGTGCCTTACTGCGTGAACAGTGGTCACGTGAGCAATCTGCATGATGAGCGCACCACAAGCCCACGACCTGCTTTGGGGAATGCCACTCGGTGCACTTCCAGAGCAAGCGCCTGATTGGGCATGGCAGGCGATTGCGACAGGGCAACCTGTGGTGGTACGCCGTGCTGTGACCGATGAAGATCAGGTTGCCGTGGGAATTCGTGGGGCACAGCGTCAGCAACGCTTGGGCTGTGTTATGCCAAAAGCCGCAATTCAGCGCATAGTCAAACCTGAACAGTTGATTGTGGTTGATGCTGAACTATTTCCAGTGATTGCAGAAAAAGTTCAGCCGATTGCTCAAGTGTTACAGGCAACAAACTGGACATGGGGCATTACAGGCAGTACAGGTTTTGAGCTGGCGACAGGTCTGCAAGTGACCCATGCCAACAGTGATTTGGATATCCTGATTCGTATGCCAAATGAGCTGTCTAAAGCAGATGCAAAAGCCTTATGGAGTGCCTTGCAACAGACATCGGTACGTATGGATGTGCAATTGCAAACCCCATACGGTGGTGTAGCTTTGGCAGACTGGGCAAATGCCCGACATCAGGTGCTCTTGAAACGCTCACAAGGTGCTGTGTTGGTGGATAACCCTTGGATGATGCAGGAGGTGGCTGCATGAGTACATTGTGGGTATATCCGGGTCAGGGCGTACAAAAGCCGAACATGCTGCACGACTTGCCACAAAATGATGTGACGCAGCGTTATTTAGACCGAGCTTCACAAGCGTTGGGACAGGATGTTTTAACCTTGGATATGCCAAAAGCCTTGCAATCGACCCGAGCTGTACAACTGTGTTTGCTGATTGCTGGTGTGGTGAGTTCACAGCAACTGTTGCAGAAACAGCTTAAACCTGATTATGTGGCAGGGTTGTCAATCGGCGCATGGGCAGCGGCAGTGATTGCAGATGTGCTGAGCTTTGAAGATGCCGTCAGACTGGTCGCATTGCGTGGTGAGCTGATGCAAACTGCGTACCCGACGGGTTATGGCATGACCGCCATCATCGGGGCGAGTCGGACGCAGGTTGAACATTGGGTCAACCAAGTTCAACAGCAGTCAGAGCAAGTTTATGTGGCGAATATCAACGCTGCAAACCAGATTGTGATTTCAGGTGCAAATGCAGCCATGCAAGATGTGGTGAGTTTGGCAGAGCAGCAAGGTGTTTTAGCAAAACGTTTACAGGTCAGCGTGCCATCACACTGTGAATTATTGGAACAGCAAGCGCAAACCTTGGCGCAAGCGATGCAAGAGGTTGAGTTTAAAACAGCAAAGATTCGATATTTGAGTAGTAGTACCGCAAGGTTAATGATGAGTGCGACACAGATTCGCCAAGATTTGGCAGGCAATATGGCGTGTATTGTGGAATGGGAAAGCACAGTACAAGCGGCATGGGAGCGGGGTGTTCGGTTACAACTGGAATTATTACCTGGCACGGTACTCACAGGGCTTGCCCGCCGTATATTTAAAGAAGGCTCAGTCATGGCGTTTCAAGGAACGCGCCTCGACAATATGATGATTGCAATGCAACAGCAGTACGAAAGCGTTTAAATTCACTTTCTCTACTGCATAAAATAGATGAATTTCCAAGGATATGAGGAAACTACAATGATTATATATGGAACTGCAATACTCGCGATTTGCCACTTACTGGGTGATTATCTCGGCAATCTGCTCGGCATGGCACTTGGTGTCAAAGCCAATGTTGGTGGTGTTGCGATTGCGATGATTTTGCTGATTTTGTCAAAAGAGTTGTTAGCTAAAAAAGGCTATTTGCCACAAGTGACTCAATTCGGTGTGCTGTACTGGTCGGGTATGTATATTCCGATTGTGGTTGCCATGTCGGCAGGACAAAACGTAGTTGCAGCACTGTCTGGTGGCATGTTGGGACTCATCGTTTCAGTGGCTTCTCTGATCGGCACAGTTTTAGTGATTCGTTATTTGAACCGTATGAGTGGCGACTACGAAACCTATGAATGGACAGTCACTGAAATCAAAGAAAAAACCGCATAACGCCTTAAGGAAAATGGCAATCATCTCAACATGACAGGGAATAAAAAATTATGGAAGTTTTAGTCACCGTTTTAAGTAAAAATGCCTTGGTCACTGCATTGGCCGTCACAGGGTTAATGATGTTTGTGTCCCATGTACTGTCTAAATACCTCACCAAAGGGAAGCTCCAAAGTTCAGCGATTGCAATTATGCTCGGTTTGGTCGTAGCGTACTTTGCAGGCGTTTATACGCATGGTACCAAAGGCATTTCAGACCTCACCATCTTCTCGGGTTTTGCTTTACTCGGTGGTGCGATGATTCGTGACCTTGCGATTGCTTCTACCGCGTTTGAGGTTGATGTCAAAGAAGTCAAAAAGGCTGGGAAAATTGGTTTAATCGCCCTTATGCTTGGCTGCGTTGTACCTTTTGTGATTGGTGTGATGACTGCTTGGTTAATGGGCTATCGTGACCCGATTGCCATGACCACCATTGGTGCAGGTGCAATGACCTATATCGTTGGCCCGATTACAGGTTCAGCGATTGGTGCAAGCTCAGATGTGATTGCACTCTCGATTGCGATTGGTTTGATCAAGTCCGTGTTCTTTATGGTGGGGACACCATTACTTGCGAAATTTATGTACCTTAAAAGCCCGCGTTCAGCCATGATCTTTGGTGGTTTGGCGGGCACAACGAGTGGTACAGCCGCAGGCTTGGCAGGAACAGATGTGCGTTTAGTGCCTTATGGTGCTTTGGTTGCCACGTTCTATACAGGTTTAGGCTGTTTGCTTGGCCCTTCAGTGTTCTTCCTTACTGTGAATGCGATCTTTGGTTAAGCAAAACTTGGGCAATTTAATGATCCATTAGATTGCCCAAAAAATGACTAAAAATTCTTGGCAAACATTCGACATTCTGCAATCAATGCTAACAGATTTGGATCGCGCTCTTTACTTTTTAAAAACACCAACCCAATGTGCTGCTGAATATGAAAATCGGCACGTAACGGAATTAATTTGACCGAACTTTCATACACTGCCGAAATTCGACCAGGCAATAATGCAAAGCCCACGCCAGAACTCACCATACTAATCAACGTGAAAATGTCACTGACTTGCAGGGCAACTTTCGGTTCAAAACCTGCTTTTTGAAAGACCACTTCACTATCGCTGTGGGTTGCAAAGCCCTTATTTAAAGTAATGAACGTTTCTTCTTTAAGTAAGCTCAAATCAATTTCAGCAAGCGCTGCGTATTTTGAATCTTTAGGCACAGCGAGAAAAATATCATCCTGAAACATCGGCAGGACTTCAAAATCATGACTCGCGGTGGTTTCATTGAGCGCCACAATAATCGCATCAATTTCAGTCTGCTTGAGTTTAGTCACCAAATCCTGATTGGAACTGAGTAAAAGCTGAATATCCAGTTCGCTGCGTCGTAACTTCAAACCGCTGATCAGTGAGGGAATAGTTTTGACTGTTAAAGAATACAATGAGCCTAAACGTAAAACTTTTGCTGCAAAACCTGCCGCTTCACGGGTTTTCTCCATGCTCAAAACCAAGTCGGCCACAATTTTTTTCGCATGCTCTTCAAACACATAAGCACTTTTGAGCGGAATGAGGTTGCGACCTTCATTTTTAAAGAGTGGGCAACGTAAGGCACTTTCTAATGAATGCAGGGCTTTATGAATACTGACATTGCTGACCTGCATGTCATCGGCGGTTTTAGATAAGTTGCCATAACGCATAAAGGCAAGGAAAATCTGGATTTTCTTTAAAGTGATTTCATCATCAATCTGCATAATCGAACATCCATATTCTTAAAAATTGGCTCAGCACCTGCTCAGCCAATCATATAACAGATTAAATTATTGATTTAGTAGATTTGAACCAATCCAGTGTTTCGAGAACTGATATGCGGCACGCCCTGAACGTTGTCCACGGCTTTGCGACCAACGCAACGCTTCAGCACGGGCTTCAGCGCTAAATTCGACATTGGCTTTTTGTAAATAATGCTCGACGACTTCAAGGTATAAAGGTTGATCCATCGGATAAAAAGACAACCATAAACCAAAACGGTCAGACAGCGAAATTTTTTCTTCAATCGCTTCTTGCGGATGTAGTTCTTTGTACTGTGGTACATCGACCTTGGTGACAGGTGTATTTTCATGCATAAACTCAGGTAACAAGTGACGGCGGTTACTGGTCGCATAGATAATAAAATTGTTATTGCCTGATTGTAGAGAACCATCGAGCACGCTTTTTAAGCTACGGTAGTTTTCATCTTCGGCATTAAAAGCAAGGTCATCGCAGTACACAATAAATTTTTCAGGGCGACCCTGAATTAACTTCTGAATCTCAGGTAAATCAGATAAATCATCACGTTCAATTTCAATCAGACGCAAACCCTGATCGACATATTCAGCGAGTAAGGCGCGGACAATCGATGATTTACCTGTACCACGTGCACCAGTGAGCAATACATCATTGGCAGGTAAGCCCTTAAGAAACTGCAAGGTATTCTGAACAACTTTTTGTTTTTGACGTTCAATCCCTTTTAAATCGTCCAAAAACATTTTTTTAGGATGATGAATTGGTTTGAGCTGCTGCTTTTGCCACTTATAAGCAGGTGCAGAGAAATCAACTTCGGTTTTGATTTCAGGAAGTGCTTGTTGTAGCTGTTGTAATACTTGGCTGATATGGTCAAGAAATTCTTGGGGTAAATCGATATGTGCCATAACGTAGATCTTGTTTGCTGGTTTTTTGTAGGTTTAAAGCATAAGCCAAAAAACAGTATATTTCACGCTTTGAACAAATTAATCGAATTTGCAATTGATCTTATTACGCCAGTTAAGTTAAGTTGAACAAAATGAGCGGAAATCGTGAAGGTCAAACAATTGGGAAATATGATGACAAATCTACTCACCAGTAATTCCTATAACTCACATAAAGCCGATCGTATTCAAAAATTACAGCAACAACTCAACCGTGCTGAAAGTTACACGGAATGGAAAGAGATCGCCCTACAACTCGATGAAGTGTCAGGCAGCCAAGAATGGAAACTCGATAACTCGTCGCCTTATTTTGATGCGGAAGTGATTTCCTATCGTTTAGGGTTGTTGCGCAGATATCGCCAGCAAAATCGTATCAAAGACCTGATTTATATCTTAAGAGAAGGCTTAACCTACGATATTGCCAATATCTGCCATCCGATGTTATTTGTCGAGTGTTATATTGGCACTAAAAAAATTATTGAAGATTATGTCGATGAAGTCAGCCAAGCATTAGAGCAGGTGGCTACTGCACCCAATGAATTGCTGAACTATGCTGAAAAAATCGAATTTTTTAAGAATTGTCAGACCGCTTATGGTCAGCCAGCTTTGATGTTTTCAGGTGGCGCAACATTAGGCTTATTTCACACAGGCGTCTGTAAAGTATTGCGTGAACAGGATTTATTGCCGCGTGTACTTTCGGGGTCAAGTGCAGGCGCCATTATGGCGGCGATGTTAGGCACGTCACTGCCTGAACAAGTTGATCAGGTGCTGACAGGCGAACATTTTTTCAGTGAAGCCTTTCATTTTCGTTCGATCTCTGCCTTACTCAAAGACAAAGGTGGTTTTGCCGATGTCCGTTATCTCAAAAAATTCCTGATGGAAAACTTGGGTGATGTCACATTTGAAGAAGCTTATCAGCGTTCAGGTCTAAATATTAATATTGCAGTTGCTCCTTATGATGCTTCACAAAATGCCCGCATTCTAAACCGCTTTACTTCACCTGACTTACTGGTATGGAGCGCAGTTTTAGCTTCTTGTGCAGTGCCAATTTTATTTCCACCTGTCCATCTCACTGCCAAGCGCTACGATGGTGAGCATACGCCATTTATGGCCAATACGTATTGGGTCGATGGGAGTATGCGCAGTGATTTTCCTCAAGAAAAAATGTCGCGGTTATATAATGTGAATTATACCATTGCCTGTCAGGTCAACCCGCATATTGTGCCATTTATGCAAAGTGATGAAGATCGTTATCGTCGTGATTTATTGAGTTGGCCCGAGCGAATTTTGCGCCGTCAAGGCAAAGTCTTTGCAAAAGGTGTGATGGACTTTACTCGTGAGCGAATTGGTGCTGTGCCACAGGTACGCCGTTTGCTAGATCATGGATATGGCATTATTGACCAGCGTTATTATGGTGATGTGAATATCTTTGCGCATTATAATATGAAACATTATATCTATATGCTACAAAACCCTAAACCACATTTGTTTATGCGTTTGCAGAGGGAAGGGGAAAAAGCCACATGGTCGAAAATTTCAACCATTGAAATGCATGCCCGAATCGGAAAAACCATTGAACATGCTTTACATGCAATCATGCGAGAAGCAGCGTTGGCAGAGTTGACAGCAAGTTATGCTGCAACCTAACTTAGCCTACTCGTTGCAGGACAAAACGTCCGCAACGAGTCGTCAGTTTGGACGTTATATTTATCAGGTTGAACAAGCATCACAATATTATTGGCTGAAATTACAACTTCAGCAAGGTCATCCTACATTTAAACAGGGCTTTCAAAGAGAAATTGACTATTACCAAATTTGGTCATTGCAACACGCAAAGTTTTTATTGCCTTATCAGCATGATTCCAAGTTTCATATTTCGGAATTTGATCAAACTGGCTCAGTACTGATTTTGCCTGATACCGAGATTTTTTGGCAATCTCCTCGTTATTTATCATTTCAACACGTGGTTAAATTGATACAACAAGCGTTGGCAACGCTTGCTGCATTACATGATTTGAATATGGTTCATGGCGATCTTAAGGCTGAACATTTTCGCAAATGGCAAGGTCGGGTTTATTTAATTGATTTTGAACAAAGTCAGTCCCAGCAAGCTTCTCATCTTGAGTTAAATGCTACACCACGTTATATGGCTCCTGAGCTATTCCATCATCAGGCAAAAACTTGTCAAACAGATCTATATGCATTCGGAATCATTTTGTTTGAATGGTTGACACAAACTCGTTTGCGTTCAAAAAGTTACTTAGATTGGGCAATTTTCCATTGCCAAACCTCAGTTTTTAATTTGCCTGAACCTTGGAACGCTTTACAAACTTGCCTCAATGGGCTTTTAGCGCGTGATAATCGATATAGATTTGAGAGTGCAAATCAAGCAAGTAATTGTTTGCAAACAATAAATATGACTTAAAAATGACCGTAAAACACTTTTTTGCTTAACATTTAAGCGTTTGGGCTATTTTTTGGGAAAAAGGGCTTGTCATCGCCTAAGCTCATCTATAATATACACATCCATCGGGGGCGTGGCGAAATTGGTAGACGCACTGGATTTAGGTTCCAGCGCCGCAAGGTGTAAGAGTTCGAGTCTCTTCGCCCCCACCATCTAAAATTTAACTGTAAATTTTAGATCGACAATGTGAAAGCAGAGTCATGTAGAGGATTGGTGTAATGGTAGCATGACGGTCTCCAAAACCGTTCGTCAAGGTTCGAGTCCTTGATCCTCTGCCAAAAACTTGATGTACCCTGATGGGGGCGTGGCGAAATTGGTAGACGCACTGGATTTAGGTTCCAGCGCCGCAAGGTGTAAGAGTTCGAGTCTCTTCGCCCCCACCATTTAAAACTGAATAAGGTTTTAGATTGATAAAAAGCAAGATAAATGATCTTGCTTTTTTTATGCCTGTTTTTCGGCGATAAAAAAAGAGCCTATTGAATCAGGCTCTTTTTGTGTGAGAATTTCCTTTTCTCTTATATCAACTGTTTAGCCAAAGAAAGAGTGGATTAGGCTTTTAAGTGATCCTCAAACTCCTCACCCAATTGCATTGCTAAAGAATTACCCGCTAAATCACAGGTCACTAAACCATATTCTTTTTTAAAGCTAAAGGTAAAACCTTGACCATCTGCTAGGTTTTTAACAGAGTACCCCAATTTTTCTAACCAAATACGAAATGCAATTAAATTTTTTGCTTTAACAACTTTTTTCATGGCTAAAATCCTCAAAATCAATAAACAACAACTAATATTTATAAGGCTCTCTTTTACATTTTTAAAGGGGGGAAATAAAAATTATTTTTGCAATCTACAAAAACATGAGACAACAAACACAAATGATCACATACCATGCAAAATTATGTGAATTTTTTTTATGATATGTAATCATGAACTTTTAAGAAATTTATAAAAATAAATAATATAGATACAATCTATGCTTTATAAGGTTTATTTATTTTGACTAAATTTCAGCATTAAAACAGTGTAAGCAATTATTACACTTTCAGTTTTTTAGAAAGTGTCTTTGAGCTTGCGTAAGTGACGAAATGCATCAACGGACTCGGCACGTAAAAATGGATTGGTTGCGAGTTCAAGTTCAATACTACTTGGTAACGTGATTTGATCTAGATAACGTAAATGTTCAACATGATCGGCACGTTGCTGTAAGGCGACATTTTCGGGTTCAACACTTAAGGCAAATTTGGCATTGGCAAGGGTGTATTCATGCGTGCAATACACTTTGGTTTGGATGGGTAGGGCAGCCAATCGTTGTAAAGAGTGGAACATCTGTTCGTAACTGCCTTCAAAGACACGACCACAACCCATCGCAAATAAAGTATCTCCGACAAATGCGGCATCTAAATCTTCAATGTAATAGACAATGTGACCGAGTGTATGTCCTGGTACTTCAATAATTTCAATGTCAAGATCGTGAAATTCAACTTTGCTGTGCTGATCGAGTGGAAGCGTGATCATTGGGATTTTACTGAGTTCGGCGCGTGGCCCATAAACAGGCATCTCTTTTGTTGCGAGCAGGGCAGGAACACCACCAATATGGTCTTTATGCCAGTGGGTTAGCCAAATTTGACTTGGAATAAGTTGATGTGCTGCACAATAATCGAGTACGAGCTGAGCTTCTGTAGGATCAATAATCACAACTTCATGTGAGGCTGTATGTTCGATCAGCCAGATATAATTTTTTAAATCATTTTTAACATCAATGACGTGAATTTTGTAGGCTGTCATTTTGGGTATCCATGTTTATCATCTCTTGTTTTTATTATAAGTGAAGTTGGGATGCAAGCCGAACTCCAAAATAGATCGAGATTCGGCAGGTAAGAAATGGAATGAATTAATAGTCTGGATAGGCAACTTTTTTCAGTGCTTGAATGTCAGCATCGGGTGAGCATAAAGAAATAAATTCATAGCCGTAACCGCGAAGCAAGTGACCTTTACGCACCGCAATCCATGTGGTATTTAAACCAAACACATCAGTTTTAATTTGTTTTAAGCGGTAATCGCGCTCACGGTCATAAGCGACATCGTTAATAATCCCAACGCCCATACCTAGCTCAACATAGGTTTTAATGACGTCAGCATCGAGAGCAGACATCACAATATCTACATCAACCTGAGCAGCATCAAAAGCTAAGTCGATTTTCGAACGACCTGTAAAACCGCCATGATAAGTAATCACTGGATACTGTGCCACATCTTGCAGTGTGACTTCTTTGAGCTGGGTCAAAGGATGGTCAAAAGGGGTAATCAGGCTATGTTGCCAGTTATAGTAAGGCACGCTGGCTAAATTGTCTTCGGCAGTCAGGGATTCGGTTGCAATCCCGATATCCGCTTCGCCTTGTAGCAGCATGTTGGCAATTTCCGCAGGGCTAGCCTGTTGTAGAACCAAGTGAACCTTTGGAAATTCTTGCTTAAATAAGTTCACAATCGGTGGTAACACATAACGTGCTTGTGTATGGGTTGTGGCAATGGTCAATGTGCCTTCATCGACTTTGTTAAAGTCATCGGCAAGGCGTTTGATATTTTCAGCATCAATCAACATGCGTTCAACAATGCTAAGTAACGATTGCCCCGGCTCAGTGAGTCCAAGCAAGCGTTTACCTTTACGAATAAACAGTTGAACGCCAAGTTCATCTTCCAAATCTTTAATATGCTTACTGACACCTGACTGGGAGGTGTACAGTGCAGCAGAGGCTTCGGTGAGGTTAAAGTCTTGACGGACTGTTTCACGAATAATGCGTAATTGTTGAAAATTCATAATTGCTAACCACTAAAAAATCTTAAATTGGGCAAATTGTTATGCCGCATGATGTTCAAATAAATGTAAATGATTAATTTTAACCCAAACTGTTTGATTAGCTTGGAAATTTTGAAGCTTGGCTTGTTCGGCGCTTAATACTGCTTCAATCATCTTGCCTTGTCGATCCTGTAATTCAAGAAAAACTTTACCTGCAACCCAAACTTCACGGACAAATGTTGCCTGAATAGCATTATCGACAGGATGTTGGTAAACACTCAGTTCATGGGGGCGAGCAAAAGCAATTAATGAACCTTGTGGATGATGTGCTGCTAAATCCAAACGATCTTCACCCAAAATCAGTTTGCCGTGTTGATGCTCGCCTTCAAAGCGGTTGGCATGTCCCAAAAAATCAAACACAAAAGGTGTTGCAGGCTTTTCATACACCTCGCGTGGTGAACCAATCTGCTCGATATTTCCCTTATTCATTACCACGATTTGATCGGCAACTTCTAAAGCTTCTTCTTGGTCATGGGTTACAAAAATCGAGGTGATATGCAGTTCATCATGTAAATGACGTAACCAGCGGCGTAACTCTTTACGTACTTTGGCATCGAGTGCGCCAAAAGGTTCATCGAGCAGTAATACGCGAGGTTCAACTGCGAGTGCACGGGCAAGAGCAATACGCTGACGCTGCCCCCCTGAAAGCTGAGCAGGATAGCGATCTGCCAAGAAGCCTAGTTGTACCAAGTCGAGCAGGGCATCGACCCGTTTTTTAATTTCGCTTTCCGATGGACGCGTTGCACGTGGGCGGACACGCAGACCAAAGGCAACATTGTCAAACACACTCATGTGACGAAACAGTGCGTAATGTTGAAATACGAAACCCACTTGACGTTCGCGCACATGGGTGTTGGTGGTATCTTCGCCTTCTAAAATCACCTGACCTGAGTCAGCACTTTCCAGTCCAGCAATAATGCGTAGCAAGGTCGTTTTACCGCAGCCCGATGGGCCGAGTAAGGCTACTAGTTGACCTTCGGGGAAGTCGAGGCTGATATTGTTGAGTGCATGAAATGCACCAAAGTTTTTTTCAATATTTTTAACTTGAATACTCATGAGGGCACTCCAAAATTAGTTCGATTTGTTGAGTTCAGCGTTTTGTTTTTCTTGGCGTAATTCGACCCATGTTTTAATGATCAGGGTGATAATCGCTAGAAATGCCAGTAACGATGCCACGGCAAAGGCTGCGCTATAACTGTATTCGTTGTAGAGAATTTCAACATGTAACGGCAGGGTATTGGTCTCACCGCGAATATGCCCAGATACCACCGACACCGCACCAAACTCGCCCATTGCACGGGCATTACACAAAATCACACCGTAGAGCAGACCCCATTTAATATTGGGGAGCGTGATTTTCCAAAAGGTTTGCCAACCCGATGCACCAAGTAAAATCGCGGCTTCTTCCTCTTCAGTGCCTTGAGCTTGCATCAGTGGAATCAGTTCACGGGCAACAAAGGGCACCGTAATAAATACAGTGGCTAACACAATTGCAGGAACGGCATATAAAATTTTAATGTCATGGTCGAGTAACCATTCACCTGCCCAACCTTGTGTCCCAAAAATCAGCACCAGCATTAAACCCGCAATCACAGGCGATACCGAAAATGGCATATCAATAATCGTGGTTAAAATGGTTTTGCCTTTAAACTGGAACTTCGCCACCGTCCACGCTGCTGCTACCCCAAACACCACATTGAGTGGGACGGCAATTGCCGCAGTCAGTAAGGTCAGTTTGGCTGCTGACAGCGTATCTGGGTCGACCAAGGCTTGTAGATAAACCTGAAGCCCTTGGTGGAATGCTTCAACAAACACCAAAATCAGCGGTAAAATCAGTAAACCTAAAAAGCTGATCAGGGCAATACTCAATAAAAGGTAACGTACCCAAGTCGGTTCACGTGTTGCATCGCGTTTTTGCAGTTGTGCAGCATAATCTTGACTATTGGCTAAACTACTCATGATGCCACTCTCCCTGTGCGACGTGTTGCCCACGCTTGTAAAATGTTAATCAAAAATAAGATGGCAAAGGAGATCAACAGCATAATCACGGCAATGGTGGTTGCAGCAGCATAATCATATTCTTCCAAACGGGAAATGATCATCAGTGGTGCAATTTCAGTTTTAAAAGGTTGATTTCCTGCAATAAAAATTACTGAACCATATTCACCCACACCACGCGCAAAGGCTAAAGCAAAACCTGTAAAGATCGCAGGTAGAACAATCGGGAAAATCACATGCCGAATGGTTTGCCAACGGTTTGCACCGAGTGCTGAAGCCGCTTCTTCGAGTTCAGTTTCCAAGTCGCTCAGTACAGGTTGTACGGTACGCACCACAAAAGGTAGACCAATAAAAATCAGGGCGAGCGTAATCCCAAGTGGGGTGTAGGCGACTTTAATTCCCAGTGGTTCTAAATATTGACCCAGCCAACCTGTTGAGGCATACAGCGAAGTCAGTGCAATCCCTGCCACCGCTGTGGGTAAGGCAAAGGGTAAATCAATCAAGGCATCGACCACACGCTTACCAAAAAACTGATAACGCACCAGACACCATGCCAACAGTAAGCCCAGAAAGACATTGATGAGCGCAGCAACCAATGCAGTGGTAAAACTCAATTGTAAGGCTTTCAATATTCGTGCTGAACTGAGGATGTCCCAAAGACCACTCCAGCCAATGCCCATAGATTTAATAAACACTGCCGATAATGGCACAAGCACAATGATGGATAGATACAGCAGGGTAAACCCCAAAGAAAGTCCAAAGCCGGGCAATACCCGTTTACCGTGTGACATGGAATACCTCAATGATGATGAATCATCACCACAAAAAAATCAGATCAGATATAAAGTGCAGAATTAATGTGACAAAGCCTGAGTTGAGCAACGCATTCGCGTACAAGGACTAAAATAAGGCTGTTCAATAAAAGGTAAAATTTGTGGGAAAGCCCCAAAACCAGAAGCGACATTGATATGTCCAACTTGACCCATATTGAGATAAGGAAATTTCCAGAGTTCTGCCAAATACAGTGCATCATCCAATGCCAACCAAGGGTCATTTTCACTAATCAACATCAGGCTAGACAATTCGAGTCGAAGCTGTTCAAAATACTGCAAATATGAAGCTTGCTCTGCCTGAGCAAAGCCTGTTGAGCTAAAACGTGCTGGATTGGCAGGTGCAACCAAAATCAGATTATTGATTTTTTCTTGCAATGCAGGATATTGCACCAATGCAGCCAAACTGGTTAGGCAACCAAAACTATGTGCAATCACCTGAATCGGTTCCTGAATTTGCTCAACGTGAGCGACCCATTGTTCAATCCATTCTTGCAAAATCGGTTGCTGCCAATCTTGTTCTACACGAGAGCTGTTGGGTAACTGGCGTTGCAGCCAAGATTGCCAATGTTGTTCGTCACTTCCACCGACACCCGGTACGATTAAATGATGAATCATGTGCTTACTCCCGTGTAGCTGTACCGATTATTTCTTCGCGTTATTGCTTTGAACGATTTGGTCGAATACACCACCATTTTCAAAGTGTTCTTTTTGAACCTTTTTCCAGCCGCCAAATTCCTGATCAATGGTCACTAATTTCAGCGGTTTAAACACATTACTGTATTTTTTCAACACTTCAGGGCTACGTGGACGATAGAAATTACGCGCAATAATATTTTGTCCAAGTGGTGAGTACAGGAAGTTCAAGTAGCCTTTTGCGACATAATAATTGCCATCTTTCTGAACATTTTTCTCAACAATCGCAACAGGTGGCTCAGTCAAGATGGATAGAGATGGCGTGACAATCTCAAATTTCCCCGGTTGTTCACGCACAGCGAGGTAGGCTTCATTTTCCCAAGCCAGCAATACATCACCAATGCCCCGTTCAGCAAAGGTTGTGGTTGCACCTCGCGCACCTGAATCGAGGACTTTGGTGTGCTGATAAATCTTGGCAACAAAATCACGTGCTGTTTTGTCATTGCCATTGGGTTGATGTTTTGCCCATGCCCAAGCCGCAAGATAGTTCCAACGTGCGCCACCTGACGTTTTCGGGTTCGGGGTAATAATATCGACACCCGGTTTCACCAAGTCATTCCAGTCTTTGATGTGTTTCGGGTTGCCTTTACGCACTAAAAATACAATCGTTGAGGTATAAGGCGTTGAGTTTTGTGGCAGTTTCTTTTGCCAGTCGGGTGGTAAAAGTTTGGCTTTATCCGCAATCACGTCAATATCCGCAGCCAGCGCCAAAGTCACGACATCGGCATCCAAGCCATCAATCACCGATCGAGCCTGTTTACCTGAACCGCCATGAGATTGACGGAAATTAATCTCTTCACCTGTGCGTTTTTTCCAGTACGCGCCAAATTGTTTGTTGATATCGACGTACAATTCGCGTGTTGGGTCATACGACACATTTAAGAAATCTTTTGCGGCAAAGCTCACTGACGAGAATGACAATAGCGCTGCGAGTAAGCCGACTTTAAATTGATTTCGTTGCATTTTCTTTTCCTTCATATTCGGTGCATCTTTCATGCAAAGAAGAATATGCTGAAATTAAAATCTAAAAAAATAATAAAAATAGAATTTGATATGAATAAAAAAGAAATAGAATTTAGATATTCATTTTTAAACTAAGCTACAAAATCAACTGCCTAGCTGATCAACCTCATGCAATGCTTTAAAAATGCACATCTACAGCCTCAAATTTCTTTGCTAGACCGAGCTTTTCATTATGGGGATGGTTGCTTTACCACAGCCAAAATTATTCAAAATAAAATTCAATTGTGGAACAGACATTTACAACGACTCAATGATTGCATACAGCGAATGGCACTGGATGTTGATTTGAGCTTGATTGAGCAAACTTTGCAGAAATTAAGTACTCAAACAGAGCTGAATGGCACGCTGAAAATTATTATCAGTCGTGGAGAGGGGCAGCGTGGTTATGCACTGCCTGAGCATGCTGCCGATGTGTATGTGTTTTATTATCCGCAAAGCCCAACTGCAAAAAATGAATGGAGTTACCTTGATCAAGTTGCTGTTCTAGAGCAACGGATTGGTTTAACCATGCCAACGCTATGTGGATTAAAGACGTTAAATCGCTTGGAACAAGTGCTTTTAAAAAAAGAAGCGGTCGAAAAACAACTGGATGAAGCACTGGTTTTAGATATTCAAGGGCGGATTGTTGAAGGAATCAGCAGCAATTGTTTTATTCTGATGAATAATCAGTGGGTCACGCCAAATCTTGAGTATAATGGCGTGCGTGGTGTGATGCGGGCAGAAATCTTGCAGCGTATGCAGCATGCAGGAATTGAGTGTTCCGAAATTGAGTTACTTCAATCGGATATTGACCAGATACAAGCCTTATTTTTTTGTAATGCGCTGCATCCAATGCAGATTGCACAACATCTAAATTATGTCGAACTCAGTCTGACGCCTGCAATTCAGTTGTTTAAAGCCCTTCAACTTGATCAAATTCAATAAAGCTATGGCAAATCTAAATTCCACTTCATCTAGAAAAAAGCCTATTCCTTTTTTCAAAACAAAAAAATTTATTGTGGCATGTGTTCTGGCTGTATTTGCCATGTTGTTATTGATTTTTAGTTCAAGTCTTTGGCGAAATTATCCAATACAAGGTGAAAAGCAGTTTGTTTCGATCAATACGGGGGATAATTATTCACGTTTAATTGATCGTTTAGCCAAGCAGCATAAAGTTCATTTCCCTTGGGTACTCAAGATTTATCAAAAACTGATGATTCATGACACTCTGAAAGCAGGGGTGTATGAAGTCAAGCGTGGCATGAGTGTGCGCCAAGTGTTGAGCATGATGTCAAATTCAGACAACGCCCAAATGAGTCGTATTTTGGTGATTGAAGGCACAACATTTAAGCAGTTGCTAGAAAAATTACGTAAAGATCCATTGATTGAAAAAACTGTAGTGAATTTGCCACAAGATCAAATGATTCAGTCACTTGGAATACCTTATTCAAATCTTGAAGGGCTATTTGCACCCAATACCTATTTTTATAATAAAGGGGAGTCAGATAAAAAAATCTTACTCGATCTTTATCAGCATCAGATGGATAATTTGGATGCAGCTTGGGCTAATCGAGATCCTAACTTGCCTTATAAAAATAAATATGAAGCGCTCACGATGGCTTCAATTATTGAAAAAGAAACCAGTTTAGATCGTGAGTTAAATCAAGTTGCGGGTGTATTTATTCGTCGGTTACAGCAAGGCATGCGACTGCAAACCGACCCAACCGTCATTTATGGTATGGGCGATAAGTACACGGGTAAACTGACCAAAGAAGATTTGCGAACACCGACAGCCTATAACACTTACACCATGGCAGGTCTGCCACCGAGTCCAATTGCATTACCAAGCAAAAAAGCGATTGAAGCAGCGATGCATCCAGATCATTCAGATAATGTCTATTTTGTGGCAACAGGCAATGGTGGGCATAAATTTAGTGCAAACCTGACCGAGCATAATCAGGCAGTTCAAGCGTATTTAGCTGTATTACGAGAGAAGAAAAGTGGAGCAACGCCATAATGTTTATTAGTTTTGAAGGTACTGAAGGCGTTGGAAAAAGCACCTTAATTGAGAAAGTGAGGGTACATTTTGAGCAATTAGGGCATGAGGTTGTCCTGACACGTGAGCCAGGGGGAACACCTTTG
Source organism: Acinetobacter brisouii (assembly GCF_008993995.1). Taxonomy (GTDB): domain Bacteria; phylum Pseudomonadota; class Gammaproteobacteria; order Pseudomonadales; family Moraxellaceae; genus Acinetobacter; species Acinetobacter brisouii_A. The sequence continues at coordinate 77,501 of NZ_BKNN01000005.1, forward strand.
GCAGAAAAAATTCGTGATTTATTGCTTACAGTGAACTCAAATGAAAATATGTGCCCTGATACAGAGCTACTTTTGATTTATGCGGCACGCAGTCAGCATTTGAGTCAGGTCATTTTTCCTGCTTTGGCACAGGGTAAAATTGTGCTCAGTGATCGCTTTTGTGATGCAAGTTTTGCATATCAGGTCATGGGGCGAGGTTTGGATGCCGATAAACTTGACCTGTTAAATCGAAATTTTGTGCCATGTTTGCCTGATATGACCTTTTGGCTGGACGCACCAATCGAATTAGGAATGGCTCGGGCACTTGCAAGAGGTGAGCTTGATCGCTTTGAACAAGAAAAATTCGATTTTTTTAGTCGGGTACGTGAAGGTTATAAACTTTTGCACGAAAAAGATACAGATCGTGTGATTCGTTTAGATGCAACGCAATCTGCTGAAAATGTTTTTAATCAAGCACTCAGCAGCCTAAAAAGCATCTAAAGCGGACTGAAAAATGCGTTCTATGGCATCCGTCAGAGTAAAAAGTGGATTGATTGGGAATCTTTAGTTTTTAAAAAATAGAGCTTCTCAAAATACTCATATTGCTTTTAATTTGTTCAATTTTTGTGAATGAATTGAAAGGTCAATGCTGAAAAAATCGGAGAAAAGCGAAATCTCAGTCGCTGACATGAACAAGATG
>NZ_BKNN01000006.1 GCF_008993995.1 Acinetobacter brisouii
TATTAGAAAGTTCAAAAATGTATGTATTACCTGAAAAAAGGCATAGGCTGTGTCCGAGAGTAGTTAAAGCAAAACCTGCAAAATATCCAAAGAAAAAATGCCAATCAGCTTAACTGACTGGCATTACGCACAAGGCGAGTTTTTTAAATATGGTTACAGCAAATAAATTACAAGCTGTAATACATATCAAATTCAACAGGGTGAGTTGTTGTATTTAGACGGCGAACATCTTCCATTTTAAGGTCGATATAAGCATCCAACATTTCTTTAGTGAACACGCCACCTTTCAACAAGAACTCATGATCCGCTTGAAGTGCTTCAAGCGCCATTTCTAGGCTATGAGCAACAGTTGGGATTTTAGCTTCTTCTTCAGGAGGAAGATCATACAAGTTTTTGTCAGCAGCTTCACCTGGGTGGATCTTGTTTTGGATACCATCAAGACCAGCCATCAACAATGCAGCAAAACCTAAGTACGGGTTCATCATTGGATCAGGGAAACGCGCTTCGATACGTTTGCCTTTAGGGCTAGAAACGTAAGGAATACGGATAGATGCTGAACGGTTACGTGCTGAGTAAGCCAACATGATTGGTGCTTCAAAGTGAGGAACCAAACGTTTGTATGAGTTAGTCGATGGGTTAGTAATCGCGTTTAATGCACGAGCATGCTTGATCACACCACCGATGAAGTAAAGTGCCATTTCTGACAAACCAGCATACTCATCACCAGCGAACAAGTTCTTGCCATCTTTAGAGATTGACATGTGAACGTGCATACCAGAACCATTATCACCTACCATTGGTTTAGGCATAAAGGTTGCAGTTTTGGCATATTGGTGTGCAACGTTCCAAACCGCATATTTGAACTGTTGTACTTCGTCAGCTTTACGAACCATTGTATTGAAGCTTACACCAATTTCTAACTGGCAAGATGCAACTTCGTGGTGATGTACTTCTACACGACCTGGCCCCATGATGTCTTCGATTTTGTTACACATCTCAGCACGCATGTCTTGATGAGAATCAACAGGCGGAACTGGGAAGTAACCACCTTTAACGCGTGGACGGTGACCAGAGTTACCAGATTCGTAATCTTTACCAGTTGACCAAGCTGCTTCTTCAGCGATCAAAGTATGACGAGCGCCAGACATGTCGATGTCCCATTTCACTTCGTCAAATACAAAGAATTCTGGTTCTGGACCAAAGAATGCTGTATCACCAATACCTGTAGATTTTAAGTATTCTTCTGCACGACGAGCAATCGAACGTGGGTCACGTTCATAACCTTGACCAGTAGATGGTTCAATAACGTCACAAGTCACAACAACAGTCGGTTCAGCGAAGAACGGGTCGATAAAACCTGTTTCTGCATCTGGACGCAAAATCATGTCAGACGCTTCAATGCCCTTCCAACCTGCAATTGAAGAACCATCAAACATTTTACCGTCTTCAAAAGAGTCTTCATCAATTGAGTCAGCTGGGTAAGTTACGTGTTGCTCTTTACCTTTAGTATCTGTAAAGCGAAAATCGACCCATTTAGCGCCACTTTCTTTGATAAGTTCAAGAACCTTGTTCGCCATGCTCTTTATGCTCCAATCAAGTATTTTTATTGCACGTATGAGGTGCGTGTTAGAAGTTGGACGTAATTAAGCAACTCCCGTGCCAACTTTATAATGCTTAGCTAAGCTATTGATAAGTATATATTCTAAATAGTGGTTAGCCAATTCACCTTTCATCATTATACTGTTCATAAAATGAAATGCACCATATTCAAACATTTTAGGTAGTATTCTATTAAAAACCACACAAAATGAACCAAAAAAGTGCATTTATATATTTATGATTTAATGCAGTGCATTCTCAAGCCGATTGCTGAAAATTAATTGCTATTTTTTTATACAGTACTACAGTTTTTTGAAGATTTTATGTCAAATGTTACACCCCAACTCGTCAAAGCCGCTCATCTTTTACAAACTGGCAGATCAAAAACTGATATTAAATGAGCAATTTAAAGGTTCCACAACAACATCAAGTCACTCATGAAAGCAATTTGTATCGCCTTAGTGCATTGAGCATTTTCTCCCGAAATATAAAAATTGCGAGCAACGCTCGTAGCACTGTAAGACTGCATATCTACACAGTCAGGATTTCTATTATCTTTGACTTTGTACTTGATTGAGAATGCAACAATTCAGCGTGAAATAGTTCAGCAAAAATCGGTTATTTTTTGCTATGATGATTTTCGCTATAGAAAACCGCCTTTATTTTTTAGACAAATATGGGTTTTTCATGTTCTATATCAGTAATTTTGGACTAAGCACATTTTACGTGCATGCATCTCAATAGGTTAAATATCATGCTTCTAATGATAGACAATTACGACTCCTTTACTTACAACATCGTCCAGTACTTTGGCGAATTAAATCAAGAAGTAAAAGTAGTTCGCAATGATCAAGTCTCATTAGAGGATATTGAACGATGGCAACCGAAGTATCTGGTGATTGGCCCTGGCCCTTGCTCTCCATCTGAAGCTGGCATTTCCATTCCTGCCATTCAGCACTTTGCAGGCAAAATTCCGTTGCTTGGCGTGTGCTTGGGGCATCAAAGTATTGGACAAGCCTTTGGTGGAAAAATTGTGCGTGCCAAACATGTCATGCATGGTCGTTTATCCGAAATGTACCATAGTGATAAAGGGATCTTCAGCGACTTGCCATCACCATTTACAGCGACACGCTATCACTCACTTGTGATTGACCAAGCGACCTTACCTGAGTGCCTCGAAGTGACCTGTTGGACCAATGAACCTGATGGTTCTATGGAAGAAATTATGGGTGTGAAACATAAGACATTGCCTGTTGAAGGTGTGCAATTTCACCCAGAATCGATCCTAAGCCAACACGGACATCAAATTTTCCAAAATTTCCTCGATATTTATAAATAGCGGTTGCCATGAATATTCAACAAGCTCTAAGCCATATTACAAAAAACATTCACCTCACCCGAAGTCAGATGCAAGATGTGATGCGTAGCATTATGCAAGGTGAAGCCACTGACGCACAAATTGGTGCTTTACTGATGGGGCTGCGTCTCAAAGGTGAAAGCATTGATGAAATTACTGCTGCTGCCGAAGTCATGCGTGAGTTAGCCATCAAAATTGATGCCCGTGATATTCCTCATTTGGTTGATATCGTGGGCACAGGCGGTGATGGTCAGAACTTATTTAATGTCTCAACTGCCTCTAGCTTTGTGATCGCGGCTGCAGGTGCCAGCATTGCCAAGCACGGTAACCGTGGTGTTTCGAGTAAATCGGGTTCATCTGACCTGCTCGAACAGGCAGGAATTCGGTTGGATCTGAACATTGCCCAAACCGAACGTTGTATCCGTGAAATGGGTATTGGATTCTTGTTTGCGCCAAATCATCATCAAGCCATGAAACATGCAATTGGCCCACGTAAAGAATTGGGTATTCGTACCATCTTTAATTTACTTGGCCCACTCACCAATCCTGCGGGCGTAAAACGTCTTGTGATTGGCGTGTTCTCTGACGAGCTTTGTTACCCAATGGCAGAAGTCATGAAGCAGCTCGGTGCAGAGCATGTCATGGTGGTGCATTCTAAAGATGGTTTGGATGAAATCAGCCTCGCTGCACCCACAACGGTTGCCGAACTCAAAGACGGTGAAATTCGAACTTGGACGATTTCCCCTGAAGAGGTCGACATTACCCCGCAAAGTTTGCATGGTCTGATTATTGATAGCCCAGATGCTAGCCTGAAACTGATTAAAGATGCCCTCGGACGCAACAAATCAGAGATTGGGCAAAAAGCAGCAGACATGATTGCACTCAATGCAGGTGCAGGGATTTATGTTGCAGGCTTGACGAAAGACTACAAACAAGGTGTGGCCTTTGCCCAAGATATTATTGATGGTGGTCAGGCACTTGAAAAAATGAGTGTTTTTGCCGAATTTACAAAAACCCTAAAACAGATTGAAAGCGCATAAGGAACGGTGATGGTAGATATCGCAAACACAATTTTAGGTAAAATTGTTGACCGTAAAGTTGAGGAGCTTGCCGCACGCCGTAAAACTTACAGCCTGCAAGACCTTGAAAAACTGGCTGCGCAAGCCACACCTGTACGTGGTTTTGCACAAGCATTGCGTGCTAAACGCCCAGGCGTGATTGCTGAAATTAAAAAAGCCTCGCCATCTAAAGGTGTGATTCGTGCCAACTTCAATCCTGCTGAAATTGCACAGCAATATGAGCGTGCGGGTGCAGCTTGTTTGTCTGTCCTGACCGATGTCGACTTTTTCCAAGGTGCAGATGAAAATATTCAGATTGCACGCACACATTGTGCATTGCCTGCTCTACGTAAGGATTTCTTGATTGATCCTTACAACGTGGTTGAAGCACGTGCTTTGCATGCAGACTGTATTTTGCTGATTGTGGCGTGCTTGTCCGATCAACAACTTCAGGAAATGTCACAAACTGCATTCGAGCACAACCTCGATGTTTTGGTTGAAGTGCATGATGAAGCTGAACTTGAACGTGCATTACAACTCGATGAACGCTGCTTACTTGGCGTCAATAACCGCAATCTAAAAACTTTTGAAGTCGATTTAAACACTTCATTACGTTTGAAAAAATTACTTGATCCACAGCGATTACTCGTGACAGAAAGCGGCATTGCAACAACCGAAGATGTCAAAATCATGCAAGATCATGACATTCACAGCTTCCTTGTTGGCGAAAGCTTTATGAAACAACCTGATCCTGCACAGGCATTCCAAGCCCTATTTGGAAGACCTGAACAGTTATAAAAGCATCTTGATGCAAGCCGAATTTAGATGCATCTAGATTCGGCTTTTGTATTATTTTGATTGCTTAGCAGAATTAAAATAATTCAAAACCATCCCTTGCCGACTTAACAAAATTTATATTACAAATAAGCATTCAGCTTTTGATCTCTCACCCTGTGCAATTTCGTACTATACTGACTAAGTCAAATTTCACTTTTTTATGTTTATTATCATGAGTAATAAAGATTCTGCTCTGTCTAAAGAGCAACAATCACTGCTCAAGCAGTTTAAAAAACAAATCACTCATCCTCAGACGACTCAACTGTTACAACAACAGGCTGTAGAAAAAGCGAAAGCTGAAGAACCTGAGAATGACTGGGATTTATTTAAAAAAGCTACCCAAGGTGTGCAAAAGTTAGATCACGCCAATATTGCCAATCTCAATCAAACCAAACGTAAAAAACTCGATGCTCAGACGCTTGCAAAACGTGTTGCGGCGGAAGGTTCAGCAGAAACTGAAGGAGCTGAACTCTCTGATACGCAAGCTGTACTGAACCCCGTCGGCAGCCAGCAAACTTTGAGTTATCGCATTGCAACCTTACAACATCGGGTGTTTGAAGATTTAAAAGCAGGCAATTTACGCTGGTTCGAGGCGGTAGACCTGCATGGCTGTACTGTTGAACAAGCACGTGCTGCTGTTTTACAAGTCATTCAAATAGCAAAAGATGAAAATCAAAATGTGATTAAAATTGTACATGGCAAAGGCCCTGAAGCCATTTTAAAAACTTATGTGAATGGCTGGTTACGTCAACATCGTGATGTACTGGCATTTGTCAGTGCGCCTGAAAACCAAGGTGGGACAGGTGCAGTTTTGGTGCTTCTGAAACGTACAGAGAAAAATCCAAAGTATAAACAGTAAGCTGTTTTAATAATTATTGTCGGTCTTTGGCAAGTTTTCTGTTAAAATGCCGACCTTGCTCAACCAGTGTAAGTGAACACCTGTTATGTCTATGCAGCAATCCTACGAAAAAATTCTCACTGCGGTCGGTGAAGACCTTCAACGTCCGGGTCTTAAAGACACGCCTGTTCGTGCGGCGCGCGCTTTTTCGTATTTGACTTCAGGTTATAACCAAACGCTTGAAGAAGTTACAAACAACGCGGTTTTCCCATCTGAAAATCGCGAAATGGTTTTGGTGAAAAACATCGAATTTTATTCGCTATGTGAACACCATTTATTACCATTTTATGGTCGTGTGCATATTGCCTATTTGCCTGAAGGACAAGTCTTGGGACTTTCTAAATTTGCCCGCATTACTGAAATGTTTGCGCGTCGTTTGCAAATTCAGGAAAATTTAACGCAGCAAATCGCGGAAGCCGTTGCAAGCGTAACGCATGCACGCGGTGTTGCCGTGGTGATTGATTCGGCACATATGTGTATGATGATGCGTGGCGTTGGCAAACAAAACTCAACAACGCGTACGGTCTCTTTTGTTGGTGAATTCAAAACTGATGAAGAAGTACGCCGCGAGTTTTTACGCGTTGTGCCTGAGAGCTATTAAGCTTAAACGACCAAAGGCAAGTTTTTACTTGCCTTTTTTATGTCTGCGATGTTGAACATATGCTTCGTGTAACTGCCAGTTGCCCTGTGCGTCACGTTGCCCCAAAATTTTCAGCACCAGCACCAAACTGAGCAGTAACAATAAATACCACGAGCCAATTTTTCCCCACCAGACAATGTGCCAACCATCCATCTGACTTGGATAAACCCAAATGTCATAAAAAGTACTAATATTTTCCGCAATCCAAATCAGAAAAGCTAAAAATAGTAAGACTGGCAGCATGGGCAAATGCCATGAGTGACTTAAAATCTGAAAATTCACCTTGGTCTTCCAGAAAATCAACACACTCCACACAAATAAAATACTGCGAATATCTGGAATAAAAAACTTACTGATAAAGTTGATATAAGAACACAATGCCAAAGCCAGCATATTGACCAAGCTGGGAAGTTTTTCAAATGAGAGATGAAATAAACGAATTGAACGCGCAAAAAAACTGCCAATTGCCGAATACATAAAGCCTGCAAATAAAGGCACAGTCAAAATTTTGAGAATCGCAGGTTCAGGATACTGCCATGAACCAATATTCGGTGCAGTCAGTACCAGTTCCATAATCATCGCCATCACATGAAATAGCGCAATGACTTTCGCTTCCTGCCATGACTCCAGACGAAAATACAGCATCAAACCTTGGATCAGAATCGCACAGAAAAACAAATAATCGTAACGATACAAGCCCCAATAAGACTGATGCCCCATTTTAAAACTCAAGGCAAAAACAATCAGCAATAAAATACCAAAAAGTGCAGCGGACATGGCACGCTGCACTACAGTAAAAATAAATCGAACGGCAAAGTTCACGCAAATTTAGCCTAGATACTTGGCACTATATTCATGAACAGTATCGACAAAAACTTTGGCATGATCTGGATCAACCCATTGAGTGATACCGTGTCCAAGGTTTGCGATATATCCTGTTTTTTCACCATTTGCATAAGCATCATCAAGCATGGCATGAACAGCTTTTTGAATCGTGTCTGCTGAGCCATATAAAGTTGCAGGATCTAGATTACCTTGTAATGCAACTTTACCCTGCACCATTTCACGTGCAGTCTGTAATGATGTTGTCCAGTCTAGTCCTAACGCATCCGCACCTGTACTCAGCATTGGTACTAACCACTGCCCACCACCCTTGGTAAATAGAATGACAGGAATACGCTGACCGTCTTTTTCGCGCTGTAAACCTGCAATAATTTTTTGCATATACTGCAAAGAAAATTCCTGATATTCACGATGTGCTAACGAGCCACCCCAACTATCAAAAATCTGAATCGCCTGTGCACCTGCATCAATTTGCGCATTAAGATAATCAATCACAGAGTCAGCCAAATGATCAAGCAATGCATGGAGTAACTCAGGCTGTGCGTACATCATCTGTTTGGTAAAACGAAAGTCTTTGCTTGAACCACCTTCAACCATATAAGTTGCCAGTGTCCAAGGGCTGCCTGAAAAACCGATCAGTGGAACTTGCCCCGCCAATGCCGAACGAATGGTTGAAACGGCATTCATCACATAGGCCAAATCAGTTTTGGCATTCAATTTAGGTAACTGAGCAATATCTTGTTCTGTTCGAACTGTTCTATGAAATTTTGGCCCTTCGCCTGCTTCAAAATACAGACCTAAACCCAAAGCATCTGGCACAGTTAAAATATCTGAAAATAAAATTGCAGCGTCCAAATCATAACGACGCAAAGGTTGCAGTGTCACTTCACATGCAAAATCAGTATTTTTACATAAAGAAAGGAAATCACCCGCTTGGGCACGTGTTGCACGATATTCTGGTAAATATCGACCTGCTTGACGCATCATCCAGACAGGGGTGGTATCGACAGGTTCACGCAATAAAGCACGTAGGAAACGATCATTTTTTAAAGTCGTCATGTCCTTTCCATGAGTTAGAAAAAATTTACCTATCATAACAAAAAGCCCGTATTTTGAATAATCAAGCTGTTGGTTATTTTTATGGGTGCAATATCAATACGAAATAGTTAATGCATGGGTTTACAAATTCTGTAATACTGACTGCGTTTTTTCATCACAGATACATAATTCTTAAGGTTGAATTAGATGTTCGTTCGCTCATTGCTCGCTATGAGTTTAAGCTATCTCATGCTAAATACTGCTTTTGCAGCTTCTAATGCAGAGCAACCATTAACTCCTAAAAAAGTCGCTTCAGCGGCGACCATTCAAGATCCGATCAATCCACTTGCGCTAGATACTAAAGCCGCATCAGAAGTCATGGGTGATGAGCATACAGCATCGAATGTTGTCAGTACAGCAGCATCCGATGTCAGCTCAACTACGGCTGCATCTGAAGTACAAATCTCTCAGCAAGAACAAAAAAATCTTAACCAAGTCACTAAGACCGTTAAAACCATTGATCAGGGTTCTGAGAAAACGGCAGCACCAACAAAAAATAATGCTGCACGTAATGCATGGACGTTAGATAATTTAAATAATATTCAGTGGTATGCAGATATTGCTAAGGGTCAATTCCCTGTCTATGCACGTGCACAGGTGATGCTCAATAACAACCATGCTTCGCCAGGCGCAATTGATGGCAGCAGCGGTAAAAATACATTAAAAGCATTGGCTTCATTCCAACAAATGCAAGGTCTACCCACAACAGGTGAGCTAGATCAAGCCACTTGGAATGCACTTGTTGCGACTCAAAATAAGCCTGCTTTTATTGAATACACGTTGACCGAAGCTGATCTAAAAGGACCTTATGCGAAAAGCATCCCTTCTGATTATGCGCTACAAGCAAAAATGCCAGGTTTGTATTATACCCGCGTAACAGAAATGCTTGGTGAAAAATTCCATATGGATGAAGCATTCCTCAAACAGCTCAATCCTAAGGCAACGTTCAACAAAGTTGGGGAAAAAATTATTGTGACCAACATTCGCAATAATCTCCCTGAAGATATTCACTTGATCGTGGCACATAAGGGCGCAAAACAACTGTACCTATTTAATGACCGCAATCAAATGATTGGCTCATTCCCTGCAACAATTGGCAGTACAGACACACCATCGCCAACAGGAACTTATAAAGTTGTGGGCGCAACCAAGAACCCTTACTACAGCTACTCGCCGAGTAACTTTGTTCAGGGTAAAAACTTAAAACCTTTAATGCTACCACCAGGCCCTAATGGTCCTGTAGGGAATGTATGGATTGGTTTAAGCAAGCGTTCATTTGGTATTCATGGTACGCCAAACCCATCTTTAATCTCTAAAACAGCATCTCATGGTTGTATTCGTCTAACCAACTGGGATGCCAATGATTTAGCAAGTAAAGTAAAAGCTGGTGTTACCGTTAAATTTCTTGAATAATTAAACTTCAGTATTCCAATAAGCTCAGAATTTCTGGGCTTATTTTTTATGCTTTTCGCTTTAAAGTGTAAAAGCTTAACGATATAAAAAGAATAGTCATGGATATGAAGCAGATCTTTTTCCTGCCAGGTGCGTCAGGAAGTACCCAATTTTGGCACCCTGTCCAACAAGCACTTGCGGACACCTATCAAAGTCATGTGATTGGCTACCCTGGTTTTGGGCGTACGCCAAGCATTCACAATCTCAATAATTTTGAGCAGTTGACGGATTACGTCATCAGTCAAATTCAACAGCCTTGTTATCTCGTTGCACAATCTATGGGTGGCGTTTTTGCTGTTGCCGCAGCATTAGCCAAACCCGAATTGGTACAAGGATTGGTACTGGCTGCGACATCTGGCGGCATAAACCTTGATCACTTTCATGTTGCAGACTGGCGGCAAATGTATAAAGAAGAGTATTTAACTCATCCTGATTGGTTTATCACCACTCAAACCCGTTATGAAGATCAATTACAGCACATTCAGTGCCCAAGCTTATTACTTTGGGGAGAGATCGACCCAATTAGTCCTATTGCTGTCGGTGAATATTTACAGCAACAATTAACCCAAGTCGAACTCTATATTATTGCTCAAGGTCAACATCATTTTGCAAAAACACATGCGGATGAGGTCAGTCATCTAATCCGAACATTCCTTGCACGACATGAACAATAGCGACCAAAATCAAAAAAGCCTGTCATTCTTAGACAGGCTTTTTGATTAAAAAACTGAATTTAATTAAAGTTTAGGGTCGCGTAACTGGACCAATGATTGGTTGGCTTTCGTCAACATCTCAGTAAATTTATTCAACACTACAGGCATAAACTGATCAGCAACCTGTGCTGCCTGCAAACCTAACTTTTCACCTAAAGTTGGCTTACGGCGAGTATGAATCAAATAAACATCATGATCTGGAAGTAATTTTAAAATGACTTCATCTGATGTTTGTAAGGCATCAACCAAGTTCAGTTCTAAAGCGTCCTGACCATACCAGTGTTCACCTGTTGCCACTTTTTCAACATTGAGTTTTGGACGGTATTTTTCAACAAAGTGCTTAAATAAAGTATGGGTTTGTTGCAATTCCTGCTCAAACTTATCTTTACCCTCTGGTGTATTTTCTCCAAACATGGTGACTGTACGTTTGTACTGCCCTGCGGTATAAAGTTCAAAATCGACATGATGTTCGCGCAGTAAACGATTAAAGTTTGGCACCTGCGCAACAACACCAATTGACCCAACAATGGCAAATGGCGCTGCAATAATTTCGTTGGCAATACACGCCATCATATAACCGCCACTTGCAGCCACTTTATCAACCACAATCGTGACATGAAAACCTGCTTCACGTAGACGGACAAGCTGTGCAGCCGCCAAGCCATAACCATGCACCATACCGCCTGAGCTTTCTAAACGAATCAGAATACGATCCTGCCCTGCTTTTGCAGTTGACAAAATCAGGGTAATTTCTTCACGTAATGCACTGACCGCAGATGCTTGAACATCACCTTTAAAGTCAATCACATAAACTTTTTTATTGTTTTTCTTACGTTGTTTTGCTTCTTTCGCTAACTGCTTGTTAAATTTCAAAAATTCAATTTTTGATGTGGTACTTTGAATAATTTTCTTTCTTTGTTCATTCACACGTGCGTTTAAATGGGTCACGTGCATTTCAGCAGGAATTTTGGGCAATTGAAATAACATATCTTCGCCTAATACATAAAGTTATAAGCTCAAGATGAGGGTTAGCGCATTAAAAATCAATAGCCAAATGATCATGACTACAATTCAATAAAAATCCCCATGCCTGCGCATAGGGATTTAATCACAATCTATAAAGTCGTTTAGACCAGCATTAACCAAAACGACCTGTAATATAAGCTTCTGTAAGTTGATGATCAGGTTGTGTGAAAACTTTCTCAGTTGAGTTGACTTCAATCAAATCACCCAAATGGAAATATGCTGTACGATCTGAAACACGCGCAGCTTGTTGCATCGAGTGAGTCACAATCGCAATGGTATATTGATCAGATAATTCTGAAATTAATTCTTCAATTTTTGCTGTTGCAATCGGATCAAGTGCCGAACAAGGCTCATCCATCAAGATCACTTCAGGACTCACGGCAATGGTACGTGCAATACAAAGACGTTGTTGCTGACCACCTGACAAACCCGTACCTGATTGTGTTAAACGGTCTTTCACTTCATCCCATAAACCCGCTTTACGCAAGCTATTTTCAACAATTTCCTCTAAATCATACTTATCACGCGCCAAACCATGTAATTTTGGACCGTATGCCACGTTATCAAAAATTGATTTTGGAAATGGGTTTGGTTTTTGGAAAACCATACCAACTTGCGCTCGCAGCAAGACCACATCAAGATTTGGATCATAAATATCTTGCTGATCCAGAGTCACTTTCCCCGTGACACGACAACTGTCAATGGTGTCATTCATACGGTTTAAAGTACGCAAGAAGGTAGACTTACCACAACCCGATGGCCCAATAAAAGCAATCACTTCATTTTGGTAAATGTTCAGGTCAATCCCTTTAATGGCCTCGGTTTCACCATAATAAACATGAACATTTTCAGTGCTGATTTTGACTTGCTGTGCTGCTTTTTTCTTTGCATTCTCAGGTTGTTGATCAAACTGTCCAACATGAATATTGATTGGACGATGAGCTGTACCTTCATGTGAAGTATGAGATTCTGGAACCACCTGTGTATCCTGCGCTTGGAATGGACTTGTATTTGCTGTATTCATTTTTTTGCCTCAATTACCAGCGTACTTCAAATTTCTTACGTAACCAAATTGCCAAACTGTTTAAGCCGATCATCAAGCCTAACAACACAATAATGGCTGCTGCGGTACGCCCTTCAAAGAAGTTACGCAATTCATTACCCTGCCATAAATAAACTTGCACAGGTAATGCAGTTGCTTGGTCTAATGGAGTATGTGGAATGTTTGCAACAAAGGCGCTCATTCCGATCAAAAGTAATGGTGCAGTTTCACCCAATGCGTGAGCAACACCAATAATTGAACCCGTCATAATCCCGGGTAATGCCAATGGCAAAACATGGTGAAAAACGGTTTGTACATTTGATGCGCCTAAGCCCTGTGCGGCTTGACGAATCGATGGTGGCACCGCTTTTAACGATGCGCGTGTTGTAATAATGACTGTTGGCAAGGTCATTAGACTCAAGACCAAACCACCAACAAAAGGTGCTGACAAAGGTAAATGCATCCAACCCACAAAAATCGCAGCACCCAATAAACCAAAGACGATCGAAGGAACTGCTGCCAAGTTGTTGATGTTTACTTCAATAATGTCAGTGATAATATTTTTCTTAGAAAATTCTTCAAGATAAATTGCACTTGCCACACCAACTGGGATCGAGATAAAGATCACGATTAGCATCATGAACAATGAACCCATAAATGCGCCTGCCAAACCGCTGCTTGCTGGTGAACTACGTGAGTCTGTATTGGTAAAGATCTTGAAGTTAAACGTATGCTCAAGTAAGCCTTGTTTCTCCATACGATCAGCAAGCTTACGCACTTCTGGGCTTAACTGCTGCTGATCATCAGGTAAACTGCGATCAATTTTACCTGTTAACCAAACATCAATATTAGCATCGGCAAGGAATTTAAGATCAAGCTTCTGACCAATCAGACTGGTATCTTTAAATACCATGTCACGTACACGGAAAGCTTCTGAACTGGTGTAGATACTGCGTAGATCATCTTCTTGACCAGCAAGGCTTGGGTCTTTGGCGATCATACCCTTCACAATCAGACTATCCCAGTCCACCATACCCATTTTGGTTTGCCAATCGACATAACGCTCTTGATATTGAGCAGGTGATTCATTGGCAGTTTGGATAGGCTTTGGCCCTGCATCAATGATTTTCGGGTCAAAATAAACAGGTACTGTCAAACTGGTTTGCCAAAATGCAGGCACACCTTTATACAAAATACTGCCAAATAATATCGCAACGAAGCATAGACCCGTAACAACCGCAAATAACCCAAAAAAGCGGAAGGTTTTTTCTTTGCGATGGCGCTTTGCCAAAGACTGGGTAATAGTTCTTTTACGTTTTTCACGCAATTCAGCCGCAGTATTTGGCTCAAATACTGGCTGCTGCGTTGAGGTATTTGTCATACTCATTCGTATTGCTCACGATATTTACGCACAATGTAGAGCGCAACAACATTAAGACCGAGGGTGATTACAAACAGGGTGAGACCCAATGCAAAGGCAACCAATGCTTGTGGACTTGCAAAGTCAGTATCGCCTGTTAATTGCTTCACAATCGTAACGGTTACCGTCGATACCGCTTCAAGTGGGTTAACATGTAACAATGGACTATTTCCTGCTGCCAATACCACAATCATAGTTTCCCCAACAGCACGAGAAACTGCCAATAAGAATGCACCTGTAATCCCTGGCAATGCAGCTGGAAGAACCACTTGTCGTATGGTTTCAGATTTGGTTGCACCTAAACCCAACGAACCATCACGTAAAGCACGTGGAACTTGGGTAATAATGTCATCTGACAAAGATGAGACAAATGGAATAATCATCACCCCCATCACAAAGCCCGCGGTGAGTGCACTGGTCGCATTAATTTCAACGCCAACTTGATCACCCAAATATTTGAAAAATGGCCCAACCACCATCATGGCAAATACACCATAGACAATCGTTGGAATACCCGCCAAAATCTCAATGGTTGGTTTTGCCCATGCTCGCAAACGTGGTGAAGCGTATTCAGCTAAATAAATCGCAATCATTAAACCAACAGGAATGGCAACCAATAAGGCAATGGCACTGACCATGAGTGTGCCCCACAACAATGGTAATAAACCATAACTGCCTTCTGCATTACCTGTGGTACTAAATCCTGGGTTCCATTCTGTTCCAAAGAAAAATGCTGCAGGACTGACAAAGTGGAAGAAATGCAAAGCTTCGCTAAGCATTGACATCACAATGCCGATGGTTGTCAAAATTGCAACACCTGAACAGAGTGCCAAGCCAATACGAATAACTTTCTCAACACCATTACGGGCACGGTATTTTTGATTAATTCTTTTTTGTGCGAAGATAAGACCTGCCATTGCAACACAGATCACAACAGCAAACTTGGCATAATCACCAATTTTTGCCATCTGTGCATATTGTTCTGCCGCTTTCAACTCATACGCTTGTGGCTGATCGGTCACACCAAATCCTGAAGCGATGGCTTGTACACGATCGAGCAAGACGGTTCTGCTCGCTTCATCAAGACCAGACAAGATCGAACTTGGAACTTGGTTGAAAACCGCCTGATGTAACAGGACAGGTTCCAAAGCATTCCACAATATAAGAATGATAAATGCAGGAATACCACACCAAATCGCGACAAGTGCGCCATAATATCCCGGACGAGAATGCAAACTGACTGAGCTATTGCCTTTCCCTGCCAGTTGACGGCTTTTTTTCAAGCCTAACTGGTATGCAACTGCAACAAAAGCCAGCAGTACACCCAAAAGAAGCAGATTCATCTTATCTCCGCTCGGTTTCCATTTTAATTAAAACGCCCAAGGGTCAGTCCAAGAACCTCAGACTGACCTCTTTTTGAGCACAACCAATTACTTAACAGTTTTACCTGCTTTGAAATCTGCCAATACTTTTGCACGTTCTGCATCAGACATTGCGATCAGACCCGCACGTTCAAGTTTTGAGCCTTTACCTGAAACACGCTTGTTCAAGAAGAATTCAGTGTATTGTGGTAAACCTTTAATCACTTTGACATGCTCACCTTTTACATAGAAGAACAATGGGCGAGATACAGGATATTTACCACTCAAGATGGTTTTTTCGCTTGGTACAACATTGTTTACTGTTGCAACACGAAGTTTGTCACGGTTTTGATCATAGAAACCTAGACCAAATACACCCACTGCACTTGGAGAAGTTTTTAAGCGTGCCAATGTTTCTGTGTAGTCACCTGCAATTTCAATCACACGACCATCTTTACGGAAAGTTGAACATGCTTTTTTCTGAGCATCTTTATCTAACTTTTTGAAGTAGTCATAAGTTTCACAGCCAGCTTCAACCATTTTTTCTTGGAACACTTCGCGTGTACCGTGGTTAGATGCAGGAATAACTAAAGTAATCGGTTCATTTGGTAAAGTTGGATCAATTTGATTCCAGCGTGTATATGGGTTTGGAACAAGCTTACCATTTGAAGGAAGTTTTTCAGCCAGTGCTGCAAACACATGATAAGGCTTTAATTTATATGCTGGCTTTGAGCTGTTTGATGCAAAAACAATACCGTCATAACCAATTTTGATTTCTTGGATTTTGTTTACACCAGCTTTTTTACATGCTGCAATTTCTGTATCTTTAATTTTACGTGATGCATTTGCGATATCGATTGTGTTATCGCCTACACCTTGACAGAACTGTTTTAAACCAGCAGATGAACCACCAGAACCTACAACAGGTGCTTTAAACTGTGGAAAAGTGTGCCCAAAATCTTCAGCAACAATACTTGCATAAGGAAGTACTGTAGAAGAACCTGCAATTTGAATGGTATCACGTGCAGCATGTGCACCTGTTGCCAAAGTTACCCCAGAAAAAGCAAATGCCAAGGCAAGGTATTTTTTGCTAAAATTCATTTTCATCTCTCAATTTATGTCAAGAAAGCCGCTGTTTTTCTTGCACGAGTCCGTATTTGATAGATGCATTTTGATTTTTTTATGTGACACTTCGATTACAGCTTTATTACGCTTTAATGATATTTATACAATTAAAATAAAATTTATATAAATCAAAATATTATGCAATTTAAAATTTATTTTCTTATTCAGTATTTTTTTAAATATGTCACAAAAGGTTCTAAAGTTGGCTTATTTAAATCCAATTTGAGTGCTTTTATGATTATTTTTAAACCAATAATTGGTGAATTTATAGCAAATCTGTTCAGTATTTATGACTATTGTGTATCGAATGTATCACTGGTCTAACAAGTTAATCTCAGCCACTTAAATGGCTTTCAAGACACAAAAAGTTAAAAACCGAGCTAATGACTTAGCTCGGTTCAATATTCAGCCTTTAAGAATGCTATCTAGACTTAGTCAATCGCTGGAACATAAGTTCCTGCTGCAATCGCATCTTTAATACGATCTGCTTCAGCCAAGACCAATGCAAGTAAGTTCTGAACGTTTTCTAGTGTTGCTACTGGGCTTAAAGTGGTCATTTTCAATGATTGAACATCACCCACTTTCGTTACACCAATATTTGCCTCACCACGTGCAAACAATTCATCTGCCACATTCTGGTTCAAGCTATCCAAGAATTCAGCAGAATAACCTTCAGGCACAACACGGAACAACACAGACGCAAATTGTGGCTCAACCAACAATTCTAGACCTGCCGTTGCTTGAATATAGTCAGCAACTTCACGTGTCAATTTAACACCGTGATCGATCATTGAACCGTAAAGTTCTTCACCCAATGCTTCAACTGTCATCCACAATTTCAATGCATCAAAACGACGAGTCGTTTGTAATGATTTAGACACAAGGTTGGGTACACCATGTTCTTCATCATAAGCAGAGTTTAGGTATTCTGCTTCATAATGCATAAAGCGATAGTTGGCTTCATCTTTCAACAAGAACGCGCCACAGCTAATGCTTTGGAAATAGTGCTTATGGAAATCCAGTGTCACTGAGTCTGACAATTCAATACCGTCCAGCATTGAACGATAGTCATTAGAAAGAATTAGTGCGCCACCCCAAGCTGCATCGATATGCATCCATGCGCCATACTGAGTGGTCAGTTCACGGATTTTCTTGAGTGGATCAATTGCACCAGCATCGGTTGTACCTGCTGTTGCAACCACACAAGCCACGATTTTGCCTTCAGCTTGTAAATGCGCCATGGTTTTTTCAAGCGCATCAACATCCATCTGTGCATTTTCATTCACAGGAACAGTCACAACTGACTGGAAGCCCATGCCCATCATTGCCATGTTCTTTTGCACAGAGAAGTGTGCATTTTCAGAACAAATGACTTTGACTTTTTTCAACGCGTCGGCTGGTACGCCATCACGCTGAACAGACCATTCCTGACCGTCTTCATTTTTCCAGTTTTTAGCAATACACCAGTCACGTGCAAGCAATACACCCATAAGGTTCGATTGCGTACCACCAGAGGTGAATACCCCTGCCTGACCTGAGCCATAACCGACTTTTTGACGAAGCCAGTCAATCAACTGAACTTCCATCAATGAACCCGCTGGGCTTTGATCCCAAGAGTCCATTGATTGGTTGGTTGCATTGATTAACACTTCCGCGATTTGGCTCATCACCATAGTCGGGCAGTGTAAATGTGCTAAAGAATGTGGATGATGGACTTTTAAGCTTTTATTGAGAAAAAGTTCAACCATACGTTGCAATGAGTCTTGTACACCCAAACCATCTTTTGATGGCTTGAAAGAAATCGCTGCACGCAAATCTTTGATGCTGCCGCCTGTGTACATTTTATCATTTTGTAACCATGCTGAAACTGCTTTTACAGCTTCACCCATTGCTGACTCATAGTCAGCAATAGATTGTGCATCATTACAAAGTAGAGCTTTACGATGTTGCGCAAAATCAACCATTAAGCACCTCGAACGGCAACAAGCGCCTCAGCAACTGCTTTCTTGAAGCGTGCAACAACTTCTACACACTCTTCTTGAGTGATGATCAATGGGCAAAGTAAACGAATGACTGTACCGTTACGACCACCTTTTTCTAACAACAATTTGTTGTTAAAGCATGCTGTCTGAATTGCTGCTGCAAGTTGTGCATCTGCTGGTAAAGAACCCATGTGATCAGCTGCTTTGCGCTCATCTACAATTTCAATACCCACCATCAAACCACGACCACGTACGTTACCGATACATGGGAATTCTTGCGCCAATTGTTTAATTTCAGCTTGTAAGAAATCACCGCGTTCTTGGGCATTTTGAGCAAGTTTTTGTTCAGTAATGGTTTTTAATACCACTAAACCTGTACCCATTGCCAATTGGTTACCACGGAACGTACCCGTGTGACCCGCTGGTTGCCAAGCATCAAATTTACGTTTAATACCTAATACAGCAAGTGGTAAACCACCGCCAACCGCTTTTGACATAACAACAACATCAGGCTCGATTCCTGCGTATTCGAAGGCAAACATTTTACCTGAACGTGCGAAACCAGCTTGAACTTCGTCCAAGATTAAAACGATGTTGTGCTTTTCAGTCACTTCACGGATTTTACGTAACCATTTGGTAGGCGCAACAACCACACCACCTTCACCTTGAATAGCTTCAAGAATCACAGCTGCTGGCTTAGTTACACCACTTTCCACATCTTCGATGAATTGTTCAAAGTAGTAAGTTAATGCATCAACACCCGCTTCACCACCAAGACCAAGTGGGCAACGGTATTCGTGTGGGTATGGCATAAATTGCACGCCAGGCATTAAGTTATTGACTGCATTTTTTGCACTCAAGTTGCCTGTCATCGCCAATGAACCGTGTGTCATACCATGATAGCCACCAGAGAAGCTGATCACTGTTGAACGGCCAGTATATGTTTTTGCAAGTTTAATTGCTGCTTCTGTTGCATCTGCACCAGATGGACCACAGAACTGTAAACAATATTCTTCTTTACCGCCTGGCAAATACGCCAATAAAGCTTCGGTAAATGCATCTTTTAAAGGAGTGGTTAAATCCAAGGTATGTAAAGGAATACCACTTGTCAGTGTGTCCTGAATACTTTGAACAACCGCAGGGTGGTTATGACCTAATGCCAATGTCCCTGCACCAGCTAAACAATCAAGGTACTCAGTACCTTCAACATCAGTAACCCAACAACCTTGTGCTTTCGCTATCGCTAACGGTAATTTACGTGGATAACTACGAACATTCGATTCCATCTGACTTTGGCGAGTCAAATAATATTCGTTAGTAGAATTGGTGGCAGGATTTACAGAAGTAACGCTCATATCGAATTACCATCTCTGATATGGGTTGAAAGAAATAAGTCTGGTGACTTGTGGTCCTTTGACTCGGTGCTTGTAGAGTTCTAGTTAGACAAAATTTATATCTTTTAACTAGGAGGGCGATAATACCCTTTTTTCTATAAAAATAAAGACCTTTTAGCTCTTTATTTAGCCTAATTTCATTGAAAAAAACATTTATCTAATCAATGAGCTTCATTATCATCATACTCCATGACAGAAATAAGAAAATCCATGTATAAAGAAATATTTTTCCATCTTTCAGACAATTGTTTTTATAATCAATGACCCAGCATTTAAACCACTGAATTTAAAAAATTTTATAGCCAAACAATAGATACAAAAACCAAAAAAACTATATACAAAGAAGCGACAATTTCACTTTATATAATCCGTTTTATCCAATTAACATAAATCTGATAACAAACACAGTAAATTCAAGGAACTTTTATGCGTCATTTACTCTTATCAAGCCTCCTACTTGTCAGTGCTAGCAGCCCTGTTTTTGCAGCCACTGCTGAACCGCTAAACTACAATGTTGTCAATATTCAGGCTGATGCTTCCCGCGAAGTGTCTAACGATCAAATTCAAGCAGTACTTTATATTGAAAAGAATAACAAGCAGCCTGCCGAGCTTTCCAATCAAATTAATCTAAATATGAATCAAGCCTTGGCAATTGCAAAAAAATACCCTCAAGTAAAAGTCACAACAGGCGCTCAAAGTACCTATCCAGTGTATGACAATGACAACCAAAAACTCAAAGAATGGCGTGGTCGTGCTGAGTTACAACTTCAAAGCCGAGATTTTAAGGCGGCAAGTCAACTGATTGCTGAATTACAGCAAAACTTTCAAACCGAATCGATTGGTTTTAGCGTATCTGACGAACAGCGCAGTAAAGTTGAAAGTGAACTGATGCTTGAAGCATCAAAGAACTTCCAGCAACGCGCCCAACTACTGGCACAGTCTTGGCATAAAAATAGCTATAACTTAGTCAATTTAAATATCAATACCAACAGCAGCTATCGTCCAATGATGATGAGTTCCTTACGCACTGCAAAATTTGCTGAGGCTGCGCCCGTTGCGCAAGACATGAATGCGGGTGATTCTAAAATTAGTGTCAGCGCAAATGGTTCAATTCAATTAAAATAAAGAATTGAACCCATGAAATGGAATGAACTCAATGAAATCTTTTTATGCCAATCATATTTCTTGCAGCCAAGATGATGATGTTCTCAGTATTGGTTTAGCAGATGATGAGTTTGATCCGATTGATTTTGTTATTTTAAGTCGTTTTGCTGAGCCTGATCGCTCTGCCGATCAACAGATTGGACTTTTAGTCAATGAAACTGATCTGGAGTTTCAGCATGCCATCACAGCAATTCGTCTTTTTGGTAGCCAGATGGTGATTCATTTAACTGATACAGTTGCCGAAGAGCTAGATTACGACAGTATTCATATTGAGTTAGAAGCTCCACACGATCATTTGTATAAGTCACTCAAACAGATGTTGATTGGCTCAAGTATCAAATTGAGTTCTAACTAATCAAAAAAAAGCGCAGTTTAAACTGCGCTTTTTTATGCTCAAGCGCTTATTTTTTAAATGGTAATGAATATTTCAAGATACGCCCAATCACTTGTCCATATTGTTTAAACAGGCTGGCATTGTTGTAGTTCAAACCATATTTTTTACAGACTGCTTCAACTTTTGGCCCCATTTTACGATAACGACGTGCAGGAATTTCTGGGAACAAATGATGCTCAATCTGATGGCTCAAATGTCCAGTCAAAATATGAAAGGCTTCTGAACCGGTTAAGTTCGAAGAACCACGAATTTGGCGCATATACCAATGTCCACGGCTTTCGTTTTCCAAGACACTCTTTGGAAATACTTCAACATCTTTGGTGAAGTGACCACAGAAAATAATACTGAATGTCCAAATATTACGAATACCATTCGCCGCCAAGTTTCCTAAGAATACAGGTACTGCACTTGGACCTGCAATCAATGGAAAAAAGACATAATCTCTAAATAATTGCTTCTCGACTTTACGCTGTACAGGACGTATTTCTTGCAAAAATTTGGCTTTGGTTTTACGACCCATCATCAGTTTCCCGACTTCTAGGTTTTGAATCGCAACACCCCACTGGAACAACAAGCAAAATGGAATACTGTACAATGGTTGCAATAAATAGCTTTTCTTCCAACGTTGTTCTGGGAATAAACGTACCAGACCATAGCCAATATCATCATCCATACCTTTAATATTGGTATACGTGTGATGCTTATAATTATGCGTTTGGCGCCAGTTATCCCCTGTCCCTACGTTGTCCCATTCGTAAGTTTGACCCATGAATTTCGGATCGTTCATCCAATCATACTGACCATGCATGACGTTATGACCGACTTCCATATTTTCTAAAATTTTAGATACACCCAACAAACCTGTACCTAAAACCCATGCTGGTGGAAACCAACCTGCGAACAATAATGCACGACCTGCAAGGCTGCTATAACGCACTACTGAATAAACACGGCGAATATACTTGGCATCTTGCTCGCCCAAGTCATCCACAACTTCTTGTTTGATCGCATCTAACTCTTGAGCAAGCGCATCTAAGTCTGCTTCTGTAAGTTCACGGTTCTTTGGATTTTTAAAATATTGTGTTTTTACTTGCATATTCATAATAGATGCCTCTCTTAAAGGTCTAACACAAGGTCAGTTTGGGCGGAGTTGACACATAAACGGAGTAAACTGTGTGGTTCAGTATTTTCAGACTGATCATTTAAGTTTTTGGTTGCACCCGAAACTTTCGTACATGAGCATTTATTACAAATTCCCATACGGCAACCATGTGTTGGTTTTAATTGAGCCTGCTCTAAACCCACCAAAATCGGTTGACCTTTTGCTACTGTCACGATTTTGTTTGATTTGGTCAGCGTAATATTGACAACACCAATATCGTTGGTTTCGATTGGCGTTAAGCTAAATGCTTCAGCTCGAAATAATTTTGCACCTGAGAAAACACGTTCAGCAGTGTTGACAAAACCTGATGGGCCACAGGCAAAAACACTACGCTCAGTAAAATCAGCAGCGTACTGAGTATGCTTTTCATTAATACGCTCAGCAGCTGGCTCATCACGTGTACATAAGGCTGTAAATTTGAAATTTGGATAGCTATTTTGCCACGCTTCAAATTGTGTTTTAAAAGCCAAGCCCGTTGCATGCTGCGCCCAATACATCAGGTGAATGTCATAATCTTTGAGATGCCCTGAACGGTGTAAACCTTCAAGCATACTGTACATTGGGGTAATACCACTGCCCGCTGCCAGTAACAAAACCTTTTTTTGGTTTTGTGTTGTCAGTAACATGTCACCATAAGGCGCTTCAAATTCAATCACATCACCAATTTGTGCTTGCTCACAAAGCCATGTGCTCACAATCCCACCTTGAATCTTCTTCAAAGTCAGCTGTACATGATGTTCATCAAGTTGAGTCAAACTATACGTCCGCTCATAACGGCGACCCTGAATTTCAACATGAACAGGATGATGCTGCCCTGCGATACCAAATTGCATACGTTGGTTACAGTGAATTGTTAAACTCACCATGTCATCTGCAATACTTTGCTTTTTGACAATTTGACCCAACATTTCATGGGTTGACCATAATGGATTTATTTTTTGAAGCCAAAAATTTACAGTGTTGCTGTCATAAACACTGCCAGAGAGAAAATTTAAAAGCTGTTTTTTAGGTGCGACTACATGATGCATTGTGGCCATCTCAATTATGCCTTTTTAATTATTATACACATGTATATATATTTGTATAGTATTTATACACTCAATAAACAATTCCTTGCACTATTTCTTCTCAGTCAGTTCTAAGGCTATAATCTTGCAATAAATCCGAGCTTGCTACATGAGTTTACATGCCATCTTTATCGACAACTGCTATGCCGACTGATCACGCATTACTTGACGCTTCTGCGGTTCAAGCCAAATCCCCTGCACGCAGTGCAGGACGAAAAGCCACCATTACCAAAGAAGAATTATTTCAGGCGACACTTAACTTAATTGGTCCAGAAAAAAGTATTTCAGCATTAAGTCTACGTGAAGTTGCACGTGAAGCAGGGATCGCACCAAACAGTTTTTATCGGCATTTCAAAGATATAGATGAACTTGCGATTGAACTTATCAATCGTGCGGGTGTGGTGCTACGAAAAATTATTCGTGAAGCCCGTCTAAAAGCATCTAAGCAAGAAAGTATTATTCGTACCTCTGTTGAAGTTTTTTTACAGCAGCTTGATGCTGATGATGGCAACTTAAGTTTACTATTGCGTGAAGGCTATACAGGTTCTATTTCCTATAAACGTGCAGTAGAGCAACAACTGAGTTTTTTCCAGCAGGAATTACAAGAAGATCTCATTCGTTTAGAGCGCCTAAATCACAATAAATTATTCCACCCCGATCTTGTTGCCAAAGCGATCACTCAACTTGTCTTTAATATGGGAGCGAAAGCAATCGACTTACCTCGTCATGAACGGGATTTAGTCGCACAGCAAACCATGATCATGATTCGGATGATTTTGGAGGGTGCGCGTCGCCTTGATGAAGCACGAATTCGCTAAACATAAAAACCGATTTTTTTATTTCTAAGTATTTCAGAAGTGGTTAAAATGACTCCTTGTCTAGGGTGAATCTTATACAGCGATGGCAATTTTTCTGCCTAGCACATTTCTTCTTGCAAAAATCGGGTCAAATTCACCATGAATATTTTGAGCGACAGACAAAGTACTCTGGCAAGCTATATTCTTGTTATTTTGTTTCTGTTAGTGGTTATTCCTTTACATTTACTGCCAAGTTTTTTTGCAGGTTTTCTGATCTATGAAATTATTCATAGCTTGAGTAAAGTGATTGACCGCTATATTGACAGCCATCGAGCAAAACTGATTATCAGTATCGCGCTCAGCATCGTGATTGTTTCTTTATTGAGTTTCTTAATCACCAGTCTAGTCAGCTTTGTCATTTATGATCTGCAAGGCCCTGGTCTTGCAGCATTTAGTGAAAAGGTCGATCAAACACTGATCCTTCTACAGCAAGAAGTTTCAAAATATGTTCCGATTTATATTCCAAATAGCGTGACAGATCTCAAAAATCATATTTTCATTTTACTTAAAGATAATGTATCTCTTCTAAGACATACAGGTTCCGATATTCTGCATAATTTTGCCACGATGTTGATTGGTCTGATTATTGGTATTTTGATTTCAATCCATTCATTTACCTATCGAGAAGCTCAGCCTGTTTTTAAAACAGCACTGATGCTACGAATCGAAAAGCTCGCATTATCATTTCGTAATGTGGTGTTTGCACAGATTCAAATTTCTTTAATTAATACGATTTTATTTGTGATCTTTGTGTTTATTGCGCTCCCTTTATGCAATATACAACTCCCTTTTGCCAAGACATTAACCATCTTGACCTTTATTTTTGGGCTAATCCCAATTGCTGGAAATCTGATTTCCAATACCCTGATTATTATCTCAGGTCTAACCATTTCTTTACCTGTCGCAGCGGCTGCTTTAGTTTATTTGGTTCTGATTCATAAACTTGAGTATTTTATTAATGCCAAAATTGTTGGCAGTAAAATTAATGCTCATGCATGGGAAGTACTGCTTGCCATGCTGATTTTTGAAGCAATTTTTGGCTTTGGCGGACTGATTGTAGCGCCAATTTTCTATGCCTATATCAAGCTTGAGATGAGCGATGCCAAACTGATATAAATCTGACGTATAAAAAAGCCCTTAAAAGTTAAGGGCTTTTTTATTTTTCGCATAAATTAAGGCTTAACCACCACCAAAACCTGAATCGCCTCTGGTGTAATCGACAAGCTATCTAACAAACTCAGACCTTCCTGTTGGAATTTTTGCAGGCGTTCAATTTCATCCTGACGAATACTTGGGTTGAACTGTTTTAAATAGCTTAAACGCTCAATTTCATATTGCCATTGCTGACCATAGTTGTTTTTCGCCTGTTGTTTCAGTTCAGGCAACACAGTTTTCGCAATGTCGAGTGCCTGACGATAGCGTAATTCAATCACATCACGGCGCGCTTTCACCACTTGGCGACAACTATTGCCATCGAGATGATGCAAATGTGGTCTCAACATCATTGGATCAATCTTGGCTGACAAGTCCTGACCATTTTCACTGAGCAAGACACGCACCAACTGCTGTGGCAAGCTTGCAGGCAAGTTCAGCGACTTCGGTGCAATTACATCGACTTTAAACCAAACTTCAAGCAAGACTGAACCCTGTTTTAAAGCATTCGATTTCAACAACGCGACATTGGTGCTACCAAACGATTGGGTGTTGATCATCTCCATCATACTTTCAATGAATGGATGCTCAAGGGTCAAATACTGTGCATCTTCACGAATTTGCGCCTGATCACGATAGAACGTTGCGGTCATGCCTTCTTCATCGAGCGTTAAACCCTGAACCTGCATTTGATCCGTCGGTTTAATGATGACCGTACCATTGCTTTGCTCATCAAAGTCGATGTTGGTCGAAGACATAAAACGCTTCACAAACATTGGTAAGGTTGTGTTGTCATCATAGTCTTCAAGTGCCTGCACAATTTCCTGTGCAATCACTGGACGGCATGAGTTGTACTCAAGCAAACGGTCACGCCCTGCTTGGAGTTCTGCTTCAAGTGCTTCACGCTGAACATTCACTTCTTCAAGTAAATCTTCAAACTTCTGCCCCATATCCGCCAGCAAGCATTCTTTCAGATCAACAATGAAGTTTTCTTGTAAGGTCTGTGCAGTTGGTGAAATGTTGCTAAAGATATTTAAGGCTTCGTTATACCAACGGAACATGCGCTCTTGCGCTGTACCTTGTAAGTACGGCACATGAATCTGAATACGGTTTTGCTGACCAATACGGTCTAAACGACCAATACGCTGCTCCAGTACATCTGGGTTAGCAGGCAAGTCAAATAAAATCAGGTCACTGGCAAACTGGAAGTTACGCCCTTCTGAACCAATTTCAGAACATAGGAGGATTTGTGCACCATAACTTTCTTCAGCAAAGTATGCTGCCGCTTGGTCACGTTCAAGTAGGCTCATGCCTTCGTGGAACATTGCGGTACGTACACCCGCATGCAAGCGTAAAGCACTTTCCAATGCTTCAACCACTGGCCCACTACGTGCAATCAATAAAACTTTTTTGTGTTTTAAATCTTTACGCAGAATTTCCATGAGCCAAGCCACGCGTGGATCTGTTTCCATCCAAGAACCATCAAGCTGTTCTTCTTCTGGCCACATTTGCTCACGTAGCTTGCCATCGATTGACCAATTCGCAGGTGCAGGCAATGCCGCAGGCTGACAGTCACGCCCTGGGAAACCTTGAATGGCTTCACGGGTGTTACGGAATAAAATACGACCTGTACCATGGCGGTCAAGCAATTCATGAATCGCCTGATAACGCTGCTCAGGCTGATCTTCAATACGATGCCCCAACAAACCTTCAAGCGCAGTTAAATGCTGCTCAGTCAAGGCTTCATCAGACATTAAAACTTCAGCAATTTTTGCAGTATGTTGATATTGTTCTTCTTCATCCAAGAAACGATCTAGGCTGCTAAAGCGTTGTGGATCAAGCAAACGTAAACGGGCAAAATGGCTTTCAACACCCAATTGTTCAGGTGTCGCAGTCAGTAACAAAACCCCTGCGGTTTGTTCTGCCAGTTCTTCAACCAAGTCGTAACGGTCATTACCGCCCTCCTCTTCACTCCACATCAAGTGGTGTGCTTCATCGACCACAAGTAAGTCAAAGCCTGCTTCGACTGCTTGTTCACGCAAATCGTCATGGTCAATCATCAAATCGATGCTGGCAATAATACATTGCTCAGTCAGGAACGGATTGAGTTCAGGATCATGTTCTTTAATTGATGCTGTACGGGTCAAATCAAACAATGAAAAATTCAGATTGAAACGGCGACGCATTTCAATCATCCACTGATATTGGAGTGAATCTGGCACCAAAATCAGGATACGTTCAGCACGCCCAGTTTTAAGCTGCTGATGTACGATTAAGCCTGCTTCGATGGTTTTACCTAAACCAACTTCATCGGCGAGTAAAACACGTGGTGCAAAACGCTTACCCACTTCATGTGCGATATAAAGCTGATGCGGAATTAAACCGACACGTGCGCCCAACAAACCACGTAAACGACTGGTTTGCATACCCGCTTGAAGTTGAAGTGCCTCGATACGCAGGTCATACCAAGCTTTAATATCAACTTGGCTTGCCAATAAGCGATCGAGGGGTTTAGAGAGCTGAATTTGTGCGCCAATACGGGTTTCATTCAGCGTTTTACGTTCTTCTTCGCCGTTGTCTAAGGTACGAACAGCATTGTAACGAATTACGCCAAAACGCTCTTCTAATGACTCAACCACCCACAGCTGACCTTCCTGATCGTGGATTTCATCATTGATATTAAAGATAATTCGAGATAAAGGTGCATTGCTACGCGCATACACTCGTGTTTCGTCACTTTTTGGGAATAAAATGCTGAGGGAACGCTCATCTACATCGATGACCACGCCCAGACCAAGTTCTGTTTCAGTATCGGATAACCAACGTTGACCAATAGCAAACTGTTGCAATTTTTTCACCTTTATTTCAAGTTTGCACTAAAAGCACGCGTTGGCTTTTAGCTTCAATCTAAATATTTTCGCACAAAGCATAACAAAACGTCAGGTTATGCTGCTGATTTTTTAAAACGGTACGGCACATTCAAAGTTGAGCAATTCATCCGTTTTGGGATGATGAAAACTGAGCTGCTGCGCATGTAAGCACAGACGATCAGTCAATTGCTGGTGTTGCGCTGTTGCATACAGGGTATCTCCGACAATCGGATGTCCCAAGTATTGCATATGTACACGAAGTTGATGTGAACGCCCAGTAATTGGAGTTAATTTGACACGTGTCACCACCTGACCTGCCAGTTCAAACTGTTCGAGTGCTTGCCACTCGGTGAGTGCTGGCTTGGAATGTTGTGGATCGACCATGTGAAGTGGTGGTCGGCTCGGATCATAGACCACAGGAATATCAATCGTTCCCTGACCTGAAAGTGTACCAGCCACCAAAGCTTGATAGGTTTTATCGGTTTGGCGTTCTTGGAACTGCCGTGAAATACGGTTTTGCCCTAAGCGAGACAAGCCAAAGACCAAGATGCCTGAAGTATCGCGATCCAGACGATGGATCAGCAAAGTTTTCGGCTCAAGTGCCACCAAACGGGTGAGCATACTGTCTTGTAAAGCTTCGCCCTTTCCCGGTACGCTGAGTAACCCTGCCGGTTTATGGATGACCATAAAATCTTCATCTCGATGAATCAGATGATCGGTTAAAAAATTACTCAAAATTTAATCCCAGGCTGATCGCGAAAACAAGCGGGCAATAATAAAAAGCTTAGGACTGAAATACAATAGACAATCTGCAACAAAAGCATAAATTCCCGATATTTCATCCGAAAGTATGCCCAATAAAAAACGGAATCTGTTGATTCCGTTTTGATGGCACTGGCTTATGCCTGTTTCATCTCGGCAAAGACCGCTTTGGCTGCCGCAATGGTATAAGCAATATCTTCATCACTATGTGCCGATGAGATAAAGCCCGCTTCAAATGCAGACGGCGCAAAATGAATGCCACGATCTAACATGCCGTGGAAGAACTGTTTAAAGGCATTCACATCACACTTCAAAATGTCATCGAAACTGGTAATTTCAGTTTGATCGGTAAAGTACAAACCAAACATGCCACCAATTTGTTCAGTTTTCAGTGCAATGCCCTCTTCCTGAGCCACTTGTTTGAAACCTGCAAGTAATTTCGCCAACTTTGCAGACAAATCGCTATAGAAGTTCTCTTGGCGTAAATGTTTGAACATTTCAATGCCTGCACGCATAGCCAATGGGTTACCTGACAATGTGCCTGCCTGATACACGCCACCAAGTGGCGCGATGCATTCCATGATTTCGCGTTTACCGCCAAATGCACCTACTGGCAAACCAGCACCAATAATTTTACCTAAAGTGGTTAAATCTGGTTTAACGTTATACACCGATTGCGCACCGCCCAGTGCAACACGGAAACCTGTCATCACTTCATCAATAATAAAGACAGACTTGTATTCATCACACATTTCACGGATGGTTTCGAGGAAACCTGCAATCGGTTTAACCAAGTTCATGTTGCCTGCAACTGGTTCAACAATCACCCCTGCAATCTCATGACCAAATTTGGCGAAACACGCTTTGATCGCTTCAATGTCATTGTATGGCAAAGTAATGGTGTGTTTGGCAAAGTCAGCAGGTACACCTTTAGACGTAGGCTCACCCAAAGTCAGCATGCCTGAACCTGCTTTTACGAGCAGTGAATCTGAATGTCCATGATAGCAACCTTCAAACTTCACGATTTTGTCACGCCCCGTATAGCCACGCGCCAAACGGATCGCTGACATAGTCGCTTCTGTACCTGAGTTGGTCATACGCACCATTTCAATGGATGGCATGATCTCGCAGATCACATCGGCTAAAGTCGTTTCATGAACGGTTGGCGCACCAAAGCTTAAACCGTCTTGTGCTGCTGCTTGTACTGCTGCAACAATCGCAGGATGAGAATGCCCTAAAATCATCGGCCCCCATGAACCGATATAGTCGACATAGCGCTTACCATCGACATCCCACAGATATGCACCTTGTGCTTTTTCAATAAAAACAGGCGTTCCACCGACACCATTAAACGCACGAACTGGCGAATTGACACCACCAGGAATATGTTTGCTGGCTTGTTCAAAAAGTTGCTGTTGTTTTGCAGAAAGGCTCATAGCATTACTCAAATGGATTGAATGATTTAGGAATGTTTGACAAATAAACTTGCCCATGCATTCACACGTGCAGGAATCTCAGCGACCGACCGCCCTAATATATCACTAATCACCGCACATAAGTCTGCACCTGAGTCGACCACAACTTGAGAATTCTCAACGCTTAAGCCACCAATCGCACAGATTGGCACATTTTTAAACTGCGATGATGCTTGTTTTAAAATCTCTAAACCGATATTGCCCGCTTCTGGTTTAGTCGATGTTGCGTAGATTGCACCGAATGCAACATAGCTTGCCCCTTGTGCAATTGCCAGCTCAGCCAGTTCAAGTGAATTGGCACAGGTTCGACCAATAATTGCACCGTCAGTCAATTGGGCTTTTGCATCGGTAATTTCACCGTCTGTTTGACCCAAATGCACCCCCAAACCGAATTGTGCCGCCAGTTTTAAGTCATCGTTGATCACAAATGGCGTGTTGTATTTTTCACAAAGTTGTTTGATCTCTTCAACTTCGGCAGGCTGATCAGCTTTAGCCACTTTTTTACGGCGATATTGCAAAATTGCCACCTGAGTTGTCGCCAGTGCCACATCGAGTTTTTCGAGTAATGTTTCTAAAGGGTCATCATTGGTAATGAGATATAAACCACGCATAAAAGCTCTAAATCACAAACAAATTTGGGTTTAGTGTAACGCTCGACTCTCTGAAGCTCAAACTACAAATAAAAAAACCGAGAAGTAAACTTCTCGGCTAGTTGACCCACTTGGGTTTGTCTTAGAAACGGTAACCTATCCCCAAGTACGTCACAACTGGGTTAATTTCGATTTTGCTCGTGCCTGTCACTGCTGTGGTTTTTAAGAGATTTGAGTAAATATCGAGTTTTGCATGTGTACTAAGGTGTACATAACTCACAGAAGCAGTGGCAAACCAGTTTTTATTGATGTTGTAGTCCGCACCAATAAAAGCAACAGGTGCAACCGCATCATCAATTTTTACATTACGAATGCTCATACCTTTAGATGCAACATCTGCACTGACAGCAGAATCTAATTTAAAATCGCTAAAATGTGCATACATAAAACCCGCACCGACATAAGGACGGAATTTACTGTCCACTGTACCAAAGTGATACTTACCTGTTACAACTGGGCTATAAACTTTAACGTCGCCCACTTTACTAAATTTATCTAGATTTAACGCGCCACCCAATAATTGTCCTTTACCTTTAATGTCAAATGTTGGAGGTACACCTAAAATCAACCCCAAACTAACATTGTCATTGACTAAATAATCAAATTTAAATTCAGCCGTGTCTGAATCTTCCAATTCAAAACCTGCATTTGAATTGAAATTATTATATAAAGTTGAAGTTGAAATATTCGAGCTTGAGTTCACTCCCTGCTTTGTCCCTTGCGGCATAATATGTGCCCATCCCGCAGAAACAGCCAAGACTTTACCGTCTGAAGTTTCTGCATGAGCTGCAAAACTTACTGCCAATAAAGCAGCAGGAATTAACGCTTGAGTAAATTTTTTCATAAATTAAGATTCCATCATGGTTAAACAGTGATCACGAGGCTTCCAAGCCCTTATCATTTATTTTTCAATATTAGAATAATTACTTTAAATAGCAATACAATAAAATGAATATTTTATTCACTTTGAATTTTTACATAAAAAAAATGAAAAAATATTCTTATTTATCAAAATATTAAAACAAATATACTGATCAGTTTAATTTATACCAGTTGTCTATCTTTTAAACCTTACTTTTCAATGTAAGCATATATTAAATATGGATTTTTAATTTTTCATAATTTAGAATAATAGACGCATTAAAATTTGATAAAAATATAGTTTTAAGATTTTAAAGAACACTTTCTCGGTCTATAGTTGCTTTATCTTCTGCGAAAATAACAGGATCACACTCATGCATGAAATTGAATTAAAGCTGCAAATTCCAGAGCAGAAACGTGCCGCAGTCGTGAAAGCATTTGAAACCAAAACGACTCAGCACATCGAGTTACATGCACGTTATTTTGACACTGAAGACTCAAAGCTTGCAGCACAGCATATTGCCATTCGGATACGTAAAGAAGGTCAAATATGGGTTCAAACGCTGAAAGGTGCAGGTGCAAATCCATTACAGCGCTATGAACACGAAACGAATTTAGGTGAGTCAAGTGAAGTACCTGATTTAGATTTGACTGTATATGAGCAAGAACCTCACGCACTCAAATTACTCAAAAATGCGCTCGGTGATGACTTTTCGAGTCTGCAATTAAAGTTCGAAACGATTGTGCAACGTGCGTATCGGATCGTGCAGTTTAATCGTTCAAAAATTGAAATCTGCCTAGATCGTGGCACGGTACAAAATACGCAGGAACAGCGTGAAATTTATGAAGTTGAATTTGAACTCAAACAAGGTGAGATTCAAGATTTGATTCAACTCACTCAACAATGGGTGAAAAAATATCATATTTG
The DNA here is from genome assembly GCF_008993995.1 of Acinetobacter brisouii. Classification (GTDB taxonomy): domain Bacteria; phylum Pseudomonadota; class Gammaproteobacteria; order Pseudomonadales; family Moraxellaceae; genus Acinetobacter; species Acinetobacter brisouii_A. The sequence continues at coordinate 33,188 of NZ_BKNN01000006.1, forward strand.
GCTCGATGTCAGAAGCAAAGCAGAACGCGGTAACTTATTGGCGCAAGGTACACAGGTAAGTCCTGCAACGCTAGCAGCGCCTGTACATTATGATAAAAAAGCATCCAATGAAACGATTGCCCAACATCTGATTGCAGCTGCTCTACGCCATGTGCTTCCTAATTTTGCAGCAATTACAGATCAAGTTGCAGAATCTGCCCATTACTATCAAGCCTATTTAGCACTACGTCAGTTAGTGAGTAGCCTACAACTTTTTCAAAGTGTAATACCCAACCAAATCCTAGAACAGGTTGCACAATTACAGCATTTGCTACAGGCAGCACATGCAGCCTATGTTGCGACCAGCCTGTACCCTGCTATTTTACTGCAATCTGAACTTACCCAAGTTGCCGAATTGACGCTTCAACCAACTGAGCAAGTATTTAAGCAAAATCATAGTACTTTATTAGTTTTAGATTTATTGGCTTTTAGTTTAAATACAACCCCGTCCACTGCATCTGAAATCTCTGTGAAAAAGCAATTTAAGCAATATATTGCACAATTTAGTGCCGATATTGATATGTTTGCTCAACTCAAAAATACAGAAAAGTGCCAAACACTGGCACATCTACAGACTTGGGGAGATGTGCTTGCACTTGGCACGCGATTAACCAGTAAAAAACAACTGGCACTTTATGTTGAATTACAACCAGAGCTTAGTGAAAGTTTTGATCTGTGGGTGGCTCAACAAATTGCTTTTCAGTATTTAAAAGCACCTGAACAACAATATTTTGTACTTGGTTGGTTGTCTAATCAGATTCCTCGACAACAAGCACATCTTGAGATTTCACTCAAAAAATTATTGAAAAAAATCACCTAATCAAAATCAGCACTGCTGCTCACACGACACGATGTCGTGTGAGTCACTGTAACTTAGTTCTAGCGATATTTTCCAAAAATCTTCCAGACACCATTATCTGCAAGTGGGTCACTATAACGATCACTACGCTCTTTACGTGGTTTTTCCCGAGCATCCACCACCTTAAAATGTTTTTCCCCGCCTAAAACAATTCCATTGTTATAAAAACGGGTACGGGTATATTCACTTTGCCCATGTTGAAATACATAAGTTCTCAAATCAATAAACTCGCGATGTGCGACCAAAGCTGCTGTAGTATCACTTTCGAGCCATGCTTTCATTGCAACGATTTGTTCAGCATCAAACTGACCGCATTTTTCAATCAGACTGAGTACTCCACGGAAGGTTTTGGATTCTTTTGCGCGGGTTTTATTGATACGAATACGATCTACATGAAAGAAAAATAAGGGTAAATTTAAATGACTGGGTAAATGAATGGCATCAATCACGTCATCTTCTAAAAAAGGCTGACAGAGTTGCTGTGCCCGCTCGATCAGTTCTTGCCACTGACTAAAATACTGTTCAACCTCTGCTTGAGGTGCATAATAAATTGGCAAGCCTTCAACATGTTCAAGTTGCTCGGGTGGCCAAACCTGTTGTCGTAATAATTGAATATCTTGTTTTAAAGTTTGTATAGCAATGGAATCTTGCATTTAGGTGACTCGTTTTGCTTAGGCTATTTAAAGATTAAGCCAACTGTTTAGTTTCCGCAAGGCTTTGCCTATAATAGACCGTCATTTTTGTGTTGGAATAGTCCCATGACTCAAAAGATTCAAGCAACGGATGTTACAGAAGAAGAAGCACAAAATGCGGTCTTTTTTGAACGTACCGATGAATTTATTAAGCTAGCAAACGAGTTTTGCCGTCCTGAAAAAGGTCAAAAACCTCAGCCTGTTGAGTTGCGTGGACAAGTCAGCGCTGCCATGCTTTTTGCTACTGCCCGTTTTAATACATGGGTGGCTGCCAATAACTTCAAAGATGGTGATGAAATGCGCGATGCAAAAGAGCAAGTGATTTCATACCTGATGCAACAATTTCACATGATGCTTGAAGATAATTTTGATGAATATTGTGAGCAATTTGAAAACTATTTACGTTTCCGTAAAAATGAAGATTTTCATACTCACAAACATGATCATGACCACAATCATTAAATCATCATCGACCCACCCATAAAAAAATGAGCTGTTATCAGCTCATTTTTTATGTCTTATCGACATGATTTATTGCTGAGATTTTGCAATAAATGAACTGGCTTGTACTTTGCCATAGGGATCAGCCATTACCTCAATATAATGATCCAATTGGATATATTTTTTAATGACAGCATCCACGTCTGCTTTACTTAATCCTGCAATTGCCTGATCTCGCTGTTGACGAGAGAGCATGGTTTTTCCACGTTCGAGCTGACTATTGAGCATCTGATGAATAATGCGACTGTCTTCAAGGCTCGTGACTCGTTTTTTCAAGATGTTCGCTTTTGCCGCTTCAAGTTCTTGTGGAGTCACCCCATGTGCAAGTAAATCTTTGAGAACTGTGTGAACAGCTTGTGACGTTTGTTGCGCTTTATCGGTCGTATAATTCGCTTCTATGCTGAATACACCAACCGAATCATGTAAATCTAGATCCAAACTACTTGAGAACCCATAAACCAAATGATTCTTTTCACGCAACTCTTGACCTAAACGTGAAGATAGTTGTGAATCACCTAAAATATAGCTCAGAACTTGCAAAGCTGGAGCATCTGCATCATCCATACCCACAGGCAACAGTAAAAGCCCCTGATAATGACCAAATTCGCGTTGTTCGGCTTGTACATGAACTTGCTGTGCTGGATAGACTTGATATTTTGAAGATAAACGCTGATAAGGTGCTGAAGATGACCATGTTGCCAGTTTCTGATTCATAACTTGACGAATTTGAGCGACATCAAAATCACCTGTTACGGATAACTGAGCATGATTAAATCCCATAAACTGTCGATAAAGCTGCTCTACTTGGGCTTGCGTTGCAGATTGCAGTTGTTGCTTGACTTGCTCAGGCTCAAAATGAAACCGTAAATCGCCTGCTGTGTACTGCTCAACAATCCGCGACATGGTTAAACCTGCAACAGTTTCAGGTTCAGTATAGGGACGATTCAAACTTGCCAGACTTTGGGATTTAATTAAATCAAACTGACTCTGTTCAAAGCTTGGATGCTGCAAAATACTTAAAATATAATTAAAGTACTCAGTGAAATGCTGTTTATTGACGCGAATCTGTATCTCCAAACCATTATCTTGACTCACCACTGTCGCCTGACCATCTGCCGCAATTGAATGATCAATAATCTGCTGTAAGCTCTGTTGATCTGAACCACGCAAGAGCAAATATGCCGTTAAATCCAAAACCTGCCCTTTATTCCATAATGACTTTTCTGTACCAAAATTGAGATTAATACTGGCATAGACTTTATTGTCATTTGTGGTTGTTGGGAAAAGTGCATACTGCAAACCATTTTTTAACGTACCACGCTGGATTTTTTGCTCTGTTGTCTGCAAATATTGCTGTGAACGTGTCAAATAATCTTGAGTTTCCTGCTGATATTGTTTGACGTCTTTGACTGGTTCAGCTGTGACATTTTCAGCAGATTGACTTTTTGCTTGTCGGCTTGCTTGTTGTGGTTGGATGGCTTTTTTTTGTGATTCAGGCGTTGGCTGAATATCACCAGAGAGACGATGTTCTGCAATCAGAAATTGATTGAGTGTTTGATTTACCTGTGTTGAAGTCAGATTTTGTACAGCATCTATATCTGTAAAATATTGCTCCCAATGCCCTGCCGAAGATACTGCATAATCACTCAACCGCCCACCCAGTGCAATCGAATTACTGGTAATACTCTCCACCTGATTTTTAAATAGACCTTTTATACGATTCAGGTCTGTATCATTGAACTGCGCAGGTTTCTCAACATTTTGCACAAGTGCTTGAGAAATTTGCTGTGGATTTTGATTGGGTGCATAAATCGCTCCCATAAAAACCACATTAAAATCTTGATCTAACCATGTCGTTGCTTGAACGGTTGTTGTCATTCCTGTTTCAACCATTGTTTTATACAAGGAACCACTCGGTTGCAGCGTATACAAATAAGGGGCAACTGCCAAAACAGGTTGAATACTCGGATTACGCCCATTCAAGTACATATTCACTTTGGCGAGATCACTACCTTTCTGCACACTAAACTGACGCTGACGAATTTTAGTTGCATCTAGCATTGGAACTTTTGCCATAGCAGGCACAGGATGTGTATGAATATGTGAAAAGTTTTGTTCAATACTTTTCAGGAGTTGTGCTTGATCAAATTTTCCAGTCACGACCATAATTGCATTATTGGGTGCATACCATATCCGATAAAACTGGTTGAGTTCGTTCATTTTGATTGATTTCAACTCATCTAGATCACCAATCGGCAAACGCCCCAAAGCCTGATTGCCATAAGCAGCTTTAAACATTTGATCCATCAACACCGCAAAAGGTTGATCTAAACGTAATTCCCGTTCACGGCGTACAATCTCGATCTCCGTTGCGACAAATTTCTTTTGTAAAACCAGCTTATCCATTCGCTGTGCTTCCAAATAAAGCACCTGATCAATCACTTTTTGCTCTGGGCGAATAATATTGGTGTATTTGGTTGAGTAATAGTCAGTACTGGCATTTGTCGCCAATGTATATTGATCTAAACGACGTTGAAATTCATTGCCCTGTACATCTTGTGTGCCTTTAAATGCCAAATGTTCCAATAAATGTGCCAAACCTCCTTTTCCCTTAGGATCATTTAACGAGCCTGTTAAATAAATGGTATTCATAAAGACTTTATTTTCATTATTATTTGGTGCAAGGATAACCCGTAACCCATTCTCTAATTGATACTCACTAATTTGATGCTGACTTTTCACTAAAATGGGTTGTGCAAAACTTGTGGTTGTCCAGCCAATTAGACACAGTGATAACGTGAGTTTCTTTAATTTTTTGAACATTATAATGATCCGATTTGATAAAAATCTGCTTGAGTTGCAAGATGCAATTTTGGAAAACTAAGTAATTTAATATTTAAAAAAATCATAATCTTATGATTTAAGTTGTCATGAATGAGCAATTTACAATATAAGTTGCTTAATTGCTCTGATTGACCGATCCATGCTGTTGATGTTTGACTTTAACCCACTGATACCAGCCATAGACTGCCATGAGCACAAATGCAGCATACAGACCCGCCGTAAGATATAAGTCTTTATAGATAAACATGCCCACATAAATAATATCGACAACTACCCAAAGTGGCCATGTTGCAATATGCTTACGACTTGTCCAATACGTTGCTAGCAGGCTAAATGCTGCCAACTGGGCATCTAACATAGGAACAGCTGCATGGGTAAAATGCTTCAAGCTTAAACCAAAAATCAGACCTGCTATTGTGGCAAGTACCAACTGCCATGCAACTGTCGAATAAGCTAAAGGTTCAATCTTAATGTCATGATCAACTTGCTGACCTTTCATCCAAACAAAGAAGCCATAAAAATTGACCACAGAGAAGAAAATTTGCAAAATCACTTCACCATACAACTGATAAGTGAAAAACAAATAACCATATAAAATATAAGCCAGCATATTAAATGGCCAACACCACATATGACGCAACACGGTTAGCCCAACACCAATTAAGCTGACAATGACCGCAAAAATTTCTAAATTTGACATGGAAAACACACACTATATCGTTTGGGCTAAACGACCAGATTGAATCGTTAAGACTTCATCGCCCATTTGGCTAAAGCATTGCTGACAGTAATTGATAAAGTATCAACATATCGGCTATATAAATCAGAGATCAATAACACACTGCTCAAACAGATCAACACCGAGCACAATACGGCAAGATCATAATTAAAGCCCAGCGCCATAAACCAGTTAAATGCAGGAATACAAATCAGATAAATCATCATCATGTGTAATAAATAAATTGAGAATGATAATTTACCTAAATAAATCAATGGTTTTTTATCAAAAACATCTGAAAGCTGCTGACAGAGCAAAATACTATAAACAATCAAAATACCTGAGAAGAAATTACTGTAATCATAAGTTCTCCAACCCAAAATTTTATATAACCAGTGATATGCATGGCTGCTATTGTGCACCCCTGCGAAATACAAACCTGCAAGAAACATTCCCCATGCCAAAACGGGTTTGATTTGCCGACCGTATAAATACATATAACAGCCAATCACAAAACTCGACATACCTAAAAAGAAACGTTCTGCTTTCCACAAGGCACACAGAGGTAATACAACTGAAGCAATATAAAATAGAGGTTTTTTATAATGGTAAAGTAACAATAAAATAAACAGTAAAATGGAACCAAACAATTCAATTTGCATTGTCCAAAGTACCCAGTTACTGCCACTTTCAGCAAATAAAAATGCACCTATGCTGCCCTCATAAGCGGCTTGCTGCAAACTAATTTCCTGAGTTGCATAAGCTTGTAACCAACCATTAACCAAGTCACTGTTAATATGGGTATAACTCAGTGCCAACCACGCCAAAATACAGGAAAAAAATGCGGGGATTGCCAAACGTGGATAGCGCTTAATCGCCATTTCAGCCACTTTTTTAGGGACATTTTGATGTCTTAAAATCGCATAGCTTAGAACAAAACCACTTAAGACAAAAAACACAAAAACGGCTGCGGTACCTGAATACCAAAATGCAAATGGTGAGTGATGGATAAAATAATCCCAACTGCCATGTGCGCGATCATCTGGGCTAAAATGGTGTAAATATGGATAGAAGCTCAAGGAGAGGTGTGAAAACACCACTGCTAAACATGCCAGACCACGAATACTTTCTGCTGCGTTTAATTTTGCCATAGTGGTAGTGGGAGCAATAGGGAGTTTAAAAACTTGCCAAGCATAGGACTGAATCTTAATTCATGCAAGAATAAATCACAAAAAGCCCCTGTAACAGGGGCTTAGATCACAGATTTAGAACTTAATCCACGCGTACAATTTCGCCATGTTCATTGTGATGAACAACGCAGATTTTTTGCTTACGTCCCTGAGCGACTTCTTGCTCTGGCAGATCAAAATGGCGGGCATAATCATTGATATTTTTTGCTTTAACATGTTTTACCGTGTGTGCAGGAATCAACTTACACCACAAGCACAACACTGCCGCACAGGTCAACAAAGTGATCATATCCATTTGTAGACCAAACCAAAATGCATTGAACAAGCGATGAAAACCATAAGGCTGATTTGCACTGATTAAACCGATTAAAACCACCATCGGACGCCACAATAAAAACCACACACCCCAAAGCATTGCAGTTGAAGTGGTCGACATATAACGCCTATGCCAAGGCAACTGCGCACGTAAGTCAATAATTAACGAATTTGTACTCATGAGTCTATACCTAAGTGATCGATGATTTTAGCGGATACCGCGATCTGGGCTTACCCAGCGCGCACGTTTACCATCCCCTCTCATCAATACTTTTGGGAAGGCAAGAATGCTAGCAGTGACCGTAATCAGCCAAAATACGAATGGATACCAAATCATCCAATAATAATTTTTCAGTAAACCTGGCTCATAACGACTATCCATCCATTTACTAATCATGAACTGGAATAAGCAGGTTGCACCTAATAAGATACCTGTACCGTATGGGAGAAATGGTGAGCTCATGACAGGTAAGACATGATTAGGAATAATTAAATCCACTAACCAAATACAAGCTACCAACAACATTAAATACGACCATACCAATGTCAGAAGCAATTCTAACATGAGTGGCCACAAAAAATTCAGACCTGGTTTGAACAGCACGTCAAAATTTTTAATCAGAACTTGCGCGCCACCCATTGCCCAGCGTAGACGTTGTTTGTATAAGCCTTTTAAGGTTTCAGGCATCAAAATCCACACCAGCGCATTGGGTTCAAATTCAACATCCCAACCTGCACGCTGCAATTTCCACGTAATATCGATATCTTCAGTCAGCATATTTGGAGACCAATAGCCAACTTCGTGTACAGCACTCTTACGAAATGCTGTAATCACACCCGATACCGTAAATAATCGTCCAAATACACGCTGAGCGCGTTTAATCATACCCACAATCGATGAAAACTCACCCACCTGAATACGTCCAAGTAAAGTTGAACGTGTACGGATACGTGGATTTCCTGTCACTGCTGCAATTTTTTCATCGGCAAGAAAATGTCGAATCATCCATTTTGCAGCATGTGGGTCAAGCAAAGCATCACCATCAATACCAATGAGGAACTCAGCATCGGTTAGTAAACTCCCTGCTTGAAGCCCCATTGCTTTACCTTGGTTTTGCGCTAAATGTACAACCCGCAATTTTTCAAATCGCCCTGCCAAACGGTCTAGCACTTCGCCTGTATTATCTGAACTTCCGTCATTAATCGCGATCACTTCAAAATCGGGATAATCCAATTTTAGTGCATGACTAATCGTTTCTTCAGCATTATCCCCTTCATTAAAGCAAGGAACCAGTACCGCAACCTTTGGGTATGAAGGTAAGTCTTTAGGTTGAGTATAAACGGGGTCTTTGCGTTCTTTCATGTAGAACACAATTGCCCCGATCATCCACAAATAGGACATAAATAACGGATAATAAAATACAAACTCTAAAGCAGAGTGCCAAAAGTGCTGTAACGCAGACATAATGCTCAAACTCCTACGGCACTATGCGATCTGATTTAGAATCAAAGGCTTTACGCATGATATCCACATTTGGCAATTGTTTAATTGGATCATCTGGATAATACGCCACGTGTAAAGCACCTTGTTTATAGAGTGACTCAATGGTATCACCCAACTCTTGCGATGGTACAGGCTCATTGGTACGCCAGTTTTCTGCCTGTAACTCAAATACGGTTTTGTGCAAGCCATTCGGATAAGATTTCACACGATTCACAATATCTTGATAGAACTTATCTTTATTTTCCGCCTGCTCCATATATGGCATTGCCATAATTGCAGTAAAGTCATAGCGTTTTAAAGACTGCTCTAAGGATTGTGCATACCAATTTTCTGCATAAGGATTTAAAGCCACTTGTGCATATAAATTACGGGCAGTCATCAAAAATGGTTGATATTGGCGCACTTCACCTGCCAACTGTAAGGCAAAGTTATCAATATAATTGGTTTTAAACTTTGTCCATTTTTCCAGTTGAGCATCATTATTACGAACTTGCTCTAAATTGGTAGATAAACCTGCTGATGCATAGGCTTTCAATGCATACGGGCTTGCATCTTCATAATCTGACAATGTGGTATCGTCATGGAACAAGATGCCATTAAACGTTGAAGATTTCGCCAAATCTTGATACAAGCCTTCAATCACACGACGCGCTGGAGCAGAAAATGGGCTTAAACGGATATAACCCATATTTAAGTGATCACTGTTTTTCGGCTGCTGAGTCACAACCAAATCTTTCGATACAGGATTTGACTTTGGCAATTCCCATGCAAGGAGTGGCATCCACGCATATAAACGAGTCACCTGTGTACGGCTTTGAATTTGCCAAGCAACACGGTTGAACAAATCGGCACGTACAGGAATATAACGGTTCGGGAAATACACCATATCGGCTGAACCATTGGCATCTGGATCAGAGAATGCTTGTAAATATACTGTAGTGATATGCATTTGCTGGATACGATCTAGCAAATTCCCCAAATTACGTTCTTGTTGTGCTGGATCTGGATCATAAATGTAGTCTAAGTCAACATGCATGATCTTTTGTGGACGGTAATTGTCACCCCTGTTTTTATCACGAATCTCAATTTCGCGTGACAAGCTGTTCAAGGTCATGTCATGTTCAACCAAGATACGGTTAATCGCACCCAAAGACTTTTTCAGATAGACAGGGCCATCATCTAGACTTACTGTAATTGGCATGCCTAATTCTTTGGCAATACGGACTGTTTCCAAGTTATAACGACCATATGGCCAAACCATCACGCGTGGTGAAGGAATACCATGTGCTTTAATCAAGTCATTATTTTTCTTTAAGTCATCATAAATACGTTTGGCATAAGCACCATCACCTTCATAGGTTTTGGTTTTTGCATCATAAAAACGTGTGGTTGCCGCAGGTTCAGAGTTTCCTTGCGGGTTGCCTATGATACCACGGTGTAAATTGTAACTGTGGCTAGCAATTTCAACATAACCACTTTGGCTCATTTCTTTGAGTTGAGCCCAAGTTAAAATCTTGTTACGTGCAATTTCTTCATCACCAAAGTTCACCATCTGGTTTGGTTTTGGCTCTAACCAAGAACCCACTACAGCCAAAACCACAGGAACTTTGTTGGCTTTCACAAATGGATAAACATTTTGATAAAAATTTTCATAGCCATCATCAACTGTTAATAACACAGGTTTTTCAGGTAAAGAGATTTTACCCTGATGTGCTTTTAGAAGCTGATCTACACTAATAAAGTGGAAACCATTTTTCTGTAAGTAGCGAACTTGCTCTTCAAAATGAGCTGTTGTGACCGAATATTGCGGAATCAACGCATCTTTATCATCAGTCACTTCGTGATAACCAATCACGGTCAGCGTTGTTGGATTAATTTTTGGCTTCTTTGCAGAAACAGCCTGTGTCATACCAACAGCAGCCATACCAACGCAAGTTGCAAGTACCGAACTTAAAAAGCGATTAAACATAATATGCCTGTTTTATAAATCGTGATGTGACCAATCTGATATGACATTTCAAACATTCAAGTCGTAGAAACAAGCTTTTATATTGCATGATGCTTCAGATTAGTAAGTACGATATATTTTCAAAAATTAAACTGAAAACAAGCTTAAAAGTTTGGCTGTTTGCTGGAAACATCCTGACATTCATCTTGTGATTTTTTTCAAAATCTAGTGAAATTTTTAAACTTAAAACCAGAAACAAAGTTGAAGAAATTCATAGATCTGATAAAGATATAAACTGATTTTAGGATAAAAAATTGTGTGATTTATAAAATCATCATGTCTTTTATCTACATAATCAATTCAGATCTTACAATTCAGCACATCTTCGCGACATAATTTAACACACTTGGATTTCATTTTTTTGACATAGATCATTTGGCAGATCACCAAATGATCCCCCATCAAAACGGATTACTCATCGCGAGTTTTGACATCAAATAATTCGATTTCAAACACCAAATTTGAGTTTGCTGGAATAATTTTTCCGATCTTGCGATCGCCATATGCCAAATGTGCAGGAACCCGTAATTTACGTTTACCACCAACGCGCATTCCGATAATGCCCTGATCCCAACCTTTGATCACACGTCCTGTACCAATGACACATTCAAAGTACTGACCACGATCAATTGATGCATCGAACTGAGTTCCATCTTCTAACCAACCTGTGTAATGGGTCGTAATCAAAGCACCTTTCACTGCTTCTTTGCCTGTTCCAAGTTTAAGATCAATAATTTCCAACTCTTGCATGATGAGTCACATCCAAAATCAAAATGAATCGGTATTTTACGATTTTCCAGAGATAAACCGATGCCTGACCGTTTATTTTTTCTTAAAAAAAAGACTCACGCCCAATATGTAACCACAATGTAAAAACCATGCTGTTTTTTTCAGCATGAAATACACATTTTATTCACAATTTTACACTTTTCGAGTAACACATTTTTTACGACCTATTCACAAAAATATTGCTTCTGTGCTCAAGCCGTAACTCAGATGTGATTTTTTGTCAGATGATTTGCCGTTTTGCTATGCGCCACTTACGATGAGTTCACATTCAGATTGATCCAAATCAGATGAATGAATCGAAGACTTTAAAGGATGCCATTTTATGAAACTTGTCAAAATTCTACTTGCAACATCTCTAGCAACAACATCGATTGCGGCATTTGCAGCAACGCCAAATGCTTCACCCAGCACAGTAAATCAGGATGGTAAAGTCGTGGTTTCCACACAAGAACAAGGCAACAGCACCACCAGTGGCAGTTTAGACAATAGTGCCCAAGGCTCAACACATACTGATCAAACGCTGCAAAACTCAACCACACCGAGCCATGCATCGGGTCAAAGTAAATCCAAGCACTAAAGGAAAAGACCCAAGACAATACGAAGTTGTATCAATTAAATAAAAAAAAGACTGTGGTTGCTACCCACAGTCTTTTTTTCACTCAGCAAAATTTAGCCTTGTTTTGCACTTTCTTTAAAGATACTACAAGATTGGTGGTGATTTTCTTGTAAACGTAATTGCTTACGCTGTTCAGCCGCCTCAAAACGGCAGCGTTTCCACTCATTATCAAGTTTCAAAGGAGGTACTGCTTGCGGTTGACCATGTTCATCTACGGCAACCATGGTAAAGAAACAACTATTGGTATGACGCATACTACGACTACGAATATTTTGTGCCTCTACACGAATCCCGATTTCCATTGAAGTACGACCTACATGGTTGACACTTGCAAGGAATGTAACCAACTCACCTACATAAATCGGTTCTTTAAACGTTACTTTATCGACAGATAAAGTCACAACATAACTACCCGAATAACGGCTTGCACAAGCATATGCCACTTGATCCAGTAATTTTAAGATGGCTCCACCATGTACATTCCCTGAGAAATTTGCCATATCAGGTGTCATTAACACCGTCATGGTTAATTCAGATTGGTCATCCGCTGACTGTAGAACTTGATCTAAAGGTGACATTAAAACACTCTTCGACTAAAGAATAATTGACAAGCGTGGATTATAACCGATTTTTTTATTGTTATTGTTCAGTTTATTCATCAATATTTCAGATAAAAGCACTCAGGATTATACAGCGTATCTTATCAAAATGCGCTGTATTTATGATTTTTCTTAAAAAGATGCTGATCAATCAATCAAAAATTAATGAGATGCGACAAGAAGTTGTTGCTCTTTTTCTTGAATGACCTGTTGAATATCGGCTAATTTTGCCTGTGTTGCATACACACCTGCCAAACGAGTTTGATCACGCTCAGTCACATCAAAAATATGCGCTTTTTCACGCAAGTCAGGTTGAATGACAATATCGGCATGTCGTAATTCGGCATGTGATAACTGTTGCTGCATAATATTAATGTTCTGATTGAACAATCCCCACATATTTGCTGTTTCGGTATATTGTGGTTGAGCCAAAATATCGACCGCAATCACGACATCCGCACCCAGTTGTCGCGCAACATCGACAGGAACAGGGCTGACCAAGCCTCCATCAACATATTCTTTGTTTTGAATCATTGCAGGAATGAACATGCTCGGTATCGCAGACGATGCACGCACTGCTTGCCCTGTATTGCCATAATTAAAGACCACTTTTTTGCCTTGTTTCAATTCAGTCGCAACCACAAATAAGGGGATTTTCATTTTTTCTAAAGGTAGATTTCCAATCTGATCATTAATAAAATGCTCAACTTTAGCCCCATCTAAGAATCCATTTTTACGTAAGGTAATCTCACGGACATCTTGTACTTTCATATTCAGGGCAATCTCTCTAATTTGCTCAGGTGTTTTACCACTGGCATAAAGTGCCCCAACGATACTCCCCGCACTGGTTCCCACAATAAAATCAGGACGAATTCCATGTTCTTCCAAAACCTGAATCGCCCCAATATGGGCATAACCACGTGCGCCACCACTCCCGAGCACTAAAGCCACAACTGGTCGATGCTGTTGCTGTTTAATCTTCTCAAAATCAATTAAATTGGGGCGTACCTGAGCCTGTTCTGTTGTCACGTCATTCACAAGATTCGTGATGAGCGGTACAGGTTGAGTAACGCTGTGCGGGATGCTTTGACATGCTGTGAGTAGCGTCAAACAAGTCGCAGAAAGAATCCAATTTTTCATAAGCAGCATCACTAAAATTACAACAAACAAAGGCAATCGCAGGCATTTTACTGTGAAAGAATAATCCGTTTTGAACTGTTTCTTTACAGTATTGTTTCATTATGATTAATCGTTGCTTTTTACCAAAAAACAACTGGGTTTCTATGCGAATTTTCTTAATCACTTGTTTTCGAATTATTTTATTTTTAGTTGCAAGTCTTTTGACTGTGGACAGTTTATATCTATTATTACAAGGGAAAATTCATATTGGGATTGTGCTGCCACTTTTGATTGGCACAGGTTTTCTGGTGATCACGCTCGCATGGACACAGATTCAAGATTATTTAAATCGGCATCCAAAAATTAAAAAAACTTATTTCATTCTTTGGGGACTGTTTGTCATCTGGCTCATGACCTTGGCAATATTCGCCTATCAACTCAAAAATCATATTCAAGATCAAATCATCAATCAGCCTGTCAAAGCGATCATTGTTTTAGGCAGTGGTACGATTCGGGGACAACCTAGCCCAACTTTAGCTTTGCGTCTTGATCGTGCTGCTCAGCTTGCTCAGCAGCAACCTCAAGCATGGATTGTACTTTCGGGCGGCTTAGATTTTAGTGAGCAACATACTGAAGCAGAGGTTATGGCAACCTATTTACAGCAAAAATACAGATTATCGACACAGCGTATGCTGCAAGAAGATCGCAGCACCAGCACAGAATTAAATCTCAAAAATAGTGCAGTTTTATTGGTGCAGCATCAGATTAGCAAAGATATGCCAATTGCCATTGTTACCAGTGATTTCCATACCATTCGTGCACAGGCGATTGCCAAAAAACAGAACTACAGTCATAGCATGATGCTGGCAGCAGAAACACCGTTAGAAACACGTTATAACGCATGGCTAAGAGAATACTTTGCATTTATGAGTGGAAAAATTTTGCAGGAATATTAAGTCACGATAAATAAAAAGCCCGAGAAACTCGGGCTTTTGCGCTCACTCAACTCTCAACATCATCGTATTCTATGAATGTTCAGGCAGTTGTTGCACATCCACTTCATTCAAAAGTTGTTGATTTTCCTCACTCAGTTCACGCTGTTTTTTGGTTACCAAGAAATACACATAACCCACTATCACAAACCCGACAAAAATCGCGCCAATTGTCCCGTTGTAGTAGAACATCGCCACAAAACACACCACTGCAATCACTAAAGCAATCCCTGGAATAATTGGATAACCGGGTGCCATAAATGAACGGTTCAAGTTCGGTTCAGAACGGCGAAGCTTGAACAAGCTGAGCATACTCATGATGTACATCAGCAATGCACCGAAACATGCCATAGTGACAATCGCAGCCGTTAAGCTCATGCCTTGAATATTAATGATATTATCACTAAAGATGGCAGCGATTCCGACCACACCACCCGCAATAATCGCACGATGCGGTGTATTGAATCGAGAAAGTTTTGCCAAGCTTTTTGGTAAAAACCCTGCACGACCCAAAGCAAAGATTTGACGTGAATATCCTAAAATAATACCGTGGAAACTTGCCACCAAACCAAACAGACCAATCCACACCAACATATGCATCCAAGATGAATTGTTGCCAACAACTGCTTTCATCGCTTGTGGTAATGGATCATTAATATTCGACAGTTTGCTCCAGTCACCTACACCGCCTGCAAAAATCATCACCAAGAAAGCTAAAACCACCAGTGTCAAAATCCCTGTGATATAGGCACGTGGAATGGTACGTTTCGGATCTTTGGCTTCTTCGGCTGCCATCGCTGCGCCTTCAATTGCCAAGAAGAACCAGATCGCAAATGGAATAGCTGCAAAATACCTGACATTGCAGTCCCGCTAAAATGATTTGAACCCGCCCAACCATTCAGCACAAAATTTGAAAAACTAAAGCCTGGTTGTACTACCCCAATAAACACCAGTAGTTCAATCACCGCCAAAACAGTCACAATGAGTTCAAAAGTAGTAGCGATCTGTACCCCCACAATATTGAGTCCCATAAAGACAACATAGGCACCGAGTGCAATCATTTTAGGATTGATATCTGGAAATTGCACATTGAGATAGGCTCCAATCGCCATCGCAATTGCAGGTGGTGCAAAGACAAATTCGATTAATGTGGCAATTCCTGCAAGGAATCCCCCTGTTTCGCCAAAGGCTTTGCGACTATAAGCAAAAGGCCCGCCTGCATGTGGAATCGCAGTGGTTAACTCAGTAAAACTAAAAATAAAACAGGTATACATGGTCGCAACGATGAGCGTTGTGACTAAAAAGCCCAGTGTACCCGCGACTCCCCAACCGTAACTCCAGCCGAAATACTCGCCTGAAATCACGAGTCCAACGGCAATCCCCCACAAATGAAAGGTTCCTAGTGTTGGTTTTAGCTGATGACTCATTGCAGCACTCCTCTCAACAGAAGAATAGAAATTGTTTGATGCAACACCCCTGTTGCACGTCCTTGTTTAGATAATGCGTCGGGCAACAAGCAGAAAACTTGACTTTAAATGACGAGTTTTATTGGTTTATTGTCAAGTCGACAAAAATCAATCTCGCATACGCTGTATACAAATCATGGAAATCTTCCCATGCCACATTCAACATGACATGGTGAACAGACGAGGTCAGCACGGTATGAATCACGTAGAACAAAACGAATATTTAGATGCAAATACGCTCCTAATGCTTGCTGAACAAGCAATTTTGCAATATCCAAAAGCCTACCAAGGACAGGTCAAACTGCTTTGCCAATCTGAAAATGCGACTTTTTTAGTGCGTACCGATAAAGCCCGCTATGCTTTACGCATTCATCGCCCGAACTATCACAGCAAACAAGATATTGAGAGCGAATTACACTGGCTTGATGCACTCACCGAAAGCGGAATTGCTGTACCTCAAGCCATTTTGAGTGAGCACGGCGAACGCGTGCTGACACTGGCATTAAGCGATGGCACAACCCGTTATGCCGCCCTGTTTAACTGGGTTGAAGGCGATATGCCAACCACAGAAGTCGATCCGACTGCGTTTCAGCAACTTGGACAAATCACGGCGAAACTACACCGCCACAGCAAAACTTGGCAAATGCCTGACAGTTTCCAACGCATTATCTGGAATCACGACACCATGCTCGGTGCAGAAGGTCACTGGGGCGACTGGCGCAATGCGCCGTATTTAAAAAAATCGGATCACGAGATTATTGAAGAAGCTGTAGCACGTATCGGCAGTGACCTAAGTACGTTTGGGCAATCTGCTGATCGTTATGGTCTGATTCATGCTGACTTACGCCTAACCAACCTCCTGCTGCAAAATGACCGTATCGGCGTAATTGACTTTGATGACTGTGGCATGAGCTGGTTTATGCACGACTTGGCGGCTGCGATTAGTTTTAATGAACATCATGCTGCTGCACCAGAATGGGTAGACAACTGGATTGAAGGTTATGAGCGTGAAGCCCATATCAGCAATGAAGAATATGCACTGATTCCAACATTTATTATGCAACGTCGTATTCAGATGATGGCGTGGGTTGGTTCACATGCACAAACCGAAATGGCACTCAGTTTAGGTACCGATTGGGCAGATCACACCGTTCGCCTGTGCAAAAAATATATGAACCATCAACAACTGCCTGTTGGTGCTGCATAAATCTTGTTGAATGAAACTTCTACCATCAAGCCTTTATTTTTCCTTGTGGGAGAAATGTAAAGCAGGTGTCAACAAGGATGAAAGAAGTCTGTTATATTTTCATATTGAATATTTAATCACCACGGACAGGTGATTCCCCTTTTAAGCAAATGCATGCCACTGCCATTTCAGGATTCCTCAGTTGGTATGCATTTTGCTTAATCTAATGAATATGTGATATATGGAGATTTCATATGATTCAGATGCGTCACATCGCCAGTTCTTCGCAACTTTTTCAGTCTAATATGGGTAATCAAGGCGTGTTGTCGGCTGCGGCATCAGGTTTGAGCGACTTTATTGTGCAAAAAGGTGCCGATGTCGACCGTGTCTTTGGTATCAGTGGAATCAATCCTGAGTTACTCTCAAGCCCGACATTAAGCTTGCAACTTCCTAATTATTGTAAAGTTTTAGAACAAGCCGCTCACATTTCAGGCTGTGACAACTTTGGTTTGCACTATGGGCAACAGTTTCAACCCAAAGAACTGGGGTTAATTGGTTATATTGGTCTGTGCTCTGCTACACTAGAAACTGCACTGCGCAATATGGTGAGCTATTTTCACCTGCATCAGAAAGATACTTTAACCCGCATGGTCGAACAGCAAGATTGCTGGCGACTGGACTATCAAGTCCAACATGGTGCAATTTTAACACGTCGCCAAGACGCTGAACTGACCATTGGCATGTTTATGAATGTGATTCGTGGCGTATTGGGTTCACATTATTCACCCCGTGAAATTCACTTTGAGCATACCCGCCCAGAATACTGGCAAGAACACAGCAAGTTGTTTAATTCAACCGTGTATTTTGATCAGCCATTTAACTCGATTGTGATTCCAAAAAAAGATTTAATGCGTGATATGCCAAGTAGCGACCCTCTGCTACTGACCATGATGCAAGATACCTTGCAACTCCTCAACCAGTCCAATACCACACAAGGTTTAAGCGATCAGGTTCGTTCACAGATTCAACTGGCACTGAGCGAAGGTGAACCCAATTTGGAACATATCGCGGATGATTTGGGAATGTCGAGCTGTTCCCTAACCCGTCGCCTAAAATCGGAAGGCATGACCTTCACATCACTGGTCGATGGTGTGCGCTGTGAGCTTGCTGAACATTATATGAAACAGAAAAATATCCCGATTTCTGAAATGGCATTTTTACTGGGTTATTCAGAAGTCAGTGCTTTTTCGCGTGCATTTAAACGCTGGTTTGGGATTAACCCAAGACAGTGGCGGAATTAATGTTAGACTTCAAAATACAATTCTAAAAGCATTACCCCCTTTATATGGCAAACCGCATCCGCAAGATCGTGATGAAAATGTCGAACTAGAAACATCCTAAATTTCTATCACCGAGCCTTACATCCTTCTCGCTTTGGGAGAAGGCTAAGATGAGGGTATATAGTGATAAAAGAAACCGCATAAAAAAAGCCCCATCTGCTGATCGGGCTTTTTTGCAATGAGATGTTTTAGAGTTTAGCCTTTGAGTTTAGTAATCGCTTGATCCAGCGCATTCACCAACCAGTCAATGTCATGCGCTTGGAATGCTAACGGTGGACGAAGTTTCAAGACATTGCCATAAGGCCCTGCCACTGAAGTCAATACACGATGCGTATTACGCAATTCTTCAATCAAATCGAGTGCTAACGCTTTATCAGGCTTTTTGCTGTCACGGTCTTTAACCAGTTCAAAACCGATAAACAGACCTGCACCGCGCACATCACCCACGCATTCGTGTTTATCCATCAGTTTTGCCAGTTCAGCCTGTAACAATGCACCGACTTTCTTACTATGCGCTTGCAATTCTTCTTCCTGAATCACTTTCAATACTGCTTGTGCCGCAGCCATCGACACAGGGTTACCACCAAAGGTATTGAAATATGGAATCTGGTCACTAAATGCCGCCAAAACATCGCCTTTTGCCAACAAACCAGACACAGGAATACCATTCCCCATAGGTTTACCCGTAGTAATCACATCAGGAACAATCCCGTGGCGCGCAAAGCCCCAGAACGCATCGCCTGTACGCGCAAAACCAGGTTGTACTTCATCGGCAATAAAAATCCCGCCATTGGCATGCACGACATCTACTGCTTTTTTCAAGAAGCCGACTGGGTTTGGCATCACGCCATCTGATGAGAAAATCGAATCTGCAAGGAAGCCCGCAAATTTAATACCGTGTGCTTTCATATCATCAATTTGTTGTTGGATTTGTGCAGCAAACCAGTCGCCTAAATCTTCAGTTTGAATACGGTAATAATCAGGCGCAGGCACTAAGCGTGTGGTTGCATCCAAAGCTTGACCTGTACCTAGTGCAGGTGAACAGCCAGACGTTAAACTGCTGGTGCCATGATAGGCTTCTTGCGACACAATAATCCCTGTACCACCGCTGTATTCACGCGCAATACGAATCGCCAAGTCATTGGCTTCTGAACCTGTACACATATACATGGCGCGATCGACTTCGCTCGGAACCGTTTTAAGCAACTCTTCAGTGTAATCCAGAATATTTTCATGCAAATAACGCGTGTGAGTATTGAGCATTTTCATTTGGGCATTGACTGCTTCAATCACCGCAGGGTGACAGTGCCCAATGCTCGCCACATTGTTATACACATCCAAATACTGGTTGCCCGCAGCATCCCACAAATACTGCCCTTCACCGCGAACCAAATGCACAGGGTTACGGTAAAACAGACGATATGAATCACCTAGAATTTTGCTGCGTTTATCCGTGAGTTTACGTGTTTCTGTATCGAGAGCATCCGCATGTTCAGCACGGAAGCTGTTGGTGTCCATAATCGTTGAGCGTGTATTCATGCGTATTCTCCTGAAACCTGTTTCATACTGACTGAGGTTAATTTTTCTGCATGTTTTGATCATAATCCGCTTTTTTTTAAAATGCAATAAAATACACAAATACTTTTTTATACACATTTAGGCTCGATTTTCGCTCCAATACTCAGTAAGATGAACCCTAGAAAAAATCATGATTGAGAACAGGCATGTTGCAGCAAGAACGCTTACACCGAATTCAGGCGCTCCTGAAAAAAATACAACGCATCAGCACGGAACGCGTGATGCAAGAGCTGGATATTTCTCGGGAAACTGCACGACGTGACATTATTGAACTGGAAGCTCTAGGGGTTGCCAAACGTGTACATGGCGGAATTGTGGCGGTGGATAGTGTTGCCGTTGAAGCACCACTCAATGTACGTCATACCCAAATGGCCAAAGAAAAACGTGCCATTGCCCGAGCTGCACTACAACATTTACACACAGGGCAAACCATCTTTTTAGATGCAGGTAGCACCACTTCAATTTTGGCGGAAGAATTACGAACGCTGTCAGGACTGACCATCATCACCAACAGTCTACAAGCCGTTTTCAATCTCACCATTGGTTATGAACATGAAGCGCCCCCCCATGAAATTATTTTACTGGGTGGACGGGTACAGCAGCGCCCACAAACCCAAGGCGATTTGGTGATTTCTGAGATTTATCGTTATCAAGCCGATGTAGCTTTACTCTCACCCGTTGGAATTGATCCGCAACACGGCGCAAGCAGTTTTTATAGTGAAGAAGCCAATATTGCTCAAGCCATGGTCAAGCAAGCGAAGCAAACCTTTATTTTGGCAGATCAGAGTAAACTCGGTATTGTCAGTCGCGTACGCTATGCACAAAGCCATGAAGTTTCGATGCTGATTAGCAATCAGGAAGCCAAATCAGAAATTGATCTTGCTATTTACCAACAACATTTTCAGCATGTGATTTTGGCTTAATGATTGGCAAACAAAACTTTTTTAGCATAAAAACGTTTCTTTTCCACATACATCTGATCATCAGCACGCTTAAGCACATCTTCAAGGCTTTCATACGGTTCACTGGTGGCTGTACCAATTGCGACACTGATCGATAGACCCGCATGATATTGATTATCCAAATGAAAAAGTTCTTTTAGCGTAATAATCAGTTTTGCAGCCGTGCTTTGATCAGCATGCGGTAAAAGTACAATAAACTCATCTCCACCAATGCGTGAACCTGAATATGGTGGGTTTACAACCTGCTTCACGATCTCACCTGTGCGACGTAAAACATCATCTCCAGCATCGTGCCCGAACTCATCATTAACACCTTTTAGTGCATTTAGATCGAGATAAATCATTGAAACAGGAAATATTTTTTGACGAGCAAGTCGCTTAAGTTCTTCATGAAAAAATGCCCGATTATAAAGTTTAGTCAGCACATCATGTTTGCCCAAATACTCCAAATATGACTCGGCTTTTTTACGTGCGGTAATATCAGTCATCGCCAGTTGCACCATCGACCAGTCATGTTCATAACTTGGAAAAATCGAAAATTGCAGCAACACATGCCGCTCTGAACCATCGAGTGCGTAGTTCACTACTTCACGTTGATGGAACAGATTTCCTTCCCAAAGCTCCATCAGTTGCTCACGAAATGAATTGAGCATTTCTGGGCCACCTAACACTTTGTCGATATTTTCCAGTAAAGCATGGCGATTAGGCGCAAGAAATAAGTCCAATGTTTTCTGGTTAACGTCAAGCACCCGAATACTGGCAATACTATCCCGAATAAATTCAGGATGTACATCTAAAAAGGTACGCAGGTCTTCAATACCTATTTTTCGTAAATGATCCAACTTATGTTTGATTTCACTGAAGTCCTCAACCCACAAGGCTGCTGGTGAATAGATAAATCGCCCTTCTGCCAAAGCACGATTTTTAAATTCTTGCCGACGAGCATTTTGATACGCAGTGATGTCTTCCGTCGTCACCAAAATACGGCTTAAATCATGCTCAGCATCAGGTAAAATTTGCCCACGGAGTTGAATATCAATCCGCTTTCCTGTAATGGAATAATTCACCTGTTCACTGGCAAATTGTAATTCCCCATTCCACACTGCAACCAGTCCATCAATTTGTAGGTTATACATTTCATCACGAAAGATATCGGGCAAATGTGCAATTAAATGTGCTAAATCTCGTGCCTCAAATAAAGTCAGCGTTGCCTGATTGACATCTAAAATTCGGATTTTTTCCACACATTGCCGTACATGCTGTAAATCTTCTGATAAGAATTCACGCAAATCGGTGATGCCTTGCGCTCGCCACTCTCCAAACAAATGCCCAATTTCGCTCCAGTCCTCAATCCACAACGCAATCGGAGCAAGCTGGAAGATATGAAATGAATGGGTGGCATCAATTTGTTGCATCGTTCATCCTTATTGTTATAAATGTGAAATGTGTTAGGTTATTCTGTGTAATAGCACAATCATAACTTGAATAAACACAAAAACTTGGATTTAAATGTAAAAATTATTCAAAAAAAAATCACGCAGGAGCGTGATTTATAAAATGGTGGCTATGACGAGACTTGAACTTGTGACCCCCGCATTATGAGTGCGGTGCTCTAACCAACTGAGCTACATAGCCGAAAACTGTGCGCGCATTATCTTTATTTTTTGTAACAGCGTCAAGCTTTTTTTCAAAAAATTTGGAGAAGTGAGCCTGTAAGCCGGGTTCTGTCGAGGACGATCATTCCTCTAGGCGTACAATCACTCATACGCTCAAGCGACCTACCCGAATCCAGTACGGGCCGTACCTCAGGATTCCTATTTGGTCTTGCTTCTGGTGGGGTTTACCATGCCGTGAACTGTTACCAGACACGCGGTGCGCTCTTACCGCACCCTTTCACCCTTACCTCACGAATGAGGCGGTCTACTCTCTGCTGCACTTTCCGTCGGCTCGCGCCGCCCAGGCGTTACCTGGCACCCTGCCCTTTGAAGCCCGGACTTTCCTCTCCTGCTTCAGTCACGAAGACCTCCACAGCAGCGACCGTCCAGCTCACTTCGGCGCGTATAGTAGCAAATCTTATTCAGAATTGCTTGCGTTTTTTTGAGCAGTTAGTCGTTCATACTTTTCCATGAGCTGTTCTTGCGTTTCTGCATGATTCGGATCGAGTGGAATACAGTCAACTGGGCAGAACAGCTGACACTGTGGCTTGTCATGATGTCCCACGCATTCAGTGCATAAATCGGGGTTAATTTCATAAATCAGCTCCCCAAAGTAAATTGCTTCATTGGGGCAAACTGGTTCACAAACATCACAGTTAATACATTCTTCGGTAATATATAAAGACACTTTACCAACCTTGCTGATGTTTACGCTGAAAGGCTTCAGCGACATGCTGAGGAACAAATTTTGAAACGTCCCCTTTTAAGCGGGCTATTTCACGTACCATTGTCGATGAAATAAATGAATATTGCTCTGCTGGCGTCAAAAACACGGTTTCAAAACTTGCATCTAAGGTACGGTTCATATTGGCAAGCTGAAACTCATATTCGAAGTCTGAGACTGCACGTAAACCACGCAACACGGCTGTGGCTTTTTGTTCATTAAAAAAATTGACCAATAAGCCATCAAAGCCCATAAATTCAACATTATTCAGATGACTCAATGACTGCTGCGCCAAATGAACACGTTCTTCAAGAGAGAAAACGGGGTTTTTGTGATGCCCAACAGCGATGGCAACCACCACCTCATCAAACATTTTGGCTGCACGCACAACCAAATCAATATGACCTTTGGTAATCGGATCGAACGTCCCTGGGTAAATGATGCGTGATTTCGACATCCTCATCTTCTCTAGTTTCCGCTTAGGTGTTGCTATTCTAGCAAAAAGTTGTTTTTTAGCGAAGGAATGCTTTGTTTTCTGTAGAAAAGCTTCACCTTGCGAAAACTTTACGGCACAATAGACGCAGTTTTGGAATGATTTAATTATGACGAAAGCAACTGTAGTCAAGAAAAATAATGGCGGAACCATTGCTCAAAATAAGCGTGCCCGCCATGATTATTTTATCGAAGAAAAATTTGAAGCAGGAATGTCCCTACAAGGTTGGGAAGTTAAATCTCTGCGTGCCGGACGAATGAGTCTGGTTGAAAGTTATATTATTTTTAAAAATGGCGAAGCGTTTTTATTTGGCGCACAAATTCAGCCGTTGCTCTCGGCTTCTACACATGTCGTACCTGAAGCCACGCGTACTCGCAAGCTGTTATTGTCACGCCGTGAACTGGAAAAGTTAACAGGTGCGGTCAACCAGAAAGGTTACTCTTGTGTTCCTTTGGCTTGTTACTGGAAAGGTCATTTAGCCAAACTGGAAATTGCGCTAGTGAAAGGTAAACAACTTCACGACAAGCGTGCCAGTGAAAAAGACCGTGACTGGCAACGTGACAAGGCGCGTATTTTCCACCGCTAAATCACCGCGCATGTCGATTAAAGCGAGATTTGATATCTCGCTTTTTTATGCTTGTTATCTAGCCATATCATTAAAATTTTAGCTCAATTTGTGGATTATTTAGCATTTTTCATGCAAACATGCACTCAAACCCATAGAGAGATTTTTATATAAAAATATAAATATCAAATATTTAAAAATTTAAATTCCATAAATTTAGTTTTTCAAAATTTTTATGCAATTTTTCGGATAAGGTTTGCAAGAAGCCTTATTTCTCAAGCTGTTCTTTTCTGATTAGGGTGTGGCTATGTCATTGAGGGGCTTGCCATGTCTACGCTAAATCAGACCAATATTCATATTATTCAAAACGATCAAGAAGCAATTAATGCGGCGTATCAAGTCGCCGATTTCGCCTTAGAGCAAAGAGATCTTCGTGACCAACAACGAATTTTACCCACCGATGTGATTCAAAAACTCACCCAAAAAGGTTTAACAGGCATTCGGATTCCAAAACAGTATGGCGGTGCTTTTGTATCCAATAAAATACTGAGCCACGTGTTTCGCATTTTGGCAAAAGCCGATGCCAATGTGGGTCAAATTCCACAAAACCAGTTTGGTGTGCTGAATTTGATTGAACTATTAGGCACTGAACAGCAAAAAACTTGGGTGTATCAACAGATTTTAGCAGGTCGTTTTTTGGCGAATGCAGGCCCTGAGCGCCAAAGCAAAGACACCAAGACTTTGCATACCACGCTGAGTCTGATTAATGATCAATATTTCCTGACAGGCGAAAAATTCTATTCGACAGGCAGCAGTTTTGCAGATCTTCTGGCAGTCAAAGCCTTACATCCTGAAGGTCATGTGGTGCTGGTTCTGATTGAACGCGAGCAAGCTGGTGTTGAGGTGATTGATGACTGGAACGGTTTTGGGCAACGAACCACATCAAGCGGCACGGTCAGACTGCATCAGGTACAGGTCAATCCTGAATTGATTTTTGATGAACGTAAACTCGGCGAAACAGCCAATTATCGTGGTGCGTATTCACAACTACTACAAGTGGCGATTGATGTCGGGATTGCCGAAGCAGCGCTACAAGATACGCTGAGTTCAGTTCGTAAAGCCCGCCCGATTGTTGATGCTCAAGTGGAACGCGCCAATCAGGAATTATTTACCTTACAGGAAATTGGCAAACTGGACATTTTACTCAATGCCAGTGTGCTATTGCTCAATGACGCAGCCGAATTTCTTGATGAACTCGATCAACTGCCGAGCATTACTGAAGCACAAGCAGCGCAAGCGTCTATTGCAGTTGCCGAAGCCAAAATTTATGCCCATCGTGCCGCGCTCACCATTTCAGAAAAACTGTTTGAACTCGGTGGTAGCCGTTCATCTTTAAGCCAATTCAACCTCGACCAACACTGGCGTAATGCTCGGGTACATACCCTGCATGACCCTGTGCGCTGGAAATATTATGCCTTGGGCAACTATTACTTAAACGGCGTTTTCCCTGCACGCCATGCATGGATTTAAGGAGAACACCATGACCTCCTATCAAGATTTTTGGGCACAGCAGCCACAAGCACAGACCACAGCACATATTATCCGTTCAGATGCCGAAGCACTGGCGATTGCTCGACAGCTCAGTCAGGAATTTAAGCAACTCGCCACTGAACGCGATCAACAACGCCGCTTACCTTTTGAAGAAATTCAAAAATTTAGTCAGTCTGGATTATGGGCAATTACCGTACCAAAACAATACGGCGGCGCAGAAGTTTCAAGCTGGACAGTGGCTCAAATTGTGGCGCTATTTAGTGGTGTCGATGGTTCAATTGGGCAAATTCCCCAAAACCATTTTTATGCCCTCGAAGTATTACGCAACACAGGAACCGAGCAGCAAAAACAGCAACTTTACCGCGAGGTGCTGCAAGGCGCTCGTTTTGGTAATGCACTCGCCGAGTTCAAAACCCGAAATGCCACACAGAAGCATAGTCAGATTCAAGCCATTGAAGGGGGTTATATCATTCAAGGTGAGAAGTTCTATTGCACAGGCAGTTTGTTTGCGCATCTCATTCCGACCTTGGTTAAAGATGCACAAGAACGCGAATTTTTAGCCTTTGTGCCACGACACAGCGAAGGCTTGGAACTGATTGATAACTGGTCAGGTTTCGGACAGCGCACCACAGGCAGTGGCACTGTGAAATTTAACCAAGTGTTTGTAGCCGAAGAAGATGTGATTCCATTTGATCAAGCATTTGCTCAACCCACTTTGGTTGGCCCGTTT
Source organism: Acinetobacter brisouii (assembly GCF_008993995.1). Lineage (GTDB taxonomy): Bacteria > Pseudomonadota > Gammaproteobacteria > Pseudomonadales > Moraxellaceae > Acinetobacter > Acinetobacter brisouii_A. Next base: position 60,223 of record NZ_BKNN01000006.1, read on the forward strand.
GCCCAACTGATTCATGCCTCGATTGAAGTTGGAATTGCCCGTGCCGCCTTTGAAGAAACACTACAACGCGTGAAACAAGCCCGCCCTTGGATTGATGCAGAGATCGATCACGCCAGCCAAGACCCGCTGACTTTATATGAGCTGGGTCAAGTCGCAGTCGATGTCAAAGCCAGTGAGTTGTTACTCAAACAAGCTGCTCTTGCTGTGGATGCGGCAAAGCCAAAACCGACAGTAGATAACATTGCCCATGCCTCGATTCAGGTCGCGAAAGTGCGAGCGCATAGTACCGACATTGCACTCCTTGCCTCATCTAAATTGATTGAGCTGGCAGGAAGTCGTGGCAGTCAGCGTGAGGATGGTTTAGACCTGTACTGGCGTAATGCACGTGTGCATACCCTGCATGATGCCGCTCGCTGGAAATATTATTTTATTGGCAATTATGTGCTGAACCACATTCTGCCACCACGCCGAGGAACGCTGTAATGTCAAAGCAGATTTTACTGAATGCCTTTGACATGAACAGTGTTGGGCATATCAATCACGGTTTATGGACGCATCCACGCGATCACTCCTACCGTTTTGATGAACTGAGCTACTGGACAGATTTAGCCAAAACTTTGGAAAAAGGTCTGTTTGATGGTCTGTTTATTGCTGATATTACAGGGGTTTATGATGTTTATCAGAACAACCTCGATGTGACTTTACGCGAATCAGTACAACTACCAAGCAATGACCCTGCTACCCTGCTTTCTGCAATGGCAAGTGTCACCGAGCATTTAGGGTTTGGCTTAACCGTCAATTTAAGTTATGAACATCCCTATCAACTGGCACGGCGCTTTGCCAGTCTAGACCACCTGACGCGTGGACGAATTGGCTGGAATATCGTCACAGGCTACCTCGACAGTGCCGAACGCCTGATTGGGCAGTCGGGACTGAAAGATCATGACTTACGTTATGAGCAAGCTGAAGAATTTTTAGAGCTATCTTACAAATTCTGGCAGGACTCTTGGGAAGATGATGCTGTACGTAAAGACAAACCGCAACGCATCTTTACCGATCCAAGCAAGGTTCATGCGATTCAACATCACGGGCGTTTCTTTCAAAGTGAAGGCGTGTTTCAGGTTGCGCCATCGCCGCAGCGCACACCTGTGTTGTTTCAGGCAGGTGCTTCTCCGCGTGGCATGCAGTTTGCCACACGCCATGCCGAATGTGTGTTTATCGGTGGTGATCGCCCTGAGAAAATCCGTCAGCAAGTGCAGCGCTTACGCCAACTGGCACAAGAGCAAGGACGCGATCCTCATTCAATTAAAGTTTTTGTCGGCATTACTGTCGTGACTGCGGCAACATCTGCCGAAGCACAGGAAAAATTTAGAGAATATCAACGCTACGCTAGCCCTGAAGCAGGCTTGGCACATTATTCCAGTTCAGTTGGCATCGACCTTGCCCAATTTGCCGATGATGAAGCCATTCCTTATCAACACACCAACAGCATTGCTTCGGTCAATCAGAAATTTAAAGAACAGCGCATCACCCCGCAGGATTTAAAACAACAGCATGTTTTGGGTGGGCGCTATCCCTTATTTGTCGGCAGTGGCGCTGAAGTTGCCGAGCAACTGATTGAACTGCTCGATCAAACCGACATTGATGGCTTTAACCTGACCCGCACCATCACCCCCGAATCACATGAAGATTTTATTCAGTATGTGATTCCTGAATGGCAACAGCGTGGACGTTACAAAACCGCATATGCCGATGGCACGTTGCGCCACAAGATTTTTGCACAAGGCAATCAGTTGCCAACTCAACATCCTGCACGTCAGGGAAAAATCAAGAACACAACTTTTTCTAACGCTGTCGCATTTGACGGTTAAACACAATTTTTGAGATATTTTTCATGGGACAAACACAGACTCTATCAGGTAAAAAAATCGCCAGCATTGGCGTGGTGGTGATTGCCGTCATCGTAGGTTTATTTGCGTGGAATCAGCACCGTCAGGCACAAAACAAGGAACTGGTGATCGGGATTACCCCCGCATTTGCCACCACCTTGCAAGTTGCAGCCAATGAAGCCAAAAAACAGGGCATCAATGTCAAACTGGTCGAATTTTCTGACTGGAACACACCGAACATTACCCTGAATCACGGCGATATTGATGCCAACTTTTTTCAGCATCAGCCTTTCTTAACCAATGCCATTAAAGAAGGTAAATACGACCTTAAACCGTTTGCGGCAGGTGCTGCATCTCGGGTTGGACTGTATTCGAAAAAATATAGTTCGTTGGATGCCTTGCCGAATAAAGCCCGCGTTGCTGTACCGAATGATCCTGTCAATGAAGGTCGTGCCTTATTGTTATTACAACAAGCCAAGCTGATCACGCTCAAAGATCCGACCAATTATTTATCCAATTTAAATGACATTGTCAGCAATCCGAAGAACCTACAGTTTGTCGAAATGGAAGGACCACAAACTGCGCGTGCAGTCGATGATGTCGATTTGGCATTTAGCTATCCACATTATCTTCACCTTGCCAAAACCATCGACCCGAAAAAAGCCTTGCTGCTCAACAGTCAAGAAGACAAACGCTATGCCATCTTATTTGTAGTGCGTAAAGACTATAAAGACGAAGGTGGTCGCTTACAGAAATTTGTCGATATTTATCAACACTCACCACAAGTCAAAGCCTCGCTGAATGCAGAAATTGGCTCTGGGCTGTGGTATGCAGGATGGTAGGAGTGATTTATGGTCAGCTTCGGAACAGCACTCGAATTTAGTACGCCACATATCAAAATTCGCAACCTGAATAAATATTATGCAGGGCAAAGCCAGCAGGTGCATGCCTTAAAAGACATTCAACTGGATATTCCACAAGGGCATATTTTTGGAATTATCGGCAAAAGTGGCGCAGGAAAATCATCCTTAATTCGTAGCCTGAACGGGTTAGAGCAGCCATCGAGTGGTCAAATCCTGATTCATCAACAGGATTTGACTCAGCTCAAACATGCCGAACTGATTCAACTGCGTCAGAAAATCGGCATGATTTTTCAGCATTTCAATTTAATGTCTGCCAAAACCGTTTGGGAAAATGTCGCCTTGCCGCTAAAAATTGCAGACGTTGCCAAAGCCGAAATTGCTTCACGTGTCGATCACGTACTGGCATTGGTTGGACTCAGTGAAAAAGCCGAGCACTACCCTGCCCAACTTTCAGGCGGACAAAAACAGCGTGTCGGCATCGCCCGTGCCTTGGTGCATCAACCTGAAATTTTGCTGTGTGATGAAGCCACCTCAGCGCTCGATCCTGAAAGTACAGCCACCATTTTGGCATTACTGAAAAAAATTAATCAGGAACTAGGCATTACCATTGTCTTGATTACCCATGAAATGCAGGTGATTCGTGACATTTGCGATGAAGTGGTGGTGATTGATCACGGTGAAATTGTCGAATCGGGAGCAGTCTGGTCCGTCTTTTCCAACCCTCAGCAGCAGATTACCCAAGAACTGCTTAACTTGGAACAACTGGATTTTGGCATTGCCTTAAACCCAGAAGCCAATGCCGAATATACCCAGAAAGTGCTACAAATCGAATATGCACATCGCATTGATCAGGCATTTGATTTTAACCAGTTACTACAGAAATTTCAGTCACCTGTGCAAGTTTTGCAAAGCCATATTGATCAGATTCAGGATTATATCGTGGCGCGTTTGGTGATTGTAGTGGCTTCAAACCGTCCAACGCCTGATGTGCAAGATGGGTACAAAATTCAACACTTGCAATTGAAGGAGCTTGGTTATGCAAGATCAACTGTTTGACCTGCTTCTGACAGGCACACTGGATACCTTGGTCATGGTTGGGCTATCTGCACTGATTGCTTTGCTGATCGGTTTACCGCTTGCGATGATTTTGGTGAGCACATCAGCGCAAGGCATTTTCCCTTCTGCTAAAATCAATCAACCGATTGGCTGGATCATCAACATTACCCGTTCTGTGCCCTTTCTGATTTTAATGGTGGCACTGATTCCGATTACCCACTGGATTGTCGGGACAAGCTACGGGGTTTGGGCCGCAATTGTGCCTCTATCTTTGGCGGCTACACCGTTTTTTGCACGCATTGCTGAAGTCAGTTTAAGAGAAGTTGATCATGGTCTGATTGAAGCGGCACAAGCCATGGGCTGTAACCGCAAGCAGATCATTTGGCATGTGCTGTTGCCTGAGGCCTTACCTGGCATTGTCGCAGGGTTTACCGTGACGATTGTCACCATGATTAACTCGTCAGCCATTGCAGGCGCAATTGGTGCAGGTGGTTTGGGTGATGTCGCCTACCGTTATGGTTATCAACGTTTTGACTTGCAGATTATGTTTGCGGTGATTGTGGTCTTGGTCATTTTAGTGATGTTGATACAAGCCACAGGTGATCAACTGGCACGACAACTCGATAAACGAAAACTGTGATTGGCAATTGAATTGATTTTTTCGACATGCGCTGACTAGATTCTTTCTCAAGTCAGCGTTTTTGAATGATTACTTTTGCGATGATTTTTAACTTTGAAATGCGACAATTTAGACAGAATGATTGAGCCGATTCAACATCAGTGCGATATATTCACCAAACCACATTGCGGTATCTAAATCACCTTGTGGTGGGGTAATTTCTACAGGTGCATTGTTGGATTGGGTCATGAGTCCCAAATGGCTGGCTAAACGGTTTAAATCGCTGTCTTTTTGCCCTGTTGATAATAACGGTAAACCTGTCCACAACATACCATGCTGCATGGCAAACAAGTTAATTTGCTGCAACACAGAGAGTTTATCACCACTTAAGCCACCCGAATTGGTAAAGCCTGCGGCAAGCTTGCCCTGCCATAAGCGGTTAATCCAGCGCTTGGAAGTCGAGTCCATAAACATTTTAAATGGGCCTGTGACGCTTCCCATATAAGTTGGACATCCTAAAATAATGCCATGTGCCTGATCCAGCTTGTCCCAATCAATATGTTCAATCGACATCACATGCACAGTCACACCAATTTGCATTGCACCTTTAGCAATATATTGCGCAACTTTTGCGGTATGCCCATACGGGCTGTGGTAAACAATCGCAAGGGATTTCGGCAGTGTTGTCATGATTGAGAATCAATAGCAAAAAATCCCGAGCAGTTTAGCATGAATTAATCTTGCATAAATACGAATGTCGCCATGCGCCCTGTTTTTGAGTTACGGCGATAAGAAAAATAATCTTCAGTTTGCGTATAAGTGCACTGATCACCGCCTGACACCAAAGTCACGCCATGCTGCTCTAAGATATAACGCGCAATCGCATACAGATCGGCATAGTATTTCCCTGCTTGCTCGTGTGCTTTAAAAGCGAACTCCAACGGATATTTTTCACAAAATGCCTGTTTGACTTCTGCACCAATCTCAAAGCAAGGCTGGCTAATACATGCACCGAGCCATGCCCATGTCGGTTGGGTTTGCATAGTGGCAATGGTATTTTCAATGATGCCACCCGCCAGACCACGCCAACCCGCATGCAGATTTGCCACTTCAGTGCCATCGGCATTCCCAAGCACCACAGGCAAACAGTCTGCGGTCATCATCAAGATGGCATGCCCTTTTTGTTGCGTGACTAGACCATCACCCACCAACGGTTCAAAATACACTTGCTCATTCACCGTATGGCAAATCGTGCTATGGGTTTGGGTCATCCACGTCAGTTTATTCACCCCGTGCTGTGAAAACTCATTCAGCAACGCCATGCGATGTTGCTGAACGCGCACTGGATCATCCTGCACATGCAATGCCAAATTAAACCCTGACAGTTCAGCTCGTTCACTCAACCGACTTTCAGGATGTTGCACATGGGTTTGCCCCACATAAACGCCTTGGGGTAAACCTTGAACAAATTGCATGCTTAAATTCTCCAGTTACGAGGTCAATGATACAGCTGATTAATAAGCTGCATTTTCTTCACGAAGGACTTGGACTAAATGTTTGAAGTCTTCTGGCCACGGTGCTTCAAATAACATTTCTTCTTGGGTACGAGGATGTACTAGACCCAGCTTGGCTGCATGTAAGGCTTGACGGCGGAAAGCACGCAAGGTACTCGCAAGAAGTTCAGATGCTCCCGCTGGCACACGTACACGATTGACATAGACAGTATCGCCCACTAAACCATGTCCAATATAAGTAAAATGCACACGAATCTGATGGGTACGCCCTGTTTCAAGTTGGGCTTGTACACGGGTAAAGTGCTGGAAACGCTCTTTGACATTGTAATGCGTGACTGCATCACGACCACCAGGTAACACGGTCATTTTTACGCGATCAACTGGATGACGTTTAATCGGCTCATCAATCGTGCCGCCTGCAATAATATTGCCGTACACCACAAGATCATAAACGCGGTAAACCGATTTATCACCCAACTGTTTGGTCAATGAAAATTGGGCTTCCAAATTTTTCGCAACAACCAACAAACCACTGGTGTCTTTATCAATTCGATGCACCAGTCCCGCACGCGACAATTCTGCCGATTTCGGATAATGATACAGCAAGGCATTGACCAATGTACCCGAGCCATTGCCCGCACCAGGATGTACAACCATACCCACAGGTTTATTAATGACTAAAATATCATCATCTTCATAAACAATATCGAGTGGAATATTTTCAGGTTGATTATGGGTTTGTGGTTCAAGCTCAACATCTAAAGTTAATAACTCGTTCCCTTCACAGCGATATTTCGGTTTAATTTTGTTACCATCGACAAGCAGATGCCCATCTTTCATCCATTGTTTAAGTTTTTCTCGTGAAAAATCAGACCAAACGGTGGCTGCAACTTGGTCTATTCGCAGCCCAAGATATTGTTCATCCAACTGAAATTGCAACGATAAATGTGTTGAAGTTACGCTCGAAGTATGATTATCTGCATCGTCAGCATCTTCAAGTAAATTGAAATCTGTTTCAGTGAAATTAGAATGAGAAGATTGTGTTGAAGTCATTTGGCTCATTAAGACAATAATGGTTTAATAATGCCATTGTAGCTCATTGCCCGTATTAACTGAGGAATTTTTATGTCGCTACCACGTTATAAAGTTACTATGCTTGTGCTTTGTTTAGGCATTGCAGGTACATTTGTGGGCTGTAGCAGCAATCCATCAAAAAAAGAAGTAGCCGATCTTGGACCACAAAGCAGCGAACAAGCCTATTTTGATTCAGCCGAACAAGCGCTGAATAAAGGTCAATATAATGAAGCGGCAAAAAACCTCCAAGCGATTGACACTTACTTCCCAACGGGGACACATGCTCAAAAAGCGCAGTTGGATTTAATTTATGTGAAGTTCCAACAAAAAGATTATCCGGGTGTCGTCACTGCTGCTGATCGTTTTATTCGTTTGAATCCAGACCATCCCAATGTTGCCTACGCTTACTATGCACGTGGCGTTGCCAACATGGAGCAAAACTATGACGGTATTATCCGTTATACCTCGCTCAAACAGTCTCATCGCGATATAAACTATCTCAAACTGGCTTACCAAAACTTTGTTGATCTGATTCGTCGTTTCCCATCAAGTCAGTATTCTGTCGATGCGGCACAGCGCATGAAATACATCGGTCAAGAACTCGCAGAACACGAAATGACGGCTGCACGTTTTAATATTGAACGTCAAGCGTGGGTTGCCGCAATTGAACGTGGTCAGTGGGTTGTCGAACATTATCCTGACACACCACAGATTCCTGAAGCATTGGCAACTGTTGCTTATGGTTATACCCAATTGGGCAACCAACAAAGCGCACAGCAATATATCAACATTCTTAAGCTAAACTATCCAAACCTAGTGAAAGCCAATGGTACAGTTGATCTTGCCGCTGCACGTAAACAAGGTAGTTGGTGGAACAAAGCCACTTTAGGTATTTTTGGTCGTAGCTCAGAAAGCAATATCGATCATCGCCAAGAAGCAACTCAGGATCACAGCGAAGAACGTAGCTGGACTAACCGTTTAAGCTTCGGCATGCTCGACAAACCTGAGCAGGAACAAACTGCCGCACCTGCTGCTACACCTGAACCAGTCGTCGCTACGCCTGCACCAACATCAGAAGAAAAACCAAAACGCAGTTGGACAAATCGTTTAAGCTTCGGTTTACTCGACAAACCTGAAAGCAACTAATTTCAAGCTGTTGTTTGATAAAAGGCGGGCCATGTGCTCGCCTTTTATATGTTGTGTAACCTGAAAATTTGCTACACTGATCAACCCGTATGATTTTCTATCTCCCTGATTATGGCGATTCCACAGCAAACAATTGACCAAATTCTTGACCGTACAGATCTGGTTGATCTGATCGGGCAACGTGTCAAACTTAAAAAAACTGGACGTACATACTCAGGTTGCTGCCCATTTCATCAGGAAAAAAGCCCGTCTTTTCACGTCTATCGTGACAAGCAGTACTATCACTGCTTTGGTTGTCAAGCCAATGGCAATGCCATTAAATTTCTAATGGACATCGACAATCGTAGTTTTATCGAGGTCATGAAAGACCTCGCCAGCCAAACTGGCATAGAACTTCCAAAAGACAATCAGGACAGTAAAAAACTTACCTATAAAAAAACAGCGACTCCAGCACCTCAAACCAGTCCTGCACCGAGTCTGCCTGTATCTCCCCCAGATGTCATGCAGGAGTTTGAGCCGTATCCATTTCCACAGGATGATCCTTTTTTCTTTGCCGACCAGCAGTTTTCTGAAATTACCCAAGAAGGTAACCTGTATGACTTACTGGAAAATATTGCCCAGTTTTATCAGCAACAGTTACCCAAAAGTGCTTCTGCACAGCGTTATTTCAAACAGCGCGGTTTAAGTCCTACAACCCTCCAAGATTGGCGTTTAGGTTATGCGCCTGAAGACTGGCAGCATCTAGAACATGCCTTCCCGCAAGATATTGATGGTTTAAAACAGCTCGGTCTAATTCGCACCAGTGACAGCGGACGTGATTTTGACCTGTTACGAGATCGTGTTATTTTCCCGATTCGTGACCCGAAAGGTCGTGTGGTCGGTTTTGGTGGTCGTGCGCTGAATGATGAAATCAAACCCAAATACATTAACTCGCCTGACTCGGAAGTCTTTCATAAAAACCAATTGCTCTATGGGCTATATGAAGGCACGAAGTTTAAAGCCCAAGATTGGCTTTTGGTCGAAGGGTATATGGATGTGATTGCACTGCATCAGGCAGGGATTCATGGTGGTGTTGCAACACTTGGCACTGCCAGTAATACTGAACACTTAAACATTTTATTTAAACGTAATCATCGAATTACCATCGCTTTTGATGGAGATAGCGCGGGTCAAAAAGCAGCTCGCCGCACCTTAGAAATTGCACTACCTTTACTCAATGATGGTCGTGAGCTGAAATTTTTTATTTTGCCGAATGACCATGATCCTGACTCCTTAATCCGTCAGGAAGGTGTGGAAAGATTCCAGCAACTCTGGCAACAAGCCCCTCTGCTATCTGACTTTTTATTCGCATTACTGACACAGCAACACGATGTCAGCACCCCTGAAGGTAAAAGTCAGGTGATGGGTGAACTCAAAAATCTGACTCAACTGCTGCCACCACAAGGCTCTTATCGTTATTTGCTCAGTCAGGCATTTCGGGAGAAATTAGGACTTGGCAAACGCTTTACACCTAAAATCAGTCATGATGCATCGTTATCATTTAACATCCGTACTCGAGATGAAGACTTTGCGGTTGCCTTACTCATGAGCAATCCATTTCTCTATACGCATTTTGAACAACTGCGCGCGTATATTCAGCAAGATGATTTATTGGCTGAGATTTTAGCCGTACTGGATCAGGTCTTCGACAAACTGCCTGATGATCAGGAACGTGCGATTTATTATGTGCTTGGTGCTTGTTATGCCTATCGTGGAGAGATTGCCGAATTACTGCAACGCACCAATGTACTTGAGATTTTAAATTCGCCAGAACGAACATTTAATTTTGCTAAAGAAAATGCTTTAGCCTTACAAGAAAAGTTACTCAAACAACGAATGAAACGCCCTGCTTCTTTACAGGAATCACAAAACTTACGTATGCAGCTCAATGAGCTGACCAAACAGATTAGTCTCAAACTTTTACATTAAGCAGACACATGAAGTATCTGCTTGATTTAAAAAATGACTTAATGAAAAAATAAACGCTGATATGCCGAATGGAAGCATTTGTGTACGCCGAGTTGCTGCACTTGCTGCTGACGAGTTTGAGTATCCTCAAATTCACCATCAAAAATGCCAATCGAAACACTGCGTAAATCAGGTAAATACTGTGCCATTTGCATTTTGCTAAAATGCAACGGATGCAAACAAGCCTGTTGAAATCGTGTATATGAGGATGCAGAACTGGTGCGATATTTCATGTCAATCTCCTACCGCTAAGAATCGGATGCGAGCAGTGAAAATCAACCAATATCCCTTTCGGAGATTTTACAGCGGATATAGTATAAAACCGAAATTCAGGCAGATAAAAATCTCAAATGACTGTCAAAGCTGATCAAACAATACTGTCTTGACAAGATTTTTCGACTTATTTTATTGAATTATAAATCTTATTTTTTTATCAATTTGATCCATCATGAGAAATGACTAAACCGTCATCTCTCACAATCGCAAGCTTAGCTTTTAGGTTTACGACGATGTTCTAAAACTCGCTGCAAGTGATCCTGAATCCATTCCAAATATTCAGGGTCTTCCGTTTGTGCCGCTTCACGTAGCAACATTGACGTCGGATGTAAAAGCTTATGTGTAAGACGATGGGCGAGTTCCTGAATTACTTTTTCTGGTGACTCACCTTTATGCAAGCACTGCAATGCATGTGTGACTTCTTCTTGCTGCATTTGCTCACCAGCAGCGCGGTAGGCACAGATCGACTGTCCCGCACCTTTCACTTTTTCTTGAGTTAAAAGCTGCGTTGCTAATTGATTAACCATCACTTCAGCTTCAACTGCCGCTTGACGACGCTGCGCTAGATTTTCATCAATCACACTTTGTAGGTCATCGACACCATACAAGTAAACCCCATCAAGGTCTTCAACTTTTGGGTCAATATCACGAGGCACCGCCAAATCGACCATTAGCATTTGTTGATAGCGACGCTTCTTTAACGCAGCTTTCACCTCTTGATAAGCAATCACCTGATGTAAACTGCCTGTACAACTCGAAATAACATCAGCACGATACAAATGCTGTGACAGTTCATCAAATGGAATAATTTCAACATCTACAAATGCGGTAATTTCACTGGCAAGTTTTTCTGCACGTTCTCGACCACGGTTACAAATCAGGATTTTTGCAACGCCCAAATCTGCCATGTGCTTTGCGACAAGGCTATTCATTTCCCCTGCGGCAACCATGAGCACCACCAGTTTTTCAGGGTGACTAAAGACTTGTTGAGCCAACTGAGCAACTGCATAACCCATTGAAACTGCATGACTGCCTACAGCCGTTTCAGAACGAACTCGCTTTGCTGCATAAAATGCATACTCAAAGACACGGTTTAAATGTCCAGAAACCGTACCAGACTCTTTTGCTAGAGCCAAAGCCGATTTCACTTGCCCTAAAATTTGTGGTTCGCCAAGCATCAGTGAATCAAGACCACTAGCGACACGCATCAGATGGGAAACCGCCTGAATATCTTCATAGCAATATACATGATTAAACAATTGGTTAACATCAATGCCATTGGATTGAGCCAACCAATTTAATAGCATGTCTGCTTCATCGGTGATGGCATAAACTTCGGTACGGTTACAGGTCGACACCACCACTAAATCATTCAATTGATTTTGATGGCTTTGTTCAGCCAATAAAGTACGTAGGCGCTCTGCATTAAATGCAACGCGCTCACGTAAGTCAACTGAAGCGGTTTGATGGTTGACACCTAAAGCAAAGAACGTCATGTCAGATCATCATTTCACTAAAATTATGCATGTGTTATTGTGCATCATCGGTGTCATAATAAGCATAAATATTTGGATAAAGAAATTTTGCAGCAAACAATTCGCCAACAATCATGTCTGTTGATACGACGGTATTCTAGCACAATCTTATTGCTAGGTAGCATTACCTTGTGCACCTATAGTTACACTTATGCTCAAAATACAGTGACACACTATAACCCTCTTCCGTTACAACAAACCATGGTTGCCGAATTTGCATTGCAATATCAACAAAATGCAACTGCCCTGCATAATTATACCGTTTTAGCGATTCACAGCGATTCAACCGCCATAAAGCAACGCGCACTCGATATTGCTTTAGACAACAATGATCTGTTGTCTGCTCTCGATATTGCCACACACTGGGTCAATCAAGACCCGAGTGATGTACCTGCATTATTCTATTTAGCACATATTGCATTAAAAACACATAAGTATGAGTTAACAGCTTCAACACTTGATAAAATTTTAAACATTGACCCCGATTCTGATCTTGCAGAAATTGTTGCAGGGATTGCACCTGACTCTGCTGAAGATCGTATGGCATTACTCAAAACATTACGCAGCAGTCGTGCCAATGGTAATCCATCTATTTTAGTGATGATTGCCAGTCTTGAAGCACAAGATAATCAAATGCAACAAGCACTTAAAGATATTCAACGTGCATTGCGTAAACGTCCAAATGTCACCAGTTTTATTTTATTAAAAGCCAATATTTTAGAAGCATCAGGTGACCAAAAAGCTACGGTGAAATGGTATGCAAAATCCAGTCGTCAGCATCGCTATAACCTTGAAGTTCGCCTTGCTGAAGCTAAGTACCTAATCAAAATTGGACAGTCGGAACTTGGTCTGAAGAAACTTGAAAGTATTATTCGGAGCTGGCCTTCAGCAGATGAGCCTATTTTTATTGCTGGCTTAACCAGTATCGACTTAAAACGCTATGATCAAGCGGAAGGTTTTTTATTACAGCTCAAAGATTCTTCACAATATCAGAATGATGCTTATTACTATTTGGCAATTAATGCCGAACGTAAACAGCACTATGAAACTGCAAAAGCTTACTATCGCCTAGTCGATGGCAGCCTGTACACTGTGTCGCGTCGTAGCCTTGTGACGATCTATGACAAAGAAGGCAAACTCAGTGATGCACTACGTTTTCTGACACAAGAACGTGTCAACTATCCACAACACGCCAGTTTTTTATATCAATTACAGGCAGAGATTCTTAAAAAAATTAACCACAAACCTGCTGCAATCGAATTGCTTGATGAGGCAATTCATAACTTACCTGATGACCCTGATCTTATTTATGCACAAGTTCTATTGCTCGATCCCTATCAAGATCGAGATCGCTTGGAACAAGACTTAAATAAATTACTCAATATTGAACCGAATAGTCCAACTTATCTCAATGCTTATGCCTATACTTTGGCATTACAAAATCGTCGTTTAGAAGATGCACGAAAATATGTCGAGCATGCGCTTGAATATGCGCCAGACCAAGCTTCAATTTTAGACACTTATGGTCTAATTACATTTTTACAAAATGACTTTACAACAGCCATTCCTGTGTTACAAAAAGCCTATCTGCTCAACAACAATCTAGCAACAGGCATTCGCCTTGCCAAGGCATTGTATTTACAAGGAAATAGCCAACAATTTACATCCCTTTTACAACAACTCAAACAAAAACACCCAAACGACCCACAAGTAATTCAATTAAATTCTTTGTTATTACCGCAACAGCAAAAAATGAGTTTTGTTCATCATGCATCCGTTCACTAAAATTGTTTTAGGTGTATTCACCAGTAGTAGCCTGCTTCTCACAGGCTGTCAGCAATACCATAAACCCCAGCAAATCGTCACCACTGTTCCAGAGCAATCGGCAACCCAACCCGTCCAAGAAACTAATTTTGCCCTGCAAGGTAAAATTGGCGTTCGCACTCCGAAACAATCTGGGAGCGCTTTCTTCACTTGGCAACAACAGCAAGATAATTTTGATATTGAACTGAGCGGTGCATTAGGAATCGGTAAAACTCATATTGAAGGAACTCAAGGACAAGTTACCCTCAACAGTGCCAAAACAGGTCTGATTCATGCCACAACACCCGAAGAATTGCTTGAGAAAGCGACTGGATGGCAAGCACCAATCACGCATTTAGTCCATTGGGTGTTGGCTCAACCTGCAACACCCCATGCCCAAATCGAAAAAGATGCGCAACAACGCCCAACCCAATTTATTGAAGATGGCTGGACTGTTCATTTAAATTATAACAATGACACATCTCTCCCTAATAAACTGATCCTGCAACAACAGCTTGCTGACGGTCAGGAAAATCGTATTACAATGGTCATTCAAAATCGCTAATTTAGTATTAAACCTTATGATTCGCGTTCCTTGCCCTGCAAAACTAAACCTTTTCCTGCATATCACAGGTCAACGTACAAATGGCTATCATGAGTTGCAAACTATTTTTCAACTCATTGATTTATATGACTGGCTAGAGTTTGAGCCAAATGAAACCAATGAGATTATTCTTGATGGTCTATCGGGTGTTGAACAAAAAGACAATCTGATTTACAAGGCTGCGGAAAAATTAAAGCCTTATGCTCAAAAGTTTTGTGGCTTAAATATCCGTATCGAAAAAAATATTCCAATGGGTGCGGGTTTAGGCGGTGGTTCATCCAATGCAGCAAGCACGTTAATTGTACTCAATCAGATTTGGCAATGTGGCTTAAATATTCAGCAACTCGCAGAGATTGGGCAAAGCCTAGGAGCAGATGTGCCTGTCTTTGTCCACGGACGTAATGCATGGGCTGAGGGCATTGGCGAACACTTAACATTCATAGACTTAGATCAAAAACAATACATTGTGCTTAAACCTGATTGTTTTATCAGCACTCAGCTACTTTTTTCACAAAAAATATTGACAAGAAACTCGAAGCCATCTAAATTCTGCGCCTATCAGATAAAGCCATCTGACTTTGGAAATAACTTTGAGCCTCTGGCAAGAAATTTATATCCTAAAGTCAATGAAGCGATGCAATATTTAGATCAGTTCGGTGTTGCAAAACTTACAGGTACAGGTGCTTGTGTTTTTACTGAAGTAACTGCTGAAATGCACGTTAATGAAATTCTTAAACATGCACCATGTAAAGCTTACTTGGTCAACAGTTTAAATGAATCTCCATTACGTCATTTTAAAGTTCGATAGGGGCGTCGCCAAGTGGTAAGGCAGCGGGTTTTGATCTCGCCATCCGTTGGTTCGAATCCAGCCGCCCCTGCCAATTTCACCTGTAGATGTATGTATTAGGGGCGTCGCCAAGTGGTAAGGCAGCGGGTTTTGATCTCGCCATCCGTTGGTTCGAATCCAGCCGCCCCTGCCA